>CAZSYW010000019.1:0-21659 GCA_964611315.1 uncultured Rhodospirillaceae bacterium
GCATTCGATGATCCGCAGAAGGGTGCGCGCGCCGCCGGCGTCTTGGCAATGGTCGGATTCGTATTTGTACCCATAATTAAATTCTCGGTGGACATACTTGAGCTTCGCACTTTGCACCAGGGGGCCAGTGTGTTGAAAATGTCAGGACCCTCTATCCATGAAACGATGTTGTGGCCTTTGCTGGTCATGGCATTAGCGTATGTAGCGTATATGATCTCAGTTTTGCTTGTCCGAATGCGATCGGCAATTCTGTCCGCCAGAGTACGTTCGCTGAGAATCAGTCGGGCGCAAGGTGAGTCCAAACCCATCGTCGTCAAGGATCGAGCGTGAACGCGCTCACGGAGTACTTTGCAATGGGGGGAGATGGACACTTCATATGGTCTGCCTATGCGGTTACCAGTGTGATATTGATCGGGCTCCTTGCTATGTCTGTATCCGGTTATCGAGCCAGGCGTTCGGAACTTAGCGCGTTGCAAAGAATCGATAAAAATACGCTAAAGTTGGACGATGATGGTGACTCAGAGTGATGACACGTAAAAAAAGGCGTCTCTATGTTTTTCTGGGCGCAATGGTTTTTCTTAGCGCAGCAACTGCTCTTGTGATTGGTGCTTTTCGCGACAACCTGGTTTTCTTTTTTAGCCCAACCGAAATTTCTGAAAAAAGCGTCGAGCCTGGTCAACGTGTTCGTATGGGGGGGTTGGTTGAGGAGGGTAGTGTTGTACGCGATACTGATGGCCTGACGGTGCATTTCCGTGTGACCGATCTAAACCACACCATTGGGGTTACCTATAGAGGTATTCTCCCGAGCCTGTTCCGCGAGGGTCAGGGCATTATTGTTCAGGGCACCTTGGACGGTTCTGAGCGGTTCATTGCGGATGAAGTGATGGCCAAGCACGATGAAAATTACATGCCACCGGAAGTTGCAGAGGCATTGAAAAAATCGGGCAATTGGAAAGGTGGTGGTGAATGATCGTTGAAGTTGGGCACATCGCTTTAATAATGGCGCTTACCGTGGCTCTAGTTCAGGCGACGGTTCCGATGATTGGGGCGGCACGAGGAGATGGGCGATTGATGGCTGTCGCAAGTGCTGCCGCTGGTGCTCAGTGGTTGTTCATCGTGGTTGCGTTCTTGTCGCTGATGAATGCCTATGTGACTTCAGATTTTTCAGTTTTCAATGTTGCTAGTAATTCGCATTCAGCGAAACCTATGCTCTACAAAATCTCGGGTGTGTGGGGCAATCACGAGGGGTCGCTGGTGTTGTGGGTCCTGATTTTGGCCACGTTTGGGGCCGCGATCAGCTTGTTTGGGGGTAATTTGCCGCCCGCCCTTCGCGCTCGGGTGTTGTCGGTACAGGCTCTGATTGCTGTTGGGTTCCTCTCTTTTAGCTTGTTTACCTCAAATCCATTTGAGCGGGTAATGCCTGTTCCACTTGATGGCAATGGTCTTAATCCCTTGCTTCAAGATCCGGGTCTTGCGTTTCATCCACCGTTTCTTTATCTGGGTTATGTCGGGTTCTCCGTCGCGTTTTCTTTTGCTATTGCGGCTTTAATTGAGGGCCGAGTGGATGCTGCTTGGGCGCGTTGGGTCAGGCCTTGGACGCTTATCGCGTGGAGTTTTCTCACGGTCGGCATCGCGTTGGGCAGTTGGTGGGCATATTACGAGTTGGGCTGGGGTGGCTGGTGGTTTTGGGACCCGGTGGAAAATGCGTCGTTCATGCCTTGGCTTGCTGGAACGGCTTTACTTCACTCATCGATTGTATGTGAAAAACGCGACGCGTTGAAAGCGTGGACAATACTGCTTGCGATCGTCGCATTCTCGCTTAGCTTGCTCGGAACATTTTTGGTTCGTTCCGGGGTTTTGACCTCTGTCCACGCCTTTGCTACGGACCCCGCGCGTGGCGTGTTTATACTCGGTTTTTTAGTATTTGTTGTCGGTGGTTCTCTCATATTGTTTGCCGTTCGGGCGCCACACTTGAAGGCAGGCGGTCTTTTTGCTCCAGTTTCCCGAGAGGGTGGCATGGTGCTCAACAATCTTTTGTTTAGCGCTGCAGCTGCTACCGTGTTGTTGGGAACTCTCTATCCGTTGTTTGTTGATGCTTTAGGCGCGGGAAAGGTCTCAGTTGGACCGCCTTATTTTAATACTGTTTTTATTCCTTTGATGGCGCCTCTCGTGGTGCTCGCAGGTATTGCGCCGATGCTCGCCTGGAAGCGTGCGGATCTTTCTGGTGTCATTGGGCGACTTAAGGTCGTAGGAGGCGTGACTGCGTTCATTCTACTCTGGAGTGTTTATCAGGCGTGGGGCAATGCGGTGTTTGGAGCATTTGGAATTGCGCTTAGTGTTTGGCTGGGTTTTTCCGTGTTGTTTGACTTGGTCACCAGAATTCGCCTGTTCCGTGTATCGGTAATTGACAGTTTTAAGCGCGCAATGAGAATTCCGAGGGCGGCATATGGCATGAGCATTGCGCATTTTGGTGTTGCCTTGTTGGTAGCTGGTGTCACAGCATCCAGTGCGTGGAGGACTGAAGCAATTCAGGTGATGCGCCAGGGCGATACTGTCTCCGTCGCGGGTTTAGATTTTCTATTTAACGGGGTCGTTCGCGCGGAGGGTCCAAACTATGAAGTAGATCGTGGCCACTTCACAGTTACCCGAGCAGGCAATTTAGTGGCTGAGCTTTGGCCCGAAAATAGATTTTATCCCGTGCAGCAACAGCCAACTACCGAGGCCGCAATCCACACACTGTGGCTTGGTGATCTGTATGCTGTGGTCGGTGATCCGGCGGGTCAGGGAGGCTGGTCGACGCGGATTTACTACAATCCGCTGGTTGCTTGGATATGGTTGGGCGCCATAGTAATGGCATTGGGAGGCGCAGTTTCAGTGAGCGATCGTCGTCATCGGGTTGGGGCGCCAAACCGAAGCCATGGGCGTTCGATGGTAGGTGAGACAGCGGCAGAAGTAGCGCGGTAGGCCGATGAAATCACGCCGCATTTTATACTTGCTGCCGGTTATCGTGTTCGGGGTTTTGTGTGCTTTCTTTTTGCGCGGGTTATCACTTGACCCCTCAGCCGTGCCGACTGCCCTTACTGATAAGCAGGTGCCGGTGTTTGATTTACCGGCTCTTGACAATGAAACAAAAGGCTTGGCGTCATCGGACCTGGTCGGCCGTGTAACTTTGGTTAACGTATTTGCCTCCTGGTGTCTGCCATGCCGGGTCGAACATCCACTTTTGATGGAGTTAGCGCGGAGCGGCACGTATTCAATTCACGGTATCAATTATAAGGACAAGCCTGAAGACGCACGTGCTTGGCTCGATGAACTCGGAGATCCCTTCCATCGCGTTGGCGCGGATGAAGATGGGAGAGTCGGAATTGACCTAGGAGTTTACGGTGTCCCGGAGACTTTCGTCATAGATAAGACTGGCAGGATTCGCTACAAGCACGTAGGGCCTATTACGCCAAGGGACCTCGAAAAATATTTATTGCCGCTTATCAGAAAGCTTAGCCAATGAAGACCTGGTTAGCAGCGGCGTTCATGGTGACGACATTGTCGGTAACCGGAGCAATGGCGTTTGAAAATGATGCTCCGTTAGATGATCCTCTGCTGGAAGAACGTGCTCGCGACCTTGCAAAACAGATTCGCTGCCTCGTCTGTCAGAACCAATCGATCTTTGACTCCGACGCTGAGCTTGCCAAGGATCTCAGGAAAATAGTGCGGGAACGTATTGTCTCGGGTGAGAGCAATCTTGCAGTGACTGAGTATCTGGTGGCGCGCTATGGCGATTTCGTGTTGTTGAAGCCACCTGTTAAACCCAAAACCTATCTGCTTTGGTTCGGGCCAGTGCTGATTATGTTGTTTTCTGCAATAGTTGTTGTGCGGCTTCTGAGGCGCGCTGGCGACACGCGCCGTCGTCCAGAAGAATTGAGTTCGGCAGAGCGAAGACGAGTCGAACGTTTAATTTCCGGCGAGGAGGACGACTGATCTAATGAGTCCATGGTGGCCGTTTATCATTATGGCGGGTTTGGCAGTGGTGTTGCTGGTTCGCCCTTTGCTGCGAAGGGAGCGGATATCTATCGTAAGGGCTAGATACGATCTACAAGTGTATCGGGAGCAACTTAAGGAGTTGGCAGTTGATCAAGAGAGAGGACTTATTTCCGAGGATGAATATCAAGCTTCCTCAACGGAAATAGAACGGCGCATCCTTGCCGCCGGCGGGGCTCGTGACTTGGCCGTTCACACACCGCCTAAAAGCGGTCAGGGTGTTTGGAGTTTGGTCCTGATATTGGCGCTCATGGTTCCTTTTACCGGGGGTGCTTTGTACCAAAAGTTTGGAAGCCCCCAGTTACCGGATCAACCTCTTGCCGGTCGCAATAATGCGTCTGAGGCGCAGGTTGGTAGCGAGTTCGATAAGGCAATTGCTAGTTTGGTTTCTCGGCTGGAGGAGAATCCCAATGATGTCGAGGGGTGGACCTTGTTAGCAAGGTCCTACGCTTTTACTCGACGTTTTGATGAGGCTGTTGGTGCCTACCGAGAGGCCGCGGCTTTGTCCCCGAACGACAATGATATTGTGGCTGCCATCGGTGAAACAATCGTTTTTAGCCGAGACGGTATGGTCACGCCAGCTGCCCGGCAGCAGTTTGAGTTGGTGTTAGCTCGGGACCCGGGACACCAGGCAGCTCGGTACTACATTGGCCTTTCCAGGGCACAGAGTGGTGCGAGTGAGGAAGCCCGGGCAATCTGGAGTAAGCTGGTCGCAGAGGTCGATCCATCAGAGGCATGGCTTCCTCAGCTGCAATCTCAACTGCAAGCATTAGGCGGGGATACTGGGATACAGTTGCCTAACGTGGCCTCGGTTGGAGAGGAGCCGCGCTCATCCGCTTCTGTTCGTAGTGAGGAACCGCCGGGTCCAAGCGCTGCCGATATTGAAGCGGCTGGCGAAATGAGTGCGGGCGACAGAGCAAATATGATTCAAAGTATGGTAGAGCGTCTGGCGGCAAGACTTGAGGAAAGCCCCGACGACATCCAAGGGTGGAAACGGCTCGGCAACGCGCGTCGGGTTCTTGGTGATTTACCCGCGTCTGAGTTGGCGTACGGTCGTGCACTTGAGCTCGCGCCGAATGATATCGAAGCTCTGATTTCTCAGGCGGAAGTAGCCACCCAAAGAGCTGGCAGCGGACCAATCCCAGCAATTGCAGTTGCTAACTACGAAAGGATTAACAAACTTGACGGGTCTCACTTAGATGCTTTGTGGTACCTTGGTTTGGCCGCTTCGGAACGCGGAGAAATAGGCGTCGCTCAGCAGTTTTGGCAACGTCTGTTGGAGCGGCTTCCAACGGATAGTGCAGATGCGCGTGCTGTAAAATCAAGGATCGACGCGCTTGGTGGTGGGGACTGACTGTCCTTCAGGGCGAGAGAATCAGATAGTCCGATCATAATTTTGCCAAAACTGGTCCCTTACCCTGCGGCGTAGGACTTTACCTACTGGGCTGCGTGGTAGTTCGTCCCAAAAGAAAACGGCCTTGGGTGCTTTTACCCCACCGAGTTCAGCCTTGCAGTGAGCAATTACTGCTTTTTCATCTACTTCTGCATTTTCGACAAGTTCGATTACAGCTGTAACGGCTTCGCCCCATTTTTCATCTGGGGCTCCGATCACGGCGCAGTCCTGCACTCCGGGTAATGCCCATAGCACTTGTTCGATTTCACTCGGGTATATATTGAATCCGCCTGAAATAATCATGTCATTTTTGCGATCTAGTATGTAGACGTAACCTTCCGCATCGGTGGCGCCAATGTCGCCGGTGTGATGCCAGCCATGTGTGCTGGCAGAGGCGCTGGCCTCCGAATTGTTGTAATATCCCGCCATTACCAGATTGCCACGGACGACGATCTCGCCTCGTTCCTCAGGTCCCAGGAGATTTCCCGAATCATCCATAATTGCAAGGTCTGTAAGCAAGCACGGACGACCACAACTTGCCAGGCGCTGCTCCACTCCCGTTTCAATCCACCGAACGTGTTCCGATGGAGACATCACAGTGCACATCATCGGGGCCTCCGCTTGCCCATAGAGTTGGGTGAGCACAGGTCCAAAGATGTCTATCGCCTGTTTGAGTTTGTCAACGGACATCGGAGCGGCCCCATAAATCAGATAGTCGAGTGAGCTGTAGTCGAATTCATTTAGGCGTGGGTGGGCCAGCATCATGTAGATAACAGTGGGTGGCAGGAAAAGGGTGGTGACCTTATACTTTGAGATTGCCTTCATTACTGTTTCAGGGTCTGGACGAGCAATGATCACATTGGTTGCTCCTAAGGGAAACAGCCACATGGCCGCTAACCCTGCAGCGTGGGTAATGGGGGCCGCTACCAGATGTACAGGTGGGGACTGATGAGGCATCGCGCTGTTCGCGTTGGCTATCATAGTCTCAAATACTCTGTTGGTGAGTATCGCGGCTTTCGAGCGACCAGTTGTCCCTCCTGTCGAAAAGAGGCAGGCAGCGTCGTTCGGGTTTCTTTGGGCGTCGGGGAATGTTGTGGGTTGCAGCAGGAGCCAATCCGCCAGGCACGGCGCGCTTTGAATAGGCTCATCAATGCCTATCACATGCGTGACGTCGGTCGCCCCATTGGAAATAACATCAAGATGTTCTGAAAATTGGCTATGAATAAAAAGAAGGCTGGCCCGTCGATCTTTAAGTACATACAAATTTTCTTCAATAAGACTCAATCCATTCAAGTTTAGATAAACCGCGCCCGCCCTGAGTACGCCGAGCATACATAGAAAGGCGCGAGCATCGTTTGGGCTATAAATAGCTACTACATCGCCAGGCTCGATTCCCTCGGAAAGCAAGGCATTGGCTATTTGGTTTGTTTGTATTTGGGCGTCTCTGTAGGTGATAGCGCCGTTTTCATCTATGAATGCGGCGCGATCGGGTTCCATCAAGACCCCTCGATCAAAAAAATCAATTAAACGCATCGTCTAAATCCAAAATCGATTGAGTTAGCGGACCATAAGGGGAAACTCAGCGGCTTCTTCCCAGGTGAAACGTCCATCGTGTTTCACGAGCTCAGGGAAATGTCCGGGAACGATGCGGTCGGCCATGTCTAGTATCCTTTCAATGGTGGTCGTGCCAGCCGCAATGGTATCAAACGCCATGTCGCACTTCCGGTTCACGGCTTCTTTTGGGTATTTTAGTGCATCCCCCGCTATTACGACGCAGCCAGAATGTTCTGTATCCAGTTTCAGTGCAAAAGAGCCAGGCGTGTGACCCGGTGCCGGAAAATAATGAATTCCATTGGTGATGCGATCCTCACCATCTATCAGTTCTAGATCATGTTTTTGTAGTTGCTCCTTTACCATCCAAGGGATGAACATATCTTCTTTGTGAGGATTTCCGGCATAATCCCATTCCTTGCGGCTCACCAGAATTTTTGCATTGGGGAAAAGATCGATGTTGTTGCAGTGATCAAAGTGCAAATGAGACAGGAACACGGCTTTGACATCGTCTGTTTTCATATCTTGTTTTGCTAGGCCTTCCAACAAGGCGACCCGATTGCAGTAATGTCCAACGTCAAACAAGATGGGGCCAACGTCGCTGGTAACTAAGGTGGCATTGGCGAGTGCGAGAAAACCGTTTCGCAGTCTTAGGTTGTTTCCATGTACGATGATGTTGTATTGGACCGTCATTATAGTTGTCCCTATTTCAGCTGAGGTTGTCGATCGAAATAACTCCGCGCTCTAGCAGGTCTTTAAAATCGGCTAAAGTTTGTTTTACCCCGACTTCCAGATCAACTTTTCCGTAGTCGCCTAAAAACTCTCTAATTGGCTTGTCTGACAACGATGCAGGAAAAGGTAACGCAGCACCTTTTACGTTTATACGCGCCTCAGGTTGAGCGCGCTGCAAGATTTCAACCCATTGTTCTACGGAGGTTGACACACCGTTGATATCAAATACAGACGTTTCGTCTCTCGCTTTTGACGCTGCTTTAATGAATGCAGACGCGACTTCGCCTGCATGTAATGCTGCCATAGGTCCGGAAAATGGAATCGTGTATTCCGTGTTGGCTGCTGCTGCCAACAATGCAGAAGTGGGTTTGGAGCTCATCCCTTGATCCCGTCCAACTCCGTATACGATACTAGGCCGTAGACCTATGCTTGGTACGCCCCAATCTTGACCGTAGACGCGAGCGACTGCTTCGTTGCAGACTTTGTATGCGCCATAAAGTGTAGCAAGGAATGGACTGTCGCTCGGAGTTCCGTGAGCCGCAACCGAGCTCGCGTATGTTAGGCGTTTTAGGTTGTTGTGTCGTGCCGCTTCAAAGACATTTACTGTCCCCACCACGTTCACATTTGCGCCATCAATCGGATCTGCGGCGCAAAAAGGGACCTGCAGGGCTGCTAAATGTATTATCGCGTCGGCGTTGCTGTCCTCTACGGCTTTTGAGATATCTTCAGCCCTTGCTATATCGCCCTGAATCCACGTGATACTGTCGAGGGTCGATTCATCCAATAATAAACTTGGACGGCGCTTGTCAGAACTCAAGTCAAATGCGACAACAGGCACTCGGGCTCGGGAAAGCAAAGTTAGAACCCAGCTTCCGATGCAGCCTCCGGCTCCGGTGACTAAAACAGGTCCATCAAAGTTATCTGCATCAACCGGGAATTGGTCTAGCATGGCTCCTCTCCTTTAAATGCTGCGTGTCGAATTGTTTCTTTAGGTAGTTTTTATAACTCTCTTAAGCCGTAGACCTTCGGAACGATAGCGCCGAAGCACGAGCTTTTAAAGCGGTCCAGAGTGGGTCGATTTGAACGATTGGTTAATAAGATGAAAAACATCAACAGGTTACTCGTTTGGGTAGTCTTGATTGTTTCGACGGTAAAAGAAAGTCCTGTTAATGGTTTCGATGAAATGGACTTGCAGAAGTTGCGTGCAACTAAGGCGTGTGAGGGTTGCAATTTAAGTGGGTCTAACCTTAGTGAGGCCCAACTATCTGGGGCGACTTTGACTGGCTCCAATTTGAGTTCAGCAAAATTGGCCCAAGCAGATTTGAGAAATGCGGACTTGTGGGGCGCGAATTTGATGAAAGCCGATCTCAGAGGTAGCAACTTGAGCAAGGCGAATTTCAGTTTTTCTAGTTTGCGCGAATGTGATTTAGCCTTTGCAAATATGGTTGAAACAGATTTGGGTGTTGCAAACCTTCGAGGAGCCAATTTGTATTTTGCTGAGCTTGAAGGTGCAAATTTGCACAAGGCCAATCTGCGTGATGCAAATTTACATGGCGCCGATTTAAGTTCAGCAAATTTGAAAAACGCCATACTAGAGGGAGCGTTTTTTTGTCAAACCAAAATGCCATGGGGGGAGGTAAACTCGGGATGTGCAGAATGAGACCACTGGACACATGCTTCATTCTGTGGCTACTTCATCGCCCGCTAAGTGGGCGATTGGGGGATGACTTTGCCCAAGCCTGTACGACCTGTTGACTAACAATATCCATTCTAACTTCTTGTGATGGCCAATGATCCGATCCTTTTATAAAACCAGAGAATGGGCCCTTTGGGCATATGGCGGGGGCGCTGTTCTTATTTTCTCTATTTGGATGCAAGTCCAGATGACGGTTGCACTCAACACGTGGTACGGAAAATTTTACGATCTTTTGCAGAATTCTGCGGACTATGTGGATAAGCCGCAGGAAGGTATAGCCCTATTTTACCAACAATTAATCTCTTTAGATTATGTGAAAAACTCTTTTGAAGGTGATCCCTCATTTTTGGTTATCGCGGCACCGTATGTGCTTCTTGCTACGTTAACTTCTTGGTTTACAAGTATTTATGGTTTGCGATGGAGGCAGGCAATCACGTGGGGTTACATCCCAAGATGGAGGAATGTAGAGGAGGAAATTGAAGGTGCCTCTCAAAGGATACAGGAGGACTGTAATAGGTTCGCGCGAATAATCGAGTCTTTGGGGTTACAAATTGTTCGAGCTGTAATGACTCTCATAGCTTTTATCCCAATCCTGTATGGGCTGAGCGATAAATTGGATGTGCCTATTCTGAGAGATATAGAGGGTTCGCTGGTATGGGGGGCGCTGGTGGTGTCAATCGGAGGCCTAATTATTTCATGGTTCGTGGGATGGAGATTGCCAGGCCTTGAATACAACAATCAAAAGGTTGAGGCCGCTTTTCGAAAGGATTTGGTCTTAGGGGAGGATGATAAAGTAAACCACGCCCGCCCAGAGAATTTGTGGGAACTCTTCCTGGGTATTCGGTTTAACTACCATCGGCTTTATTTGCATTATGGGTATTTTAATATCTGGGTTCACTCTTACGACCAGATAATGACTGTGGTGCCATACCTGCTGATGGGTCCCGGCTTGTTCACGGGACTAATAACGTTGGGGGTGCTAGTTCAAGTATCCAACGCCTTTGGGAGAGTGCACGGTGGCTTTGCTTTATTTTTGCACAATTGGACTACTATCACTGAGTTACGGTCCATATGGAAAAGACTGAGAGAGTTCGAGGACAATCTGGATCGTTACGAAACAGCCCGTGTTGCGTACTCGTGATTACTCCGTTTCATCACTCGATCAAATGTTTTCTTTAGAATCGGGGTGAGGGGAAGGTCAGTTTTTCGGGGAACGGCTATTTGTCATAGTTAGTGTGGTTGCATTGGCACTTGGCCTTCTCGGGACGTTTTGGATTGGCGCGGACAAATCGCGGAAAGGCAGAGAAACGCCTGGGTCTTTCAAACTAAAAGTAATGGGAGTTAGCAGCAACAATGTTGAACGTCGATGAAGCAATATCAACTCGCCGCTCAGTTCGAGCTTTTCGATCGGATCCGGTGTCCCGGTCTACAGTCGAGCATATCCTCGAAGTAGCAGGACGTGCCCCAAGTGGCACGAACACACAGCCTTGGAAAGTACATGTTTTTACTGGAATCGCGTTGCGTCGGCTCTGCGACGTTGTGTTAAAGGCATTTTGGAATGAATCTGAGCAACATTCGAGTGATCGTAATCACTACCTGGAACAATGGCGTGACCCATACCTTTCCCGCAGGAGAAAAGTTGGCTGGGACTTGTACGAAACGATGGGTATTAGAAAAGGTGACCGTGAGAGCGCTCGAGACTTCCACTCCAAAAATTTTGAGTTTTTTGGGGCTCCGGTGGGAATGATTTTCACCATCGATCAGGACATGGGATGGATGAGTTGGCTTGATTATGGAATGTTTCTTCAGAATATATGCATTGCGGCGCGTGGACAGAACCTACACACGTGTCCTCAAGCCTCGTGGGGCAATTATCACACCGTTGTCGAAAAGGAACTTGATCTTCCAGAGCATGAATTAGTCCATGTCGGTATGTGTCTTGGTTATGAGGATGTTGAGGCGCCCCAGAATAGTCTTGTGACGGTGCGTGAACCCCTTAAGGAGTTTGTAACGTTCTACGAAACTTGAAGGGAGCGTACAGTAAAGCCGCATATTTCACGCCCACTCGGTCTGTATAGCTCGGTGGAGCAATTGTGAGTCGCCTCTTGCAGGCAGGCAGCGGTTCCCTGGTCGATCCTCGCTCTGCTCTGCTGCCAGTTTTCGGAACTATTCCTTACTCAGTCATAAATGGAAGATCGTTTCATTGATTGAAATAAGGGTCTGGAAGTGCTAGCCAGTGAGTTGTATGGGGTCGAGCGCTGGAGCTTTTTCGGAATGGCATCTTACAAGCCGGTTACGGCTGCACTACGCGTCCTGGAGGTTCTGGATGCGGTAAGTCGATTACAGGGGAATGCCACCGTTGGTAAAATCTTTGGTGAGACCGGTATCGACAAGGCCACCATCGTTCGAATGCTCGAAACATTAATACATGCGCATTACGTAGCGCGAACTCCCGGTGAGCAAAATTATCATATTACCGGAAAGACATTGGCACTGAGCGCCGGATTTGATCGTGGAAAAGCGTTGGGTCATGTTGTGTCCCCGTTGCTAGATGACTTCTGCCATGAAAATGGTTGGCCTTCTCTGTTTGCCATTTTTGATCAGGATGCAATGCTTGTCGTCGAGACTTCGCTTAAAACGGGCCCCCTTTCCTTAAATAGTTCCCGTGGTTCTCGATTGCCAGTTCTAGGAGCAAGCGTCGGCCTTGCCTATATTGCGCACTGCTCTGCAAATCAACGCAATAAATTTCTCCAGGAAGTAAAAGACGATCCTGAGCCCTGGAACCGCATAGCCCGTGATTATTCTCGTTTGCAGGAAGCCCTGGCACAAATCCGCAAGCAAGGCTTCGCTGAGATGGATGCAACCTATTCAAGTAAGGAATATGAGAGCCTTGTTTCCAGTATCGGTGTACCCGTTATGGTGGGCACAAATTTGTTTGGTTCGGTAAATATAGTTTATGTGAAGACCGCTTTCACTTCGGCTACGGCAAGAAAAAAATTAGTCCGCCCCCTCAAGGTAGTGGCGGAGCAAATGGCAGGCGAATTGGCACATACTTTCCCCGGCCTCGTGGCGCAATAACTATCGCGTTTTGCTTTTGGGTTCCCCAGACGTGGGTTGGCTTCTGCTGCTAAAGAATTAAGAGTCCGAAATAGAGATGTTTCTGAAAGTGCTTGGCCACACTGGGGCGTTTCCGGACATGTGAGAAGGAACAACCGACATTGGAGGGCAGCCTTTGCGGGCTCCCAGGAACTCAACAGAAATACCCTTATTCTTTGTATTTCACTAGATGAAACATTATTTTATTTTCGTTGACACACTCTCGTTAGCGTTGTAAACACCCGACCAATAACCCGATCTCAGAATTATAAGAACGAACTGCACTGGCCCTAGGTTTAAATCCCTCCCTCCAAAACCAGGGCCAATGCTTCCTCGCCTTTTTCCCTGTTCAGGAAAAAGGCGAGCTCTTTTTTTGCCAAAATCGATCCCGAACAGGAGTGCGAAACGTGAAAATTTGTTTGCTTATTACTAGGCCGGTCGTTTTTTGGTTTTCGTTGCTGGCGGCCGGGGTGTCAGCAGCGCCTCATAACCAATATCAGGATCCTATTAAGGAACGACGTGTCGCGGCCTACACGTGGCTGTACGGCGAGGCGGTTGCCGGGAATCAAACTGCGGGACGTAACTTAAAATTGCTTGAACGAATTTATGGGCCGGCTTTGACCGATCTATCAAAACGCGTCGCAACCGAATGGGAAGCCCAATTGACTGATCGTTTTCTGAGCCTGGAGTATGGCCTTGAGGACGTTTCTTCCGAATTTGTGATTGCTGAAACGGACATCGAAAAAGTGATGGCAAGATGGGGCTATTATCCTAGTCGGAATGTCATACGGGTGTTGGTGGAGAGATGGATAGAGAAAGATAGGAATGTTTCGCTGACAACAGAATACTCGAGGACCAGTTTTGGACTTATGGAGCTGCCGGTGACCCATCTGGTGAGCGCATGGACCCTCGGATATGGTGAAACAGTTGAATCACTCGTTCTCGGTGCTGGAACAAGTGCTCGAATAGCGCGCCGTTACCCATAAGAAAGGGCCGGCCTCTGGTAGAAAAGAGAGTTTGTATGGGGTCCGCCGTGCCGAATTCAAAGCGGGGTGCAGGATGCAAATGGCCTATGTGGCCACACGCGTCACAACCCACACATGAATATTGTGATGAAGCGAGGGTCTCGGGCCGATCATATTGCCGGAAACACCACTCTGTTTCTGTGCGGAATAGAGACGAAAAACCAAGTAGGCGATTTGTCTCGCGGCGGTTTGCAGCTTAGTAGCGCCCCAGCTAATCAGATTCCCGGGCCCGGTCTTGGCCTGTCTTACGGAATGTTTCGAGTACTGGGCGCTCAAATATTCTCAGATGTTTTCTTCATCCATGAAGGCACCTAGTGCTCTCTCTTGGGCTATCCTTGAATCTTTGAGTTCCTTGACGATACGGGGCCGATCAGGATTTGGGCGGTTTTGGCTGAGTTTGGATTTGGCTTGGAATCGGGCGATTGGTATTTCAAAGGCGACAACGTCGGGGATCATGGCCTGAACAAATTTTTCGTGGGCTTCATCGTTGGGCCAGGCCTTGTCCGGGTACGCATCAAAGGTCGCGACCATACGTTTTAATAGGGCCTGGATGGCGAGCTGGTCGTCGATCAACCTTGGTATGCCATAAGCATGAACGACAGCATAGTTCCAAGTGGGAACAGCAGGTGTGGAGGTATGCCAGGTCGGTGAGATATAGGCGTGGTGTCCAGTAAAAATGGCCATCACCTCAGTGTCTTTTGTAAAATCTCGCCACTGAGGATTCGCGCGAGCCATATGGCCCTCGATAGTCCCTTTGCCGCTCCCTTTATTGCGATATAAAAGTGGCAAGTGGCTAGCGGTTAGAGCCGATTTCCCTTGAGAGACAAGGGTTGCAAAGCTGTGCGTACTCATGAGTTTATGAGCCCAAGCCAAATTTTCTGCTTTAAAAGCGTCAGGAATATACATGAACAAACTCCTCCTCTGCTCTCCTATGCCAAGGAACGTAAGGGATAGGTTAATGTTGTTCTTGTTTTTATCGCCTTATCTGGTCATATAGGCCATATCAGGCCTTCGAGGCTCCGGCGTACCTTGTTTTGTCATGCTGATTAAAGCACTGGTACTCTTTGCAATTCGTTCGGCCGACGACATCCGTGCTCTGTACGGAGTCTGGAAATTATGTATAGGAATTATTAATGGTTACAGGAACCGTCAAGTGGTTCAAACCGATCAAGGGTTTCGGTTTTATTGCGCTTGACGAGGGTGGTCCCGATGCTTTCGTTCACATTTCCGGAATGGGGCGGGCAGGCCGGACCACTTTACAGGAAGGTCAGAAGGTTAACTTCGAGTTGCAATCTGGCCGAAATGGTAAAAATTTAGCTGAAAAGCTTGCCATTGAGGAATGAGTTACATGTCGAGATGTCGAAGGCCTGCATAGACGCGGGCCTTCTTGATTACAGCAGCTGACAGGGTGGACCCCTATGGCCCGAAAAACAAATTATGGTTTTGACCGTCGTGAACGTGAAAAGAGTCGCGCTATGAAAAGGGCGGAACGACAACGCGCGAAGGAAGAGAAATCGGCCCAACGCAAAGAACCGCAAAATGAGGTGGAGCCTTCTCAGAGGGAGGACGAGCAGTCTGATCGTTGAACGCTTCACGCTATGAGGAGCTGAAATCGCGGTTCTCGGTAACCCGGGATCGGTACTAATGGAGAGCACCCCATGACGCTGACAGTTATAGAGATAGTTGGTCACCTCTCGTTCGGATTGACAGCTTTGGCTTATATAATGCGTGATATTCTAGTACTTCGCGTGCTGGCCATTGCATCATGTTGTTTTGGCATCATTTACAATTACTTTATACCCGCTGGTCCCCTGTGGCTGGTGATTTTCTGGATATCCGTATTTGCAGTTATCAACATTGTTAATGTGGCGTTGTTGTATATTCAAAATCGTGGGATCACCTTTTCAGACGAGGAACGCGAATTATATGAAACGCTGTTCAGAAATTTCTCTCCTGTGGAATTTATGAAGCTAATGAACCTCGGTCGCTGGGATAAAAGTATGGAGGGCGAAATTTTGGCGACGGAGAATCAACCACTACAGGACGTGAAATTAATCTATAACGGGGAAGTTGCTGTTGAGCGGCAAAGACGAGAAATTGCCTCTCTGAGGGACGGAACATTTATTGGTGAAATGTCCTATTTGCAAAACTCAAATGCTACGGCGACGGTGCGGACCAAACGGCCGACGCGCTACGTTGCCTGGCCAAGAGATGATCTTCGAAGGCTTCTGAAACGTAACCCAACCATGGACATTGCTATGAGTACCCTTTTTCAGCTGGATCTCACACGTAAGTTAGCGGCGCCATATCAGGGGAAAGCCTAATGGTAAATCGTAGAATTGTGTGGCGAAGAGCTTGGTTGCTTCGACCAGGAAATGACGTATTTAGGAGTGAGTGCCTGGCAGCCACACGTAAGTTGAGGCTTGGGTGCAGAGTCGAGGCAGGACTCAGTCAGTGTTGAGTGAGCGGAAACAAGGCACAGGGAACCAAATGAGACAAGCTAAGATAGGGGATACCGTCCGAGTCCATTACACGGGAACTCTTTCTGATGGCACTGAGTTCGATAGCTCGCCAGAAAATGAACCGTTCGAGGTGACGATTGGAAGTGGTCAAGTTGTCAAAGGGTTTGACTCCGCTCTTGTTGGGATGGCCGAGGGAGAAAGAAAGAGCGCTGTTCTTCAGCCGGCGGACGCTTTCGGTGCACGTGATCCGGCAAATGTTCATAGTGTCGGACGCGCTGGTATACCGGATGAAATGGAATTAGAAATCGGCACTGTGTTTGAGGCAGAAGATTCGAATGGTAATCCAATTCGCTTGCAAGTCCTTGAGTTTAGCGACCGGAGTGTGACGCTCGATGCGAACCATCCACTTGCCGGTCGCACTCTGACTTTCGAACTGAGCTTGGTGGAGTTCGTATGCTAGTTTCGCGCGAAATATTTATTGTGTTGTTGATTTTTTTGTTGGAATGATCCTCTGGACTTCGATTTTTTCTCGGTGGATTAATTTTCCCACACGTGGAGCAATGTCGTTAACCCAATGTGGGTGCTCGTAAACAGCCTTGTAAAGCCGCTCTCGTTCCTTCTCGGAGTTAAATCGGCGTAACCAAATGTAGACACTGTCATCGGTCTCACCTCGAAAAGAACCGGTGATTACCATGCCTTTAGACACTTGAAATGGAATTATCTCGCCCTCCATTAGCTTTAGCCAATCATTCATTTTATTTTTTCGAATTTTGTATTTACGTAATTCATAAAAGGCCATTTTTTTTGATCTCCTGTTCGTGTTGCGTTCAAAATTGAATACCGGTTGCGCCCGGTAACGGTTTCCGCATAGACGCTGTTATTTTTTATCAAGTCAGTAGCTGCGTATCATGGACGCATCGAAAAACTTCTTGGCCCTTGCTCGCGAAGTGGTGCCGAAATATTTGCAAAATCACAAAGTAGCGCGCGGGTATTTCTAGGATCGACGATTTCTTCTATCCAAAAAGTCTCAGCAGAACGAAATGGAGAGCGCAATTTATTCAGGCGTTCTTCGATTTCTTCAAGTTTTGTTTTCGGGTCATCAGCGGCATCAATATCTGCGCGGTAGGCTGCCTCGATACCACCTTCAAGTGGCAGTGAGCCCCATCTTCCGGAGGGCCAGGCGTATCTTGAACAGTATCTCCCGCCGTTCTTGTGCGCTGCTCCAGCTACGCCGAAACTGTTGCGAAGTATGAGCGTACACCACGGGGTCTTGGATTGTCCCATTGCAGTCATGGCGCGCACGCCTTCTTTTATGGTGCCGTTTTGCTCGGCTTCAAGTCCGATTTGGAAGCCCGGGCAGTCAACCAGGTAAACCACCGGCAAATGAAAGGTTTCTGCAAGGTCGACAAATTTCGCAACTTTTTTGCAGGTGGCAGCGGTCCAGCAACCCCCGTAGGAGTACGGATCGCTTGCCATGAGTGCTATAGGCCAGCCGTCGAACCGAGCGAAGCCGGTGATCACGGATCGGCCATATTGATTGGCCATCTCAAAAAATGAACCTTCGTCAACCACCGATTCGACTATTGGGCGCATTTTATAGATTTTACGGGGGTTGCGCGGAATTGCGCTTATCAACCAGTCGACTTTTCTGTTTGGATCGTCGTCGCAGGAACCCCGTGCGGGAAGTTGATGCACTGAGTTTGGTAAATATGACAAAAATCGGCGCGTGCACTCAAAGGCTTCTTCTTCGGTCTCGACGGCATGATCGACGGCTCCGGATTTCAGTTGGATTTGGTATCCGCCGAGTTCATTTTTTGAAAGCTCTTGGCCAATGCGAGCGACCACTGGTGGGCCTGCTACGAAAAGTGCTGATTTATCTTTAACCATCACAGAGTAGTGAGATGCAGCAAGGTGTGCGGCTCCAAGGCCAGCAACTGATCCCAACCCAAGTGCGACACGTGGCACCGTGCCGATGTTCTGAACCAGCACTTCCCAGCCGAAGTCATGCATGTCAGGCAGGTTTGCGCGTCCTGTGGTTTCGATAGTTTTAACTGAACCACCGCCGCCGGAGCCTTCTACCATTCGAATCAAAGGCAGTCGCAGAGCGTTAGCCATCTCCTCGCACGTGTTGTGCTTTTCACGGATCGTTGCATCGGCGGAACCACCACGCACGGTAAAGTCGTCACCGCCAATTATCACAGGTCGGCCATTAACAGCTGCTCTGCCAAATATAAAATTCGAAGGTGTCAACTTGGAAAGATTATTTTCTTCATCATATTCCGCTATACCGGCAATTTTGCCAGTTTCGTGGAAGGTGCCTTCATCAGCCATTCGCGACACTCTCTCACGAATGGTGTAACGGCCAGCATCTTTTTGGCGCTTGACTTTTTCGGGGCCGCCTAATTCTTCAGCAAAAGCCTCACGGCGACGCAATTCATCAAGTTCATCTTGCCAGGACATTAATCAATTTTCATGTTTGTTTCTGTCGTCGGCCGTTTCATTAGACTGAGAACCTACATCCGTTGTGTTTGGAAGGCAGGTCCAATTTGGCCGAGTTGCAAAGTTATTTCTAAGGTTTCTTGCGAATCAGTTTGTTACTCCGTTCACGCTACGGTTCCGTCCAGTTCAAATCAAGCCCTTTCTCGAGTGCGGCTGCGATCCTCACTCATGATTCATCACCTTAGTAAGGTCAGGGGCCCGGGGCGTTTTCCCGGAATTCCCAAATCAGTTTACGTATTAACTGTTTCAGTAAAATGGAAGCCGGCGGTAATCTGAAACTTTGGTATAAGAAATGAGCGCCGATTGTACCCTATTCATTCGGGTTGAGTGATAGTCCGGGGGCGAGCTGTCCCAGGATGACGGTTCGTCGCTATATTATCGCTCCTACGGTTAACGAAAAACGAGACAAACAGAGCGCTGAGGGGGAGTAGAAGTGAAGATCACCAATGTAAAAGTGGACGTCTTTGATTGGGCTGGTGAGGGGTGGCAGGTTGGCACAAGCCACTTGAAGTCAGGTGGGAGAAAGCAGCTTAGTGTTGTTACCGTGGAGACAGACGAGGGCATTAACGGTCACGCCTTCCTGAGTCGTCCCGCCCATGCCGCTCCGGGCCTTATCGAATTTTTAAAGCCAGTTGTACTCGGCCAAAATCCGCAAGACATTGGGTCGATATGGCAAAAACTTTGGAAGATGAAGCGGGCCGCCAGCTTGGCAGCTATTGGTGCTGTTGATATTTGTCTTTGGGACATTAATGGCAAGATCGCCGGGCAACCCATTCACAGGTTACTTGGCACATGCAAAGAGAGTGTACCCGTTTATGGCAGCACGGCCTACCACGAGACGAAGGAAGAATACGCTGAAGAGGCTGTGAGATTTCAGGAGATGGGTTGGGTCGCTCACAAGATCCACCCCCATGGAAATCCTATCCAAGATATTGAGATTTCAAGGTCAGTCCGTGAAGCCGTCGGAGAGGACATGAAGCTGATGCTCGATTCCATGTGGGCGTATCAATACGAAGATGCCGTGCGCGTCGGTAGGGCCATTGAGGACATGTGTTTCTATTGGTATGAGGATCCGTTAGTGGAGGAGGATATTTACAACTATGTGAAGTTGCATCAGAAACTAGATATTCCAATTATGTCTACCGAGTATGCTCCAGGTCGCTACTACGGGATGACTCAATGGATAACACAATATGCTACGGATATTTTGAGGGGCGACGTGGCTGTGACAGGAGGGATCACACCTTTGGTTCGGCTTTGTCATCTAGCCGAGGGCTTCAACATGAAGTGCGAAATTCACCATGGCGGGAATTCCTTGAATAACGTTGCGAACCTTCATGTGACGATGGCCGTACCAAACTGTGAGTTTTTTGAGTTTTTCCCGTGCACCGGAGCAAATGTTTATGGGTTGGTGGAGGATATCGATTTCAAAGATGGTTATGTCCGCGCGCCCACAAAACCTGGATTAGGCTACGAGATCGATTGGAATCTTGTGAAGAAGGAACACGTCGGAACCCTTGAGTAGTTGGGTTTGTGGGGATATTGCGTGAATTCTGTGGGTTACGAAACGTCTATGTGATTCCGTATAACTGGGTCAAGTCGGTATCAGTAGCTGGAAGTGCTAACAGGTGCTTAGGATGAGTTTCCGTCGCCAACAAATCTTTCACCCAGATAAGCGCCGCCCTTTAGGAGGTGTTGTTGAAGGCGTTTGATATCTACGTCGGGAATAGCGGTATTGCCTTGTACGCTGAGTGCTGCCGCGACGCCTGCAGCTTGCCCGCCCACCAGACATGGTGCCATGTTGCGGGTAGCGCCGTGAGCGAAATGGCTGGCTGAAATGCAGCGACCTGCAACTAGAACGTTGTTGAGTCCATTGGGGACCATGGCTCGATAGGGTATATCGAATGCGCCATCGTCTCCGATTTGATGAAACGTAGCTTCGCTCGTGAGGGGGTCGTGGATATCTACCGGGAAGCAAACTTGCCCGACAGTGTCATCAAATTTATGGCCGTTTAAAACGTCCTCGTCCGAAATCTCATAGAGCCCCTCAATGTTTCGAGTTTGACGCACTCCTGCGAAAACCGCTGGCACATAAGTGGCGTGATCAAAACCCGGAATATGTTCTTTCATGAATTCGCCAATCCGCGCGCATTGCTTGGTGAGTTCAACAGTAGCCTTGGATAGGGCAAGAGGGTCTGTACCATCTACGTTCACTACCGCCGAGGTGTTAACATTTAGCCGGTTCGGCCAGACAGTGTTGAAAAAGACATTTCGGTTTCGGTTCGGAAAAATTCCCTCTTCCATGATGATGTCATTCCACTCTGCGAAAGAGCCATCAAAGTAAACTGGGAACGGATCGGGATGCCCGGGTTTTGTAGCCATTGCCGGTGCTACTTGCCCTAATTCCTCTGCGACTCGGACAGTGTCCACGCCGATGAAATGGAGTAGCATGGACACCGGCTGCATACTGCCGGTTTTGAGCTCTCCAACGCGAAACCGTGCGCCGCCGAGTGCAGCGACGTCTGCGTCGCCGCTCGCGTCAATGACAGTCCGCGATCGTATCGTGCGCGTCCCGCCCTTCATTGCCGTCTCTATTCCTGTCACGTTTCCGGAGTCATCTTTCTCCACGCCAACCACTAGAGTGCCATACAGAATTTGGACGCCTGCTTCCGCTAGCATCTCTGTAACCACAATCCGGAATAGGTCGCCGTCAACCGGGGTGACCGCACTGACAAATCCGTCATATGGGATATGGCCGACCGCACCCCCAATGGGAATCAGGCGATCAACGACCTCTTGTGCAATTCCGAAAACGACTTGTTTTTGAGACTGAGTCATGTAGTTGTGTAAGCACAAGCCAGTGGTTCCATTGCCACCTACAAAGGGACGAGCTTCAATAAGCATCGTGCTTGCGCCGTTTCTAGCTGCTGCGGTTGCCGCCGCAATTCCGGTTACCCCGCCCCCTACCACGAGGACGTCGCAATTTAGATCAGCCATCGTAAAGGCTCCCCTTGGAAAATTTCATATGTGCATATTATCACGTTCAAATGTTGTCTCTAGGGGGCACGAGAGACGGTTTGAGTAAACCATAACGAGACCCAGACTTCCAGAACTACACCAGAAAATTCTTGTCTCCATAGTCGACAAGGGATCTGCGCCAACCATAGGGG
>CAZSYW010000020.1:0-19907 GCA_964611315.1 uncultured Rhodospirillaceae bacterium
CAGCAAATGTCAGTTTTTGTGAAATTCAAACCGATAAAGGTCACGACAGTTTTTTACTGAATGAGCCAGAATTTTTTGATGTTTTGAATGGATTTCTCCGTGGTGCCGCAAAACACCGTGGATTGTTTTGATGGATTCCGGATGAAAAACAGCCATAAAAGACCGGAATTGCCAGGGCTTTCACAGGCCGACGGTATCCGCATTGATCTTCGTCTTATTGCAACCCTGATAGAGCCGGGTGCGCGGGTGCTTGATGTAGGGTGCGGTGATGGTTCGCTGCTCAGGTATCTAGTCGAGCAAAAAGATGTTGATGGACGGGGACTCGAAATTAGCCCAGCAGGAGTAAGGGAGTGTCTTCGCCAAGGGCTATCCGTAGTGCAAGGGGACGCAGATACTGATCTAAAAAATTATCCGACGGGTGCGTTTGACTACATAGTGTTAAGCGAAACGCTTCAAACGACCCACAATCCAATCGTAGTTTTGCGTGAATTGGTTCGTATCGGACATTTCGCTATCGTCTCGTTTCCTAATTTTGGTTATTGGCATTGCCGTTGGCAGCTTTTGGTACGCGGTCGGATGCCTGTGACCAAGAATTTGCCCCTCCCTTGGTATGCGACAGCTAACATCCATTTCTCCACGATTTCTGATTTCGTAGAAACTTGCAAAGAGGAACAAATCAAAATCGTGCGGAGGTACGCAGTCAATCAGCGTGGTACGCTTGGCCGCTTTTTTGGCGCACGAGTTTTTGCGAATCTATTTGGGGCGCAAGGGGTTTTTTTGTTGGCACCAGCATCGGCGCAACGGGACGATGAGCCTGAAGGCGTGTAGGTTAGGCTATCGAGGATTGGGCGGAGCTTTCGGCGTGAAGCTCCCTTAGTCATTATTCCGGAACTAAGGGCATAAACCTGCTTTTCTGCTTCTATTAGTACCACTCCAGAGAATGGTCGTAGCCAGCGCCTTCCAAGTTTTTCACACGTTGGGGCTACGCGACGTATAATTCGGCGTCTACTCGGGGGTGCATAGAGAGCAAAATCAGACTGAATAGGTGAAAACAAGCAATCTCGCAAAAGGCGATCGAGTTGGCCTTCGCTGTATGGTTGACCGTGCCCAAATGGCGTGCTTTCTAGTTGAGCCCAGACCCCGCGCCGATTTGGCACCACCACCAATACTCTCCCGCCGCTTGCAAGAGTTCGCCACGCTTCTCTAAGCATGGGTCGCAGGTGTTCCGTAAACTCTACGGCGTGGACTAAGAGGATTCGATCGATCGAATTATCCGGGAATGGCAATTTATTTTCTTCGGTTAGCACCACGGAGCTTGGTTGGTTAGGAGGCCAATGGATGACCCCCTGGCCTTGAGGCATTGCTGCCAGGGATCGTTCTGCTTTGTCGTTGAGGCGGCGCAGGTAGGGCGTCCCATACCCAACGGACAGGACGCGTTTGCCGGTTAGGTTAGGCCAACAACAGCGAAATCGCTCGAGAAGGAACCGCTGTGTTAATTTCCCCAACGGGCTTTCGTAAAATCGATAAAGATCCGAGACGTCCAGCCACATAAGACAGGTAGTTTAAATGTTTTCCCCAGTTGATGGAATTGGGCTTAGTACAGTACTCTGTAAGGACCCTGGCGACACCCTTTTCGGGTTTTGTTAGTCGTAAATTATCAGAGAGGCTCGGTTGCCATAGCGCCATAGTAAAAGGGGGGTGTAACATTGCGCCAACTTGACCCACAAGCCAAACTATTGATCGAAAAGGCAGAGGCCGCCGGAAATCCGGAGCTCTACGACCTTGAACCCGATGCCGCCCGGGAGCTCTTTTTAAACCTGGTAAAAGCGGTTTCTGTAGATCCAGTAGAGGTTGATTCTGTCGTTGATCAGGGAATTCCTGGCCCCACTGAAGAAATTATGGTTCGTATCTATCGACCTATCGGGGCAAAGAAGAACGCTCCGGCACTAATATATTTTCATGGCGGAGGATGGGTGGTCGGAGGCCTCGACAGTCATGAGGGGATCTGTCGGTGGCTTTGCGCTCGCTCTGGCTGCGTCCTTATTTCAACCGATTATAGAATGGCGCCAGAGCACAAATTTCCGGCGGCGGTTGAAGATTGCCTAGCAACCACGGAATGGGTTGTTGCGAATGCTGCAGGGCTTGGGATCGACGGGACCCGTGTAGCTGTTGGGGGGGATAGTGCCGGAGGAAACCTTGCGGCTGTTGTTTCTCAGCTGGCTGATCAGAGCGGAGGCCCGGCAATTGCCTATCAATTGTTAATATATCCTGCCACGGATATGACTATGTCAGAGCCTTCTCATGAGGAGCTTGGCCAAGGCTATCGCCTAACGAAACCTTTGATGGAATGGTTTATTGACCAATACCTGAACAATGATTCGGAGCGAACCGACCCGAAAGCTTCCCCGATTTTAAATGACATTTCTAGTAGCTTACCCCCAGCACTCGTTATCACCGCTGGATTCGACCCGCTGAGGGATGAAGGTATCAGCTACGCTGACAAGCTTGCTGCCGCAGGGGTAGAAACAACCCACATTTGTTATGATGGCATGATTCATGGGTTTTTTGGTATGGGTGGCTGGGTCGACAAATCGCGTGAGGCTTTAGATCATGCAGCCCGACACTTGGCCGAGACCCTAGGGGGACGTTAACCTAGGGCCAGGGTAGAACTTTGAGTTAATCGGTCTTTTCGTCATTAACCAGTCACTCGTGCATTTCAGCCGGTGGACATGTACTGTTCGTCCACCTCAATCTGATACCCATTGGCGAGTCGGTTGGTTTGGTTGAACATCCCCACAACTGCCATCAGCTCACCCAACATCTCGTCATCCATTCCTAACTTTCTCGCTGCCGCTGTGTGAGAGCGAATGCAGTAATCGCATTTGTTCGTGGCGCTCACAGCAACGGCAATCATTTCTTTTGTTAGCGGATCCAGGCGTCCTGCCGCCATCACCGATTTTATTCCTAGCCAAATTCTTTTTAGTGTCGGGGGGTGGGTAGCCAAGGTCTTCCAAATATTCGGGATATAATTAATTTCACGTGTTTTTTTGATGTCGTCATAAACTTCGCGAACTTCTGTAGTAGCGCTATTTTCCTCGACCATTTTTACAGTTGCCACGGCATCTCCTCCACTGTATTCCACCGTCTTTGTTCAAACTTGTTTCAAATTTTGCAGGTAAGTTACGCTTAGGCCACGGTGTTTAGGCATTCCCGAATTGTTGAAAAAATTTCATCAATTTGAGTGCGCTCAATAATTAGGGGTGGGGATAAAGCAATAGTGTCGGCCGTTGTTCGTACCAGCACTCCATCCTCATAGCATTTGAGAAATGCTTCAAAGGCGCGGGCCGTCGGTGCGTCTGGTCGGGGTTCCAGCTCGATCCCCGCTACTAAACCCATGTTGCGTACGTCAATGACGTGAGGTGCGTCGCTTAGGCTGTGGACACCCTCCTCCCAATAGGACTCGAGTTCGCCTGCACGCTCGAACAATTGTTCCGAACGGTACAAATCCAAGGTGGCAAGTCCCGCTGCACAGGCCAGGGGGTGCCCTGAATAAGTGTAGCCGTGGAACAGTTCGATGGGCTGCTCTGAATTGGCAATGAGGGTGTCGTATATACCTTTGCGGACGACGACGCCTCCCATAGGGACGGTCGCATTGGTTAGACCTTTGGCGCAAGTAAGGATGTCGGGTATTACATTAAACCGTTCACAGGCAAAACTTGCCCCTAATCGCCCAAAACCAGTAATGACTTCATCAAAAATAAGTAAGATTCCAAGCTCGGTACATATTTTTCTTAGGCGTTCTAGATAGCCTGCCGGGGGGATTAATACTCCCGTCGACCCTGCCATGGGCTCTACTATCACTGCCGCGATGTTGTGGGCGCCGTGCAGCTCTGCCAGAGATTCAAGGTCATCGGCCAGATGTGATCCCCATTTCGGTTGACCACGACTGAAGGCGTTGTGCTCGAGTGAGTGGGTGTGCGGTAAATGATCAACGTCGCCCAATAGGTTTCCGAACTGACGCTTATTTGGGGCCATACCCCCCACGGATAGACCACCAAAACCGACCCCGTGGTAGCCACGTGCTCGGCCAATGAGAATTCGTCGTGACGCATTCCCTTTGGCGTGGTGGTAGGCGAGTGCAACTTTAAGTGCGGTATCAGCTGCCTCGGATCCGGAGTTCGTGAAGAACACATGATCTAAGTCGCCTGGCATCATGGAAGCGAGTCGCGCAGCTAAAGCGAAGGACATTGGATGCCCCATCTGAAAGGCTGGCGAGTAATCCATTGTTGCAACTTGTTTTTGTACCGCCTCAATGATTGGCTGTCGGCCATGACCGGCATTGACGCACCATAGGCCGGCGGTGCCATCCAGAATTTTGCGGCCCTCCGCATTGGTGTAGTGCATATCCTTTGCCTTGACGAGAAGGCGGGGTGCTTTCTTGAATTGTCGATTAGCCGTGAAAGGCATCCAATATGGTTCTAAATCATTAGGATTCGTGCCGAGATTAATGTCGGTCGACGAAACTGCTGGTGTTGACATGGAAGACTCCTCAGCGTTAGGCACACCAATAGGCTAGAACCCTATCACGTCCGCGGTGATACACAATGTGAAGCGCTGATAGCATTTCCTTTTAGTGTGGGGTATAGCAAAGTTCGTTTGAGTTGAAGGCAACCGAGTGAAATAACCTGCCCCCAGGAGGGAGGTCAGCGTTGGTGTTCATTTGGCAATGAGAACGGCTTTCAGTGCGTTGTGTAAAGATCTCCATAGGCAGGAACTGTAAATGCAAGACACAATTGTTAAACTGTTGGAGCATGGTCCAGCCCATGCACCTGCCATTTTTGCCCCTGACAATGAGTCACTAACGTATCGGAAACTCAGGGAACATGTGGCTGGGGTGGTTGCTAAGCTTAATAGTTGGGGTTTAGGAAGGAAAGATCGGGTCGCGATTGTCCTTCCGAACGGCCCACACATGGCGACCGCGTTTGTGTCTGTAGCGGCAGGGGCAACCGCCGCTCCACTTAACCCGTCATATCCCGCAGAGGAGTTCAGTTTCTTTTTGCAGGATCTTGATGCGAGTGCACTTATTTTAATGGCGAATTCGGAATCGCCAGCACGGATCATTGCTAGGGAGCGGAACATTCCGATAATCGAACTGGAACCCAACAAGGAGATAGCTGGCCTCTTCGAGCTCCACTCTCAACGAGCAGCATTTCCAGGCTCCAATAATCCTGTTGCAACTGGTGATACAGCGTTGATTTTACATACTTCAGGGACCACCTCACGGCCAAAAATCGTGCCGCTAAGTCAAGGGAATCTTGTGGCGTCCTCTCGGCATATTGCCGAGACACTGGCGCTTTCCGCGGACGATTGTTGTTTAAACATAATGCCTTTGTTTCACATTCATGGATTGTTGGCCGCGTTGCTTTCATCGCTGGCGGCTGGCGGGAGCGTCGTATGTACCCCAGGTTTTAATGCCCTTAAATTTTTCGGTTGGATGGCTGATTTTAGGCCTAGCTGGTACACAGCGGTGCCAACAATGCATCAGGCGATTCTGGGCCGTGCGGCGCGCAATCGGGATACCATTGAGATGAATCCACTGCGTTTCATCCGTTCCTCCTCCTCGTCTTTGCCGCCGCAGGTTATGAAGGAACTTGAAAAGGCGTTCAGAACTCCGGTGATCGAGTCGTACGGAATGACCGAGGCAGCGCACCAGATGGCGAGTAACCCGCTGCCGCCTGGTCAAAGAAAGCCAGGCACAGTTGGTCCTGCCGCTGGACCTGAAATTGCGATCATGGACGAGGTCGGTAACGTCCTGTCTCCTGGAGCGATAGGTGAGGTTGTTATCCGGGGTGCTAACGTTACCCAAGGTTACGAAGGTAACCCTGAGGCGAATGCACTCGCTTTTTCGGACGGCTGGTTTCGCACTGGTGATCAGGGTGCGATCGACGGGGACGGTTATCTTACAATCACGGGTCGATTAAAGGAGATAATTAATCGTGGCGGTGAGAAGATAAGCCCACGTGAGGTAGATGAGGTTTTGATGGATCATCCTGACGTATCGCAGGTAGTTTCTTTCGCTGTTCCTCATGAAAAACTCGGTGAGGATGTTGCGGTGGCGGTTGTCCTAGCTGAGGGTGCCCATCCTGATGCGGATACTCTCCGTGCGTTTGTCCGCGGACGGTTGGCAGATTTTAAAGTCCCTCGCCAGATTGTGTTTGTGGAGGAGATTCCTAAGGGTCAGACTGGGAAATTGCAAAGAATAGGCCTTGGGAAAAAGTTAGGCCTCGTGAAATGAAGATTTGTATTTATGGCGCTGGTGCGATTGGTGGCTATCTCGGGGCACGCCTTTCTCGCGCTGGCGTCGACGTCAGTCTGATTGCTCGCGGCCCTCATTTGCGCGCCATTCAGGAAAACGGCCTAACTTTACGAGAGGGTGGCGGAGAAATTAAAGTTCACTTACCTTGCAGCGATAATCCGGAGGATTTTTCATTCCAAGATTATGTAATTATCAGCGTTAAGGCCCACGCAGTGC
Source organism: uncultured Rhodospirillaceae bacterium (assembly GCA_964611315.1). GTDB lineage: Bacteria > Pseudomonadota > Alphaproteobacteria > UBA7887 > UBA7887. Next base: position 6,533 of record CAZSYW010000020.1, read on the forward strand.
CAGCTATTGCCCCAAGAATGGCATCACTTCTTGGTCCTAACACGGCAGTGGTGCCGGCTACCAATGGTGTGCCGTGGTGGTATTTTTATAAAACTGGCAGTGAGTTGGACGGGCGAAGGATTAAAATTCTCGACCCTGACGGCATTCAGTGGAAGCACATTGGGCCGGAGAGAGTGATCGGTTGTGTGATTTATCCTGCCGCAGAGATTGTTGAACCAGGGGTGATCCAACACGTGGCATTAAACCGTGTGCCTCTTGGTGAACCGGATGGTTCTCGCACCGATCGGGTGACGGCGTTGAGTGAAGCTATGATTGCTGCTGGCCTAAGAGCGCCGGTTCGGTCCCGGATTCGGGATGATATCTGGGTAAAGTTGTGGGGCAATATGTCATTCAATCCGATAAGCGTGTTAACCGGGGGGACCCTCCAACAAATTGGTGCTGATCCAGAAGTTCGCTCCATTGTTCGAAGAATGATGATGGAAGCGAGGACTGTTGGTGAAGCGTTGGGTGTGAGATTCCCAATAGACGTAGAGAGGCGGATAGATGGGGGTGTCCAAGTCGGCGACCACAAAACCTCAACTCTCCAAGACCTTGAGGCGGGAAAATCTCTTGAACTCGATGCCTTGCTCGGAGCGGTTTGCGAACTAGGTCGTTTGGTAGGAGTTGAAACCCCAACAAGCGATATCATTAATGCTCTAGCGCGTCAGCGCGCAATAACGGCTGGATGCTATCCTGCCGGCCAGGTCACTGGTTAATACCCTATTGCGCATCCATCCTTGCGCGGATCAGATCCGCCAGTAAGTACACCGGTCTCCCAATTCATTTGTATTGCCTGACCGCCGCCAAGCGCGGTTCCGGCTTCCACTACGTCATGCCCCAGGGCGTATAATCCCTCTACAACTTTGGTCTTTAATCCTCGCTCGACTTGCAGTTGCTCTGCAAATGCGAAGGCACGTGGTGCGTCCAGCGCCTCTTGCACATCCATCCCATAATCCAAAATATTTGTGATGAAATGAGCGTGACCGACCGGTTGATAGTGCCCACCCATGACCCCGAATGGCATGACAGAGCGCCCGTCTTTTTTCACCATCCCAGGGATAATAGTGTGCATAGGACGTTTTTTTGGAGCGATGCAGTTTGGATGCAATGGATCGATCACAAAGCTGGCGCCGCGGTTATTGAAAAGAACGCCTGTTTGCGCATCCAACAGGCCACTGCCGAAGGAATGAAATATTGAATTTATGAAAGAAATTGCGTTTTGGTCCTTATCGACCACGGCAAGATAAACAGTATCGGCATGTGAAGTTTCACCTGGCACCGGTAGTCGCGTCATCGCTCTATCCATGGTAATGAGTTGGCGCAGATTTTTGGCATAGTCGTTGGAAAGCAAGTGTTCCACTGGCACGTCGGCGAGGTTGGGATCCGCTAAAAAAGCTGCGCGATCGCGAAAGGCTAATCGGGTTGCTTCGGCTTCGATGTGCAGACGTTCAACTCCCAGAGGGTGATGTTCCTGCATCTCGAATTCGTTAAGAATATTAAATATTTCGAGGGCGATGATGCCTTGGCCGTTTGGGGGGCACTCGACGATTTCGTGGCCGTGGTAGTCAGTGGATATTGGCTTCACGTAGTCTGCTTCTGTGCCAGCAAAGTCATCGAGTGTGTGTAGGCCACCCCTGCCCTGAAGATAGGCTACAATGTGTTCAGCGATTTCACCCTGATAAAATGCATCCTCGCCCTGATTGGCTACGGCACGAAGGGTATTGGCTAAGGCCGGTTGATGATGAATTTCGCCCGCCTTTGGCGCCCTTCCGCTAGACAAAAAGATTTGTCGAGAATTTTCGTCTGTCGCGAGTTTATTGGCGTTTTCTTCCCATGCTTTGGCAATTACCGAGTGAACGGGGTACCCATTTTTTGCAAACTTGATGGCCGGTTGGAGGCAGGCATCGAGGCCTTTTTTCCCGTGATCGTCAGAAAGTTTTTGCCACGCTGCGATACAGCCCGGGACTACAACGGCATGGGGACTCTGGAAATCAATGGATGTTAATCCCTGTGCCTGAAACCACTCAACGGAAGCTGTGCTTGGTGCTTTCCCGGAGCCATTAATGGCGATGACGTCGCCGCCGCCAGGAGCGTAAAGAGCAAAACAATCTCCCCCTATGCTGGTGGAGTGCGGCTCCACCACACATAACACGGCAGCAGCAGTAATGGCCGCGTCAACGGCATTTCCGCCCGATCGCATCATGTCGATTGCGGCAAGCGTGGCAGCAGGATGTGAGGTGGCGGCCATAGCGTCCGTGGCGTGCACCGGCGACCGACCGGGTAGTTGGGTATCGCGCATTGTTTCCTCCAGAAAGGCAATCGGATCTTAGGGTTCGCATAAACGGTCGGCAAGGGATGGTATAAGCTCTTTACCGATTGCCCGGCCGAAAGGTACAAGGAAATTGTGGGCAGGGGATACACTGTAGAGAGGCGACTGTGGGATGAGTGATGGGCCAGTCGAGATTCCGGAAACTGAAGCAACCGGAGTGATTCGTGAGCTTTACGAAGACATAAAAGTGACCATGAACATAGGTATGATTAATCTTATCTATAGACGCATGGCTTCGGTCGATGGCGTACTTGAGTGGTTTTGGCATGCGGTTCGGCCTGTACTCGTCTCGGGTGAAGTTGATCGAGCCCTATCGTCGCTAACCTCGGATCTTGATTGGCGGATTGTTCCGGAAGCCCCTGCCTCTTCATTATCTTCTTTGGATTTGGGTGACCGAGAGGTGGAAAATTTGATTCGGGTGGTCGAAGATTACAATCGCGGGAACAGTTTAAATTTACTTTTGCTTACTGCTGTTGGAGAACGTTTGAGGTCGGGGGGCCCGATCGTAGGAGTGCTAAGCGCAGCAAAAAAAGATCCTTTGGTCAAACCATTGGATTTGCCGTCAATTGTTCCGATGAGCGATATGTCCCAAGAAACAGCGTCGCTGGTTAGAGCGTTGAGCGCCCCGATTTCGCCTGCTCACCAGCCATTGATCCCAAGTTTATTTCGTCATCTTGCGCGATGGCCAGGGTTCTTGGCGGTTGTGTCCCCCTACCTCACAGATATGATTAGTTCTGGTGAGCTCTCGCGCATGTCGAACATCCTTCAAGGTTACGCGGCAGATTGGGCGACCGGTGTTGGCAGAAAAATCCAAATGCCAGTTAATGCGACGACCCCTGATGAAGCTGTGCAGAAATTTTGGCTTGATGAATGGCAGGCGTATACGTCCAAACCAATTCCTGAGATGATCGTCGTTGGACACTCACTAAGGCCATACCTTGCCACAATTTCAAGCGGGGTATGACGGTGAAAATCAAACACAATACAGGTAGGGCTACAATAGGTCCTTGTTCCATTTCTTATAGTCCGAAAGAGATTTGTCGGTGGCTGGGTAAAGACCAACGGTGGAGCGTCCGTTAGTGACTTCCATTCGAACAAATTGTTCATAACGTTCCTGCTCCGGCGCATTCGTGGCGACTTCTTTTGCCAGTGAGCGTGGGATAACAACCACTCCGTCTTTGTCCCCTGCCATGATATCTCCTGGGAAAATGGCCACGCCGGCGCAGCCGATCGGCACCTGTAGCTCCACTGCGTATAGTCCAGACAAGCTAGCAGGTGCAGCTCGGGTGGCGCAGTAAATTGGTAAATTTATGGTTTCTAGATCACTCGAGTCGCGCACGGCTCCGTCAGTGACGAGGCCCGCAACGCCGCGCACTCTCAGGCGTTCAGCAAGTATGTCACCAAGCACGCCTGCCGTGAGATTGCCGCAGGAGTCGCTAACAAGGCAACAACCGGTTGGCGTGGTTTCTATGGCTTTTCGCTGCGGATAGTCCGGATTACCCAGCACACCTAAGTCGTCAATATCTTCCCGCATTGGAATGTTTCGGAGTGTAAAGGCTGGTCCCACAAAACTGTTGGTACCATTGTGAAGCGGCTTAACACCGTTAAGATAGCAGCGTCGGAATCCCCGTTTGTATAGCTGCATAGCAATCGTGGCGGTACTAACACTGCCAAGGTTGCTGAGTATCTGTTGATCTATATGTGTGAGTTCGGAAGTATTCATGGCATGATATCTCTGCGAGTCCAAGTGATGTATTTATCTCGATGAGCCAGACCCTGTTGTGTCGAGAGCGTACAATCGAACACAGTTATCCCAAAGAATTTTGCGTTTCGATTCAAGGCTTACACCAGGAAGTTCAAGAAAGGTTTGCGTTCCGTGCGGGTATGGGCCATCTGCATGGGGATAATCGGTGGACATCACAATGTTGTCGTCTCCGATTTCGTCAATTACCACTCGGAGAAGTGTTTCGTCGACATCGGTGCCGATAAAACATTGGCCTTTAAAATATTCACTTGGAAGTGCATCCAACCGCACTAATTCACCACCTCCATACTTTTCCCATTGATCGTCCAACCTATGGAGCCACCAGGGCAGCCATGCGCAATTTCCTTCGAGAAAACCGACACGCAGGTTTGGGAAACGTTTTAATACTCCGCCCGTAGTCATGGCGCTTAGTGCCATCATTAATTCCAAAGGGAATGCTGCAGAATGGTTTAATGTTCGGAAGTTTGGATTACTGCGAAACCTGTTGCTAACGTAATCTTCACTTGCGCCACCACTCGTGCCGTGAAATAGCAAGGGGACTCCTAATTCCTCAATCTCCTGCCAGAGTGGGTCACATGCGGGTGCGTTCATATAGCGACCCTTTACAGGCATTGGTAACACAACAACACCTACATGGCCCTTTTCGACTACGGCCCTTCGTGCCTCTTGGGCGGCTAGTTCGGGATCATGCAGGGAAACAATGGCAGCTGGTTTAAGACGCGTTCCATCACACCTGCAATAATCGAACAACCAGTCGTTAAACGCTGTGCAATACGCTGTGGCAAGTGGACCCGGTAGTCGATCAATTGAGACGACCATGTGGGCGAACGTTCGAAACACGATGGCAACATCGATTCCTTCGACGTCCATAGCTTCGAGTGCTGATTCTGGGCTGTACCCGGCTTTTTTTATTGGTTCGTAAATATCCTTAGTTGGAGCATCCAAAAATTTCTGCGCTTTGACAACATCCTTGGATAAAGCCCAGGGTGGAATCAGCTCACCCTGCACACGCCAGTGGGGAAAGTTTGCAGGGCTCCACCCTAAATATTCGGGTCGCTGATCATGAAAAGTAGTGGGCATATAGGTTTCGTACAGCGTTCCTGGCTCAATGACATGCAAGTCTGAATCCATAATTTTGTAGCCGTTTTTCATTAATTCATGTTCCGATTGGAAAAGCAGGTGAAAGCTATCTTGTGTACCCTGTTGGCGTGAGCTCCGGTGAACTTGACCTCTATTGAAGTTCTGTATGATGCCATAGTTGCTCACGTAGGAGTTTTGGACTTCTTGGGCCGTGCGGACGGGGCTGCTCCCCGCGCCCACGTTTCAGATGATACCTCTGGTTCCTCATTTAGAGATCCTGGGTCTTCCTCATGAGACTAGGTCTCGTAGCGAAAACTCCTCCTCAGCGGTGTGTCGGTTAATGTCCGCGGAATCTTGGTTCGCGTTTTTCCATGAACGCCCGTCGGCCTTCTTTATAATCATCACTATCAAAAATAGCGCGGACATTGTTATTCAACGTCTCAAGATCACGAGCTGAAGGATCTTTGAGAGCCTCGTTTACCGAGGCTTTAGCAGCTTGGATAGTGAGTGGCGCATTGCCACAAAGCGTTTTAACATAGGCGCGTACGGCATCTTCAATGCCATCATTTGCGATGACCTGGTTCACGAGTCCTATTCGCGCTGCTTCCGTGGCACCGATTCGCCTTGCCGAAAACAAAATGTCTTTGGCCGAAGAAGGCCCGACTAAATCAGTTAGAATCTTAAGGCCATGGAAACCGTAGCCTAACCCGAGTCGGGCAGCTGGAATTGCGAACTGGGAGTCTTCGTTAGCAATACGAATATCAGCTGTTAAGGCGACCGCGAGGCCGCCACCTATGCAGAAACCTTCGATCATCGCTATTAATGGTTTATCAAAATTTTCCAAAATGCTTTGAGATTTTGAGGAAATTCGGTCGTATTCTTCCTCAGCATTTGCTGTGGATCTATGTTTCTCAAATTCTGATATATCTGCACCCGATACAAACGCTTTCCCACCCGCTCCGGCCATTACGGCGACACGGATTTGTTCATCCGCCTGGAAGTCTGCCATGATTTCACCCATCGCTTTCCACATGTCGAGCGATAGCGCATTATGTCGAGCAGGGTTGTTAAAAATCATCCAACCAACATTTTTCTCCTTTCGCGCAATCATTTTATCGGTACGAAGCACTTTTTGTTGGGCGGTGGTCACTTGCATTTTCTCCGCTAAATCGTTTCTACTGTTCTAGATCACACCTTCGTCGTGCAACTGTGTGATCGTTTCTGCGTCTAAGCCAAGTTGCAGTAACACGTCTTCTGTATCCGATCCTTTTTCCGGTGTTGCCCGCCGCATCCGATCTGGCTGCGGCTGGCGTGATAAATTGACCGCCTGTCCGACAACGCGAACTTGGCCTAGTCGCTCGTGTTCCATTTCTCGTGCGATCCCTAGATGTTGAACCTGAGGGTCATCAAAAGTCTCATCGATTTGATAAATCGGTCCACAGGGCACTCCTGCTTCATTCAGCGTTTTAATCCATTCCGCACTGGTTTTTTGTGTGATGATTTTTCCTAAGATGGCGTTGAGTTGGTCTCGATTAGTCGAGCGACCTTTACCATCTGCAAAGCGAGGGTCTTCCGCCAGTTCAGGCGCATTTATCACATCAAGAAAACGTTGCCACAGGGTTTCGCCTGCGGCAGCGATGTTGATCGCTCCGTCCGATGTCGGATAGACCCCCATTGGGATACCAGTGGGATGGTTATTTCCCGCCTGGGGTGCCACTTCGCCGTCTATCAACCAACGTGCGGCCTGGAAGTCGAGCATCGCAATTTGCGCTTCTAAAAGCGATGTGTGTACCCACTGGCCCTCGCCGCTTCGATCGCGGTCGATCAAGGCCATGAGAATGCCCATAGCTAAATAATTGCCTGACGATAAATCGGCAATCGGCACCCCAACCCGAACCGGCCCTTGCCCCGGTAAGCCTGTAATTGACATGAGACCTCCCATGCCCTGCGCTATTTGGTCGAGGCCGGGGCGATCCCGCAGTGGGCCGTCCTGGCCAAAACCGGAAATGCTTCCGTAGATGATTCGCGAATTAATTTTTCGAATAGTCTCGTAGTCGATGCCCAGGCGGCGTTTTACGTCTGGTCGGTAGTTTTCGACGATCACGTCAGCGTCACGCGCTAGATCGAGGAAGATTTGGCGCCCTTTTTCCTTTTTGAGGTTGAGCGTCATACTTCGCTTGTTGCGATGGAGGTTAAGAAAGTCTGGACCGTCTCGCATGCCGCCCAAGCCTTCGTCTTTGGTTTCACTCGGCATTTCAATCTTGATGACATCAGCACCCCAGTCCGCAAGATGACGTGCTGCTGTTGGGCCTGCTCGGGCCCTCGTTAAATCAAGTACCGTCAAGTGTGACAGCGGTAAATTGGGTCTCGGCATAGTATTGCGTCTTCCTGTTCTTTCAGGTTGATGAGTTCCTCGGTGTAACATCAAGTTGGTTGATGACCGTGATCTATTGACACTTTTTTAGCAAATTGTTTGTTTGAATGGTCCATCCAACATGTACGTTTTGCCCTAACTGGACTAATGCTGTGGCGGGAAGCGCTGTTGAGAAGGTATGTAATGAAAACTTCAATCACAATTGGTGGTTATGCAAGGGACGATATTAAAGGCACTGTTGATTTTGTGCGACAGGCAGAGAAACTTGGTGTCGAACGCGTTTGGTCGGCGGAAGCTTGGGGCCAGGATGCGGTGACGTCCCTCGCATATTTGGCGGCTCAGACGGATCGAATAGGTCTTGGAACGGGCATTATGCAAATAAGTGCTCGTGTCCCCTCGATGATCGCCATGACGGCACTTTCATTACACTCATTGAGTAATGGTCGTTTCATTCTCGGTTTAGGGGCGAGTGGACCGCAGGTTGTCGAGGGCTTGCACGGTGTTTCCTACGATGCACCGTTGAGTCGACTACGTGAGACGGTGGATATAGTTCGATTGGCGTTTGATGGGGGAAAAATTTCGTATCAAGGCAAACAACACACACTCCCGCGGCCAGGTGGCGAGGGTAAGGCTATCCGGCTTGATTTTCCCCGAACGAAGATCCCAATTTTTCTTGCTACCCTGGCTCCGAGATCCTTGGAATATACTGGGGCTTCAGCAGACGGTTGGCTCGGTACGTCTTTTTCTCCGGATCATGCTGAGGCTCATCTAGAGCATATTCGGGTTGGTGCAGAGAAGGCCGGTCGGTCAATAAAAGATATTGAGCTAAATGTGGCCTGTCCGGTTTCCATTGGGGAGGATGTAGAGGGAATGATTGAGGCGCGCCGAGCGGGAGTCGCGTTCAGTATGGGTGCGATGGGTTCTGCTGGCACGAATTTTTATAACGACGCGTTCGCCCGCGCTGGTTTTAAGGACGACGCAGAGTCTATCAGGCAACTTTGGTTGGCGGGAAAGCGGCACGCAGCTGCAAGGCGTGTTCCGGACGAGATGATTACTCAATTTGGGGCTCTGGGTACTGCACAGATGGTCTTAGAAAGGTTTCGGCTATACAGGGATGTGGGGATCAAATCTTTAACACTACGCTTGGATGGGAGCAGCACGAAAGACAAGATTGAGGTCCTTGAACAAACGCTAGATTTACTCCGGGGGCTTGAGTGTTGACGGAATCGGTCCAGAGACTCGTTTGGTGCTGCTGCCTATGGGAATGATCTCTTTAGGCCAGATTCCGTCTTATTACGCGGATGTCTTAGGTGGGGACGCGGTATGCCTAACTTACCCTGACGGAGAGGTTACGTGGTCAGAACTTGAAAGCCAGGCTAACCGTCGTGCGAGAATGTTGAAGGAGTACGGTGTAAAATCTGATGATTTTGTGACTGTTTCATTGGGAAATGGGGCACTTTTTCATGAGGTTTGTTTCGCCTTATGGAAACTTGGCGCGACACCACATGTCGTGTCGCCGCGGTTGCCTCCTGCCGAGTTGAAAGGAATTTTAGAGTTGCTGGAGCCGGCAATGGTAGTTGCGGGCGGCTCTAATCTTGTCCCTGGTCATACCTCAATGGATGCTGGACTGCCAACTGATGAGTACCCGGACTCACCGCTTCCCTCCAGTATAGCTAAACATTGGAAGGCTATGTCGAGTGGAGGTTCGACAGGCCGCCCTAAAATTATTGTGGACCGATTGCCATCGGAGGTCGAACCATCCGACTGGTTATTGGATATGCCGGAGAGAGACTGTGTGTTGAACCCCGGTCCATTGTATCACAATGCACCGTTTATGATGGCGCATCATGCTTTATTTCGGGGTAATCACGTGGTGGGTATGTCACGATTCGATGCGGAAGAGGCGTTGCGGCTGATAGAGAAATTTCGCCCAGGGTGGGTCATGATGGTACCAACGATGATGCACCGAATTTGGCGCCTGCCGGTGGAGACGCGGGACAACTTCGACTTATCAAGCCTTAAAGTAGTTGGGCATGTCGCATCGCCGATGCCGGTTTGGCTCAAGGAGGTCTGGATAGAGTGGCTTGGTGCCGATCGCATTTATGAACTTTATGGCGGCACAGAGGGAACAGGAGCTACCTGGATTCGAGGAGATGATTGGCTAACGCATAAGGGGTCGGTGGGGAAATTTATCCGCGGCGCCCGAGTGCGTGTTCTCAATGACCAAGGGCTAGACTGCCCAACCGGAGAAATCGGGGAAGTGTATCTGATGCCTGCGGGTGGCCCAGGAAGTACCTATCATTATGTTGGGGCTCAGGCCAAAACTGTAGATGATGGTTGGGAAACATTAGGCGATATGGGGTGGCTCGATGAAGATGGCTATCTATATCTCGCAGATCGTCGTACCGATTTGATTATCTCAGGTGGTGCGAATATCTATCCGGCAGAGGTCGAGGCGGCTCTTGCGGAGCACCCTTCGGTCGATTCGGCTGTTGCGATCGGAATTCCGGACGATGACCTGGGCCAAACTGTTCATGCTGTCATACAAATTCACAAACAATGGCAGGACGAGGTCGGGGAAAGCGAATTGAGGAATTTTCTGTCGGAGCGACTAGCCCGATATAAAACCCCCCGAACATACGAATTTGTTGAATATTCTCTGCGCGATGATGCCGGGAAGGTTCGTCGTTCGGAACTTCGGGAGCGCCGTGTGGAGCAGATGCGGACAGGTAGGTGACCCATTAGTTGTGTGATCTAAGGTGGGCTGCGACCAGGGCTTTGGTTTTTTTAGAAGCATGTTAGGGTTATGCTGGGCTATAAACGAACTTTAGCATTGGTGTTATTGAGTTAAGTCTAAAAGATAGAGGAAAGGGCCAAGATCGTGCGCGAAGACCTCCAATTTAATATCGCTGGTGGCCTCGGGTTTGAGCTACCTCCGATGGCGCGTGTGCGTCAATTGTTTAAAAGGCACGGCATTGACGACGTGGCCCAGGCGGTGACTGATGAGCTTGCCCGGCCAGAAATAAAGGCCAAGGTAAAGCCTGGGGCCAAAATCGCTGTGGGTGTTGGTAGTCGCGGCGTTGCGAATATTGATATCGCGGTGCGAGCGTTAATAAGCGGTTTGAAGGCCCAAGGTGCGGATCCCTTTATTTTCCCGGCGATGGGGAGCCATGCGGGGGGTACAGCGGAAGCACAGGCGGGCCTTCTTGCCGGTTATGGGGTGACCGAAGACGCTATGGGAGCGCCCATCCGAGCAACGATGGATACGATAGTCGTCACTGAATTGGTTGAGGGTACGGCGATCCATATGGACCGATTTGCGCACGAGGCAGATGGCGTGGTGCTGATAAATCGAGTTAAACCACATACCAGTTTTCGTGGGCCTGTAGAAAGTGGCGTGATCAAGATGATGATCATTGGCATGGGTAAAATCAACGGTGCGACCGCCATTCACAGTGGACATGCTATGTCGGATTTTGGAGAGGTTTTACCCCGCGCGGCGGGGGCCTTGATGGAACATATACCATTCCTTTTCGGAATAGGGATGGTCGAAGATGCTCACGATGATACGGCAATTGTCGAAGCGATGTCTGCGGAGACTTTGATTTCACGAGAGCCGCAGTTGCAGTCGCGTGCGAAAGAGCTAATTGCCCGGATTTTTATCGACGATATTGACGTGTTGGTGATTGATGAGATTGGGAAGGAGATTAGCGGCGCCGGATGCGATCCCAATGTCACAGGATATCGGAATACGGTGGGTTTTGAATTGCCCCGTGTAAAAAAGATGGTAATCCTTGACCTTTCTGATGCGACGAAGGGAAATGCAACCGGTCTCGGCGCGGCTGACGTGATAACGCATCGCTTATTAAGCCGAGTCGATTTTGCGGCGACATACGCTAATACAGTAACCAGCACTTATTTGGAGGGCGCCAGAGTTCCTATCCCAATGAAGACTGGGCAAGACGCGGTGCGGCTCGCGGTCAAAACTTTGATTGGTGTGCAGCCCGAGAATGCCAGGATTGTCCGAATCCGTAACACTTTGAAGTTGGAGGAAATACAGGTCTCGGCGCCATTGTTGGAAGAAGTGCGTCTCGAGGAACGCATGGAAATCTTGGCCGAGCCCTCGAAGGTGGTATTTTCGGACGCGGCCTAATTCTTGAATTTTTTATTGTTCGAGGTCTTTAGGCTGCGTTGGTGGTGTCGGACAACGCGGCATCTGAGAAGAGAGCTGGCTTCAAGTCTTTGTGGTCGCCCCATAGACGCGGTGCGAGAGCAGCTGGCGCTGGGGGTGCTTTGGTCCGGCGTATGTGGTGCAGCCAACTCAAAATGGATGCGGCAAAGTGAGTGCCAATAGAATTGTAGTAGTTACGGGAGGTTCAAGTGGAATAGGGCGAGCTACAGCCATTCGGTTTGCTCGTGACGGTGATACGGTGGTAATTGCCGATATCAATGAGAGCGGCGGTCAAGCTGTTGTCAGTGATATCGAGGCCAGTGGTGGCAGGGCTCTTTTCGGCAAAGTCGATGTCGCGAGTGATGCCTCAGTAGATGCTCTCGTTGAATTTATGTTGCGTGAGAGCAGTGCTCCGGCCGTGCTCGTAAATTGCGCAGGATTACTACAGAATCCGAGTCGGTTGATAAATTTAGATATGGCTGAACATGACAGGATATGGGCCGTTAATTATCGAGGCACATACCTTTGTTGCCGGGCGTTTGCGCCAGCTATGATTAGTGCGGGTAGTGGATGCATCATAAATATTTCCTCTGCTTCGGCAGTGCGTGTGTTCCCTCTCCTAGCCTACTCACCAGCTAAGGCTGCGATTGATCAGTTGACAACAATATTGGCGGCAGACCTTGGTCCGGATGGGGTTCGGGTCAATGCAGTGTTGCCTGGTTACGTGCGTAGTGAAGAAATGCAGTCACGGATCAACGCTGGATTGCGTGATGAGAATAAAATGAAGGCGCAAAGCGCCCTGGGACGGATGGTAGAGCCCGACGAAATTGCGGACGCTATCCACTTTCTTTGTTCAGACGCGGCGTCCGCTATCACGGGCACCATAATGCCGATTGATGCGGGCTATCTGGCGAGTACCAGCTATCAGTTGCACGCGGGTTGGAAGTCGGAAAACTAGGATTTGAAGCTTGGGTCTGCCTAGTTTTTGGTGGGCGTGCTGTGCTGATGTGAAGTTTACCCGCCCCCAATACGAGGCAAAAAATATACTTCGCTGTCTGATGACACTGGTTCTAGGAGTGGATCATGGAAAATTTCACCGTCGACTGCCACAGCCATGTCAATTTCGATGGCTTCTCCTAGGCCTGGGAAGTCGGCCTCCAGGCTCCGGATCACGCCTCGGACGGTCCTTGCATCGATTTCAAACTCCGCTTTTCCGCCGGTGTATTGTTGGCTTAAACCGGCGGGAATGAAGACCTTAGCCACCCTACGAAGCCGCTCCGTTGCCCCCATTTTTCAGACTAGCAAGGACCTTAGGAGGAGACATTGGCAGGTTCTTTAAACGTACCCCGATAGCATCAGAGACCGCGTTTGCGACCGCTGCCATCGGAGGGATGATTGGGACCTCGCCGACACCGCGCACACCGTACGGATGATTAGGGTTTGGGACTTCGACCAATACGGTGTCGATCATTGGAAGATCTGAGGCCACCGGAATCCGGTAATCGAGAAACCCCGGGTTATCAAGTCGACCGTCTTTGTCGTAAATATACTCTTCATTCAGAGCCCATCCGACTCCTTGAGCCACACCGCCCTGAAGCTGCCCTTCGACGTAGCTGG
>CAZSYW010000021.1:0-4072 GCA_964611315.1 uncultured Rhodospirillaceae bacterium
CTACTCCCGGTCTAATGATAAGAGATTGATAACTAACGAAAGGAATGAATAGGGGGCTAATGCCATGAAAATTTGCTTGGCTACATTTCTAGTGTTGATGTTCTCCATACCTGTGACAATAGCAGACTCGCTAACTGGCACACATATCTGGTGTCCCGGTGAGTCAGATCCAACACATAGTATTGGTTTGTCCTTTACGAATAGTGGAGCCGAATACTGGTACCTCAACGGCTACAATGTTGCCCAATCTTTGTGGGCAGTACGTGAGGAAGCAGATTCCATTTATCTCAGGAAACGGGGTTCTGATGAAGATTACGTTATAGACACAAACACACTACGTGACGTGTCTGGAAGACAATGTTCCATCGTAAATTCATCGGGCGAAATAATGAGTAAGATGCTTGCCATTGCTCGTGAAGCTCTAGCCGATAATTAACTTTAAACATCCTGTTAACCGACTGAATCCTCATAACCCCATATTCATGCCTTTTGTTTTGAAGTCCTTTGATACAGGGGGCAGTCGGTGTAATCTTATCCTGATCCTCCATTTGGAAGGGGATTCCGAAACTGAAGGCATTCCTGACCTCCTTTGTCCTCATTGTGTTCTTTGGCAATGAGTTCAAAACACTGGAGCGATGCCCAATAACGTTGATATTGTGGGTCTTAAGCGGACGTAGCTCAATGGCAGAGCAGAAGCTTCCCAAGCTTACGATGGGGGTTCGATTCCCCTCGTCCGCTCCAACAGATGGTGAAGAATAATCCAAATAGGACTGTAGGTGGTTACTTTGTGAAAACATTGGAGTGCCACTTTACAACTAGAGTGTGCTTGAGTGGCCTGCCCTTGAGATTCACTTGTGTATTTCGTTCTGTATCACTATGAGAGCTAAAAGAATAATTACGCTCCATTCAAAAAATCCCATGCTATCAAACATATTCATAGTTTTCCGCTCCATCAGAGGTTGGTGTGTGCTAGAACAAACATATGTTATTCTGACACCTAAGTGGGCTGCCAGATGATGAAGATCTTCGCGGCCGCTTGTGTTTGCTGCGCTCGGTGGTTGCAATAGAGGGCTATGATTTGAGACAGAGTTGGTCGAAATGTTTTAGTCTTCTGGTTCTGGCGACCACACCTGCCCTTGCATTGGACGAAGGGGATGCAGAGAAATTGGTCACGAGTTATGTCTGTTCGGGTTGTGACCTGCGGGGAGCACATTTTTTAGGAACTAACCTGATCGGGGCAGACTTGACCGGAAGCGACATGCGCGGAATGTCTCTGTTTGGGCGAAGCTCTGATCTCCCCGGAGCCGATTTAAGGCGTGCCGATCTTCGGAAAAGCATATTGTGGCGAGTGGATCTCAGTAACGTCGATATGAGAGAGGCTAATTTGAGCGGTGCTAGTTTGGTTGGAGGTAGTTTAATTGGTGCAACCTTGCATCGAGCCAGTCTAAGAGGCGCGGACCTACGGAAAGTCTTTTTATTTGACGCTGATTTGAAGGGAGCCGACCTCCGAAATGCTAACCTAGAGGGCGCTTATTTTTGTAGGACCGTAATGCCATCTGGGGAAGAGAACAATTCAGGTTGCCAATAGGATTCTGTATGGCGTTAACCTTAGAATCCCATGAAAACTGCGCTAGCGGTTTGCACACAGTAGGATTGCGTATACGGTCCATGCAGTTAAGCGACATAAATCATCAGCACGGGCCTTTGATGTGACCAAACTCACTCTCGCTCCCCCTTCGGGCAGCCGCGACTTCTTGCCTCAGGAAGCGTTGTTTCGCGAACGCATTTTTGCCACGGTCAAGTCTGTGTTCGACGCACATGGGTTCACGCCGTTTGAAACGCCGGCTTTTGAGCGTCTGGAAACTCTGTCTGGGAAGTATGGTGAAGAAGGCGAGAAGTTGATTTTCAAAATTCTAAAGCGCGGCGAAAAAGCCGCCTCTGGAGAGGCAGACCTGGCGCTGCGCTATGACTTAACGGTTCCTACCATGCGCCTTTATGCTCATCGCCGCAACGATTTGCCGCGTTTGGTGAGGCGCTATCAGATTGGTCCGGTGTGGCGCGCAGACAGGCCGGGGCGTGGCAGATTCCGTGAATTCTATCAATGTGACGTTGATATTATTGGAAGTTCATCGATCCTTGCGGATGTCGACGTCTTGGTGACGCTTTGCCATGCATTAGAGGCGCTCGACATTAAAGGGTTTACGATTCGTCTCAACTCTCGTCAGGCACTACTTGGCCTCATGTCCGCTTGCGGGGTGCCCCATGATCAACACCAGGCTGTGCTGATTGCGTTAGATAAATTTGACAAAATAGGAGTTGATGGTGTGTGGGACGAATTGAGAGCCCTCAATCTCCCTCGGCAGGCGGGCAAGTCTCTTTATGCAGATCTCTTTTCGGAAGATAGGGAAGCCGCTTTGCGTTCGCGCATTGAGACCGATGAGAGTGGGAAAGTCGGGTTGTCGACTGTCGATACTATTGCCTCTCGAGTGGCCCCTTTTTTACAAGGCGGCAAGATTCTAGTGGATCCAATTCTTGCACGTGGTTTGGATTACTATACGGGTCCCATCTTTGAGTTTGTCATGGACGGGGCTGCAGGCTCCATTGCTGGCGGGGGCAGGTATGACAATCTTGGTTCCTTGTTTATGAAAGAGAATGTATCTGTGTGCGGGGGTTCACTCGGGATAGAGCGTATTATTATGTTGTTGCAGGAACGGTCCGGATTTGATCCAAGAGTGGGGGCGGCATGCTACGTTACAGTATGGGATGAGGACAGTCAGGTCGACGCATTGCAGTTCGTGGCTGCATTGCGCGCTAGTGGTGTAAGTGCGGAAATTGATTTAGTGGGAGGAAAGTTGAGCAGACAGCTTAAGGTCGCCAATGAACGCGGCTGTCGGGTGGTGGTTGTGCAGGGACCTGATGAGAAAGAAGCGGGTGAGATAACGATTAAAGACATGGTATCGGGTGACCAAAAGAGAGCAACGGTGTCTCTTGCGCCGAACCTCATTAGGGAGATAGTTGGGCCTTCGAAGTAGCGTCAAACCCGTTCTTGTGATGTGCTGTGGGCACGTGGTTGTATTCTAGGGAGTTCCCGATCCAAGCCCCGACTTCATATACCTATTGAAATAATTACTATTTATCCGGTCTCATATCGGTGGGATTTGATGCTGTATTTGTTACTCGGCGTTTAAAAGCGTCCCAAGGGTTGGCCCGATTTCTAGGTTAAGCACGAGATCCGCGTGAACATCAAGATCAGTCGGTTCACGATTCAGTATTATTAGGGTTGCACCGTTGCGTTTTGCCATTATCGGGAGGCCCGCAGCTGGGTACACTACGAGTGATGATCCCACGACAAAGAAAAGGTCGCAGGCAAGTGCTTCTTTCTCCGCTTTCAAAAGTTCTGCCTCTGGCATCGGTTGTCCGAATGATATGGTCGCTGATTTTATGATCCCCCCGCAAGCGTCGCAGGCCGATATTTGCTCATTGACTTCGAATAGTTGCCGAACCTCGTCCAGCTCAACACGTTTTCGACAACTGAGACAAGCCGCGTATGTCCCATTGCCATGTAACTCAATAATTCGATCGTCCGGCATTCCAGAGCGCTGGTGAAGCCCATCGATATTTTGTGTAATGACAGACGATACCAGCCCATTTTTGTGGAGTAGTGTGATGGCCTCGTGGCCGCTGTTTGGCTTGGCGGTTCTCACCACTTGATCTGTTTTAAACTTTCGGCGCCAGGATTCACGGCGCATCTCTTCTGAGGCTAAGAAATCGCGAAATTCGATAGGCTTGTACTTAGTCCAAATCCCTCCGGGGCTTCGAAAGTCGGGTATGCCAGATTCTGTACTTATGCCGGCACCCGTAAAAAACACAACTTTTCGTGCCTTAGACAGCATGTTGCGGAGGTCTTGTATTGCTTGATCAGTAACAGGCACTTTAGGCTCCCTGGAGGCATGGATAATGATCTGCACGAACCCACTTCGAGCGTTAATATTACGCAAAAAACAATTGGATGACACATGCGCTATAGCGATGATCGAATTTTAACAACCCACGTTGGCAGCCTTCCCCGCGG
>CAZSYW010000021.1:4172-7622 GCA_964611315.1 uncultured Rhodospirillaceae bacterium
CAGCGGTCGGGACTGCGCCGAGCCAACGTCTACAACGCACCAGAAGCTGTTTCTGACGTTTGCTATGAGGACCTTTCATCCGTTAGGGACGAGTGCGGAATATTCCAAAGGGTGATTGACAAAATATCTGAAAGATTTTTGGGAACTTTTATGACAGCGGCCTCTCCCGGCATCGTGGTTACAACTATGATCAATCGGTATTATGATAGCCATGAGGCGTATCTTTTGGCAGTCGCGAGGGAGCTAAGAAAAGAATATCACTACATCGTCGATTCCGGTTTTATCCTTCAGATTGATGCCCCTGACTTGGCTATGGAGCGCGCTGGATTCTTTCAGAATCAAAGTCTTTCCGAGTTCATAAAATTTGTGGAAATGCACATATCGGCGCTAAATTTTGCGCTTGACGGAATCCCTGCTGAGAAGGTCAGGTTGCATGCTTGCTGGGGGAACCGGAATAGCCCGCATGTCCACGATGTCCCATGCCCAGAAATTCTGCCATTTCTGTACCAAGCCAACGTGGGTGCTATTTCTTTGCCGTTTGCGAATCCGCGTCACGCCCACGAAATAGAGGCATTTCATGATTACCCTTTGCCGGATCATATGATTTTAATGCCCGGTGTAATTGAGACAGTCACGAATTACGTGGAGCATCCAAAGGTGGTTGCTGAACGTCTTATCCGTTCGGTAAATGTGATCGGAGACCGGGAACGGATTGTAGCCTCCACGGATTGTGGGTTTTCAACCTTGGCTGGCGATGCGTTCGTCGCAGAAGATGTAGTTTGGGCGAAACTTTCCAGTCTTGTTGAAGGGGCCGTAATTGCGTCCAAGTGCCTGTGGGGACGTTCTTAGTTTTTTGTGAGTCCAGGTGGGTCTTATACGACTTGCTTGGTACGAAGTGTCTCAATCTCATCTGGTTGGTAACCGAGTTCTCGTAGGATGTCATTTGTATGTTCTCCTAGGGTGGGCGGTCGATTGAGCGGTGCTACGCTTTTGTCGGTGTCGTTCGAGTTGGCCTCGGTGCTCATGTTGATTGGTAGTGACGATATGGGGGCAGGCTGCGCTAGACCCGGATAATCCAAAGGTCGCAAAAATCCCATCGCTTTCACGTGAGGATCGTCAATTGCGGCTTGGGGAGAGAGTACTGGTCCACACGGAATTCGCGCTTTCGACAAAAGCTCAATGCATTCGTCGACTGATCGATCAGCACACCAAACCTGAGTACGCTCACATATCTCATCGCGATTTTCACCACGGGATTCGTCAGTGGCGAAACGCTCATCCGTAAGCCAATGCCCTTCACCCATAAGGTCTGCCCAGCGTTCAAATAATGGTTGCCCGATGACTTGAACGAGGATCCAACCGTCATTCGCTTTAAACGCATCAATTGGCGCGCCGACCTGACCACGATTACCGGTGCCAACGCGGTTGATCGCTGTAGTCGCCTGTTCGATTAGTGCAGCATTATTGAACGATAAAGCTGTTCTAAACAAAGACGTTTCCACCTGGCAACCCTTTCCGGTCCGGTCACGTTCCATGAGTGCGGCTATTGTACCAAGTGCGGAGTAAAGCGCTGTTCCAAAATCGACATAAGGCGGATAAATTTTTTGCGGTTGGTCGGGGAATCCAGACAGGTACATAGCGCCAGACATGGCCTGTCCGATGCCATCAAACCCAACCCGGTTGCTATAGGGGCCTCCGGATCCAAACGCTGAATTCGTGGTGAGTATGATATCCCCTTTGATGGCTTTTAATGTTTCATAATCTAATGACATTGCTTCAAGTGTTTGGGGAGGCAAGTTGGCAACCACTACGTCTGCGGTCTTTACCAGTTCCTGTACAATTTTCTGCCCTTCTGGCGTGCGTGGATTCAGGGTCAACCCGCGTTTGTTTCGGCCCATTTGTGCAAAAGTCGCACCGCAGTCTCCGTTGCCCGAAATAGGGGCATAGAAACGGTCCTCGCTGCCATCGACCTTTTCGACTCGGATGACCTCAGCGCCGAAGTCCGCGAGCATCGTTGCGCAATAGGGACCAGCAATATAGCGCCCAAAATCGAGCACTCGAATTCCGCTTAAAACACTATTCACCTGACCCTCCCTTCGTAGCGACAAGCTTGCATGCTACGTTTTGTTAAAATCGCTAACCGACCCATTGGTCAATGAATCATTTGTTCGTCACCCTATCCTCTGCAGGTTTCTTCGCTGATCGCTAGCTCTAATTTTCTGCGTGTGTATTTTTAGGCCATTGATAGGTCTGGCGGATGGCCGAGTAAAAATGATCCCACAGTTTGAAAGTGGGCTTTTCGGCCCTGTATTTGCTGAGCTGCGGTATGAATATCTCGGAATCGTCTTTGAAAGGGGGTTCCTGCAAAGATCGCAGACGCACCCGATGCATCATAGACGGTATTCGCTACTGTACGGGCCTCGTGGATGGCGTGTGTAGAGGCAAGCCGAATTCTCATGCGTTGCGAAATTGTGACGGTTTGGCTTGAGTTCACTGTGTCCCAAATGTCCTCGAGTTCGCTTAACAGAAATACGCGGGCAGCTTTTAATCGTGCTTCAGATTGGCCAATTTCGGTCTGTATTACTGAATTTTCGTCTAGTCGTTGCCTTTCAAGCCGAGGCGTCTTTTCTAAAACTAGCGCCTTGAACGCGTCAAACATTGCTTGCGCAATTCCCAGTGCTGTCCCTGCAAAACCAGAGGCGTAGAGACTCGCCGCTGGAAATAGATATAGGGGGGCGGTGTAACGCCGGTCAGAAGCTTGATCTCGGGAAAACACATGGCTGGCAGGCACGGAGATATCCGACACAGAGAACTTGTCACTTCCAGTCCCTAGTAACCCAATGACATCCCAAGTTTCGGTCATCGTTGCTTGTGCGGTTGGGAAAAGAAAAGTTCTGCCTATAGGCAGCCCGTCTGGGTCGCACAACGGATCGCCGTTTTCCTTGCGCAATGTTGCATACCCTCCAAGCCAAGTGGAATGCCGCCCGCCGCTCACGAAAGACCAGCTTCCTGTCAATCGATAGTGATTCTTTTCCTGTATCGCCTCACCTTTTCCAGGCCCCCATGCAAGCACCGCGCTAATGTTTTCGTTCCAAATTTGGTTTGCTACTTGGCCCGGCACAAAGGCAGCGGCCATGGCGCAGCCATTGGCTTGGCAGAGGCACCAGGCGGTGCTGGCGTCAACCGTTGCTACTGCTTCGATTGTTTTGCAAAAATTTGCCGGATCAAGTTCATAACCACCAAAAGGTTTTGGCAGGAGTAGTCGGAAAAGCGAATTTCGATGTAGTGCATCTAAGAGGTCGGTTGGCAGTTGATGCTCGCGCTCTGCTTGGTCAGCAGAGCTAGCAATAATTGGGCTCAGGTGCTGCACGGATTCGAGGAAATTCACTGGGCCATGCACTTTGGTTTTTATTACTTTTGTTGTTTGCATCGTTCAGTCTGTGTCAAAGG
>CAZSYW010000021.1:7722-19564 GCA_964611315.1 uncultured Rhodospirillaceae bacterium
TGCACTTTGGTTTTTATTACTTTTGTTGTTTGCATCGTTCAGTCTGTGTCAAAGGTCGGGTCATGACCGTTCTCAGCGTATGAGTTTAGGACTTTAATAGCGCATCCGAAAGCTACACAAGAAAGTGGTGTGTCAGGAGTTGCAGGTGGAGATGGTTACGAAGTGGGGTGCGGAGTGAAGTTATGCCCTCCTTCCGTGCTTCTCGCTTTTGAAGCACAGAACGTTCTCTATAATTCTGAGGAAACCCGCGCTCCGCATAGGCTGTCCCTTATTGAGGCTCTGCGGAAAATACCAACCCCGTAATGTTACAAATGGTTACTGCTAATCGCCATTTGATTCAGCCGTCTGTAGAAATGTTGTCTGGAGGCTCACAGTTTTCAGTTCCCATGTCTGCCGGGACGGAAATTTCTATCAATTCTATGGTTTCGGAAGTTGCGATCTCATTGTGGGGTAAGCCGCCCGGAATAAACAAGGAATCCCCTTCTTCTATTCTCACCGTTTTCCCATCCGGGAACGCAAGATCGACCCAGCCTTTGAGCATATAAACGAATTGACCATCGCAAATATGATAATGCCATCCCGTGGGCCTAGTCATGCCAGCTGACCCCTCGGTCACTTGCGCCCGCATGACCCCGTTGCTTGCGGCGGCGACACCCAGGTCTCTATACTTAAAAAAATCCCGTCGTCCTTTGACATAACTCGGGGCCGCTTTTCGCGCGACACAAAAGCCTTTTGTGTCGTCAGGGACAGTTGCTGTCATAGCCATTTGAAAAACCTTTTGAGGAGCATAAAGTTCTATTCACCCGATCGTAGAAACGCCGGGGGCGTATTACAAGCCCCTTGCTACTTAATTACATCGCACGGTGTGAATCGGCCTTTAGAGTTTTTCGTGAGATTTAAGGTCGCTGGCGACATCCTCGTGATCACCGACTACGATATGGTGTTTGCTCTTCACAATATATTTCTCACAGAAAGGAACCAGCAAAAGTGGCAGGACACCGCCTGCAACGATGCCCAACACCATGCTTCTCAAATGGGGGTCCAAATAACTCGCAATTAAGTCTGCGATCACGTGAGACAGTGCGGCCCCAACAATTCCCGCGGCGTAGCCGTTCGAGGCGAGCTTTAATAGTCGATTGATGCTCCAACCGGAGTAATAGCCAAGCAATAAGATACCTACGTGGACAAATCCGAAAACAAAGCCGCGCAGGTTGCCCGTGAGATCGACCCAATATTCCCCTATAAGGTGCTCCATAAATACCTAGCTACACGAAAAGCAAATCACAGGAATTTCAAGGTGATTGTCACTGTCAAATGTAAGGCCTAGTGATTCTGGGCCTTGCTCCAAATCGATGCCCATTTCCTCGTTGCAGCTCTCATAGGTTGTTTCACACTTCTGGCAGCAATTAATGACGTGTGTGTGTGTCTCCTGTGGGTCAGCGCAACACACATATTTATTCAGGGCTGCGAGGCGATGTATAATTTTCAATCCACACCAAAAGTCCAAAATCCGATAAATGGTGGCAATGTTTAATGGCTTTCCCCTTCCGTGAAGAAGGTCTTTTAGGTGATAAGCAGAGATAGGTTTTCTTTGCTGTCCAATGGTATCGAGAATCAAAAGACGTTGAGGTGTTAGGGAGGTATTGCCTTCACAGCACCGTTCGATAGCAAGAGATCTTATCGACTTGTCCATTGGCAATTTACAAACCCATTGCTTATTTGAGCTCAGTATTTAAAGTGTCATTAATGCAATAATATTGCATATACCTAATTAAAAAACAAATGGCGTGGAACCCGAAATTACAGGCGCATTCACCAACGGGACTGGGTTTTTCGAGTCTTGGGCGTTCGCGGACTTGGGCAGGCTATCCGTTTATCGCGGTGGGTCGAAGGATCGACCGACAATCTACTCCGAATTATAAGCTCGTTTTGGCTGTAAATTTGGTCTGCCATCGACCAGAGACTCGCTCTGGAACGGTATCCTCTGATATTTATCAGGTCGGCGAAAATGTTGGCGCGCCCGGGAGGACTCGAACCCCCGACCCTCAGATTCGTAGTCTGATGCTCTAATCCAACTGAGCTACGGGCGCTGATATTAAGGGGTTGTAAGCACCCAAGATTTGTCAGTCAACTCAACAGTTTGAAGATCTATGTTCCTCCAAACCAAGGCATGGAGGCGTGAGGAGTTTATGCAAACTCGGCTGGCGTCCTGTCGCTCCGCTGCAAGTGGGCCCTGCTGGCCATGGGTGGCGTATTCAGAGGGGTTATGAAAATAACTACCCCATGTGGAGTCTACTAGGTGTGAGCTTGGAACCTTTTGGTAGCAATTCTCCACTACACTTTCAGAAATCTGGCTTGTAGCACTTTGGGCCATTCTATAAGATTGACTAACGTACACGGCGGGAGCATGTTTTCGGTTTGGTTCCGGCCGGTGTTTCGGCCAACCTCATTCCAAGCGAAAAAGGACAAACGGAAACGATGGCGAGGAAGACAAAGTTCTTTGCCGCTATCTGTGTGGCGGTTTTGATAAGTGGATGTTCTTTCGTTCAGGATGGTCTATGGCCGGTCCTAGGTGAGGATCCAGAACCAATGAGTACAGCCCGGGTAGGAGTGTCGGCTTCATCGTCTGCTCCCAGAGCCTCTGTCGTTGAGGAGGCAACTGTGGTCACGTCTGGAGAAGAGAGCCGCGTTGTGCAGGCGGCGCCGGGAGCCCCCGAGGTTGTGCCGTTGCAGACGAGCCCATCCAAAAGTGCCCCTGTGACGGGCACTTACGTTGGGCGAAAGATTGTAACGCTGAAAGGTGAGTTGAATTTGCTCAAAGCGACACTGGGCAGCCAAAACAATGAATTTCAGCAGTTGCTCAACAGTACCACGCAGAACTCCCAGCGTTATCATGCAGTGGTGGCTGCAATTAGTGCCCGTCTTCAGATTGGAACAACGCCGGGCAACCCAGTATTGAGCAGCCAATGGCAAAGTGCACAGACGGAACTTGACCGGGTGTTTCAGGACACATCAAGGCTAAACGAACTGTCTAATCGGATTGCTTCCAATTCAGCGCTTGCCAATTATCTGGTGGAGGCGACGCGTGCGGCATACGGTATTCAGGGGGCTGTCGACGAGGATCACAGGCAGCTTTCTGTCCTTGAAGACGACGTCAACCGTACTGTGGTATCGATTGAACGTCTTTTGAATGAAACGAATGAGACAATCAGACGACAAAATAATTATGCAACTGGGGAACGTCGGAATCTCACGGCTTTAGCCCTAGCAATTAGCAATGGTGAGGCCTTTGGTCCAAACCTGAGCAATGTAGCTTTTAGTGAGGCTGTTCGTCTCTCTCAGTCCGGGGCAGTAACACCCTCAGCTTCAACAGCAAGCCGGGTCGCAGGGCGCCCGCCCCTGGTAGTGATCCGCTTTGATCGGCCGGACGTTGATTACCAGCAGGCCTTATACAGCGCGGTCAGCCAGGCTATTGAGCAGAGGCCAACAGCCTTGTTTGACGTTGTGGCGGTTACACCGAATCGGGGGGCACCGAGTGAGGTCGCTGTAAGTAGCGGCGGAGCAAAAAAGAGTGCGGAAAAAGTGATGCGTTCGTTGATCGCTATGGGTCTCTCCGCAGGACGGATGAATCTCAGTTCATCGACTAGTGAGAATGCATTTAGCAATGAGGTTCGTATCTACATTCGGTAGTTTACACTGAGTTTATGTAACCTCCTAACGAGCATATGAAGGTAAACTCCCTTAGGATGTTTGCTGAAGAGCAAGGTTATGTTTTTCCGGGCGCTGTCGCTGTGTTTTTGGTCGTGTGGTGTCTGGCTTTTGGAGTGTCGAGCGCTGATCCGATTGGTTTGGCATCGAAGGACGAGGTCGCCATTCGTGATGTCATCGGGCGTCAATTAGACGCTTTCCAAAGAGATCAGGCTGAACTAGCGTTTTCGTACGCCTCTCCCGGTATTCAAAAAAAATTCGGAAGCCCCACCCGTTTTCTATCCATGGTTAAGTCTCATTATTCTGCCGTTTATCGACCGCGAGAAATTGAATTTCGCGCCTTGGTATATTTGCAAGGAACCTGGGTGCAAGAGGTAATGTTTGCTGAGGGCAACGGCAATATTTACATCGCTCATTACCCGATGGAACTTCAGGATGATGGTAAATGGCTTATCGATGGTTGTGTGCTGACCCTACAAACCGATAAAAACATATAAGGCTACAGGCTTTTTAAGCGGCTAAAGTTTTGCTTTTTCTTTAAGGGGCTCGCAGAGTTTTGTTCGGCATAAATGCGTCGATTGTATGTGCATGGTCACTGTGGTGGTAGGACCGGCCAGTTATCTATCAGTCGCGTCCTATTCACGGTTATCGCTAGCATCAGCCGCGCAGGTGCTTTCAGTTCAACGACTGGAACTAGGGTATCTGCGTCACAGAGTTCAATATATTCTGGAGAGGCTCCAACTTTTTCAATTAATTGAGCGGTAGCAGTAGCCAGCTCTTTAGACGGTACATGGCCCGCATATAGGCGCGCTGCTGTTTCAGACAGAATCCCATTGATTCGTGCAGCTCGGATGCGCCCTTCCTGGTCCAAATAAATATTTCTAGAGGACATCGCTAGGCCGTCAGACTCGCGAACAGTTCGCACACTACGTATTTCTATTGGTATATTGAGATCCTTCACCATGCGGCGGATCATCTGAAGTTGCTGGTAATCTTTTTCTCCGAATACAGCGACATCTGGTCGACACTGGTTGAACAGTTTGGCACAAACGGTAGCAACGCCACTGAAATGACCCGGCCTGGAGGCGGCGCACAAATTCTGAGTTAGTCGTGACACGGAGATAGATGTAGAAAAATCGGGTGGGTAAATTTCGTCGAGGCTTGGCACGAAAGCGAGGTCTACTTGATTTTCTGTAAGTATGCGAAGGTCATTTTCCTCGTCACGAGGGTACCGTTCGAAATCTTCATCCGGTCCAAATTGTCTAGGATTAACAAAAATGCTGACGACACTCTTGGAACAACTCTGACGGCCGGCTTCTATCAAAGCTAGGTGCGCCTTGTGCAAGTACCCCATCGTTGGGATCAGTGCTACTTTCTCGTTTTGTTTGCGCCAGGCATCGACGTGTACCCGTAAATCACTCGTAGTATGGACGACTTTGATCATGACTAACAATAAGGGGCTGGGCAGGCTACAGGTATATCCGGCGGCACACTAGTTACGACTGAATGATTGGTCAATCCAACACCTAATTACTTAAACTTGTAGAGTTCTTACGGACCACAGTTTTCCCTCCTTTTCGTTGTGATCGACCCCCAATTAGTTGAAATAAGCTCTAATATGACTGGAGAGTAGTTGTATGAACGTGGATGGCGTGAGGGTGGCGCATGTTGACATGGTTTGGTCAAGGTCTAGAGCTATAAGCATCGGGTACCTTGTTTTGATTGGGTCTGTACTGAATTGGGCAGCTGTGGCTGCCGAGCGTGGTGCACCTGAACCATCAGGCGGGCAGACATCACAAGTTTTGGTGCGGGAGAGCCATGGATTGATTGCCGCGGCTAATCCCCACGCGGCAAATTCGGGTGCTGCCATAATGCAGGCTGGCGGGAGTGCGTTAGACGCAGCTATAGCAGCTCAACTGGTGCTTAATTTGGTGGAGCCACAATCTTCCGGGGTGGGTGGTGGTGCCTTCTTACTCTATTTTGACCACGCATCTGGAGAATTGATTAGCTACGATGGGCGTGAGACTGCCCCGTCCTTAGCCGAGTCTGATATGTTTCTTGAGGTGGACGGTGGTTCTCCTGGCTATTTGGCTGCCCTCGTGGGGGGTAACTCCGTGGGTGCGCCCGGGTTATTGCGCATGCTATCGCTTGCCCATAAGGCGCACGGTCGTTTGTCTTGGGCGGAATTATTCGTTCCAGCAATAAACTTGGCCGAGAGTGGGTTTAAGATCAGTCCACGGCTGCACCGGTTGGTTGAGAAGATTCCTACGCTTAAGCAGTTCGATGCGACAACTAAATATTTTTTTACATCTGACGGAGAACCAAAAGCGATAGGGACAAATCTGGCCAATAGGGCTTTTGCTCAAACTCTGAGAGAAGTTGCAGCCGGTGGCTCGGATGCATTCTATCTAGGTCCAATCGCGAGCCAAATTGCTAGGACCGTTGCCCTTGCAAAGGTTAATCCGGGCCGCTTGACTGCTTTCGATATTGCTGATTACAGGCCACGGTTGAGGCCTCCAGTGTGCCTTGATTATAGGGGTTTCTTGGTGTGTGGTATGGGGCCGCCCAGTTCTGGAGGAATTGCGGTGCTGCAAATTCTTGGTTTGTTGGCACAATTTGACGTGGGTTCGATGAAGCCTTGGTCGGTGGACGCAGCGCATCTTTTTTTAGAGGCAAGTCGCCTTGCTTATGCTGATCGTGCACGATATGTGGCTGATCCTGATTTCGTCACAGTACCCGTGGAGGGGTTGTTGGATCTGGATTATCTTCAAGAACGTGCGGCTCTTATCGATTTAATGGGCGCTGCCGGTAAAGTCCCCCCAGGCCTGCCCCCTGGGATCGAATCGAGTGCTTTTGCGGACGACAATTCAGTTGAGCTATCATCGACGACGCATATCAGTGTCTTGGACCGATACGGTAATGTTGCGTCGATGACAAGCAGTATCGAGTTTGCATTTGGTTCTGCCCTAATGGTACGCGGATTTTTGCTGAACAATCAATTGACGGATTTTTCTTTTTCTCCTACACGCGCTGGCTTGCCTGTCGCTAATCGGGTAGAGCCTGGGAAACGACCCCGTAGCTCGATGGCGCCGACAGTGGTATTTGATGAAAATGGGCGTGCAATCCTAGCAATTGGCTCACCCGGTGGCTCACGCATCATTTGTTATGTCGCGAAGTCTTTGGTCGGAGTGATTGATTGGGGTTTAGATCTTGATCAAGCAGTGTCACATGCCAATTTGTGTAATAGGAATGGTCCCTCGGAACTTGAGGAGGGTAGCCAAATGGTCGATTTTCAAGCTCCGCTGGAAAAACTTGGTCATAATGTCGTTATACGTCAAATGAATAGCGGAGTTCATGCGGTCATGGTAGCAGAGGACAGCCTAGTGGGGGCTGCAGATCCTCGGCGTGAGGGCAGTGTAAAAGGTCACTGAAAACCAACCGTCTGAGGCGTAGTAGGTAATTTAATTTGAGTCGCTGAGTCTGTGGGAATTACTAACGGGGTACGCGCGCAAAGGATAGCTAAAGATTAGGTTTGTCTAGATCTCTGCTGCTTGCGGGCCTTCCTCTTTTCGGTTTTCGTTCTGGTCGGTTACGTAAGATGTTTTTGGGTATGACATTTTTTGGTTGGGCCTGGGTATGGTTGGGTAAAATTAAATCGTTACGGACGTGAGTTTTAATCCCATGGCGGGTAGTTTGTTTTTTTTGGAGGCGTTGCGGTGACACGTGCATCTATATTCGGCAGCCCGATGTTAGTTGGTTTCGAGCCATTTGAGCGCATCCTTGAACAGATGTCGAAGGCGTCGTCTGACGCGTACCCTCCCTACAATATTGAGCAGATTAGCGAACGCGAACTAAGAGTTTCGCTTGCTGTTGCGGGGTTTGGGGAGAAAGAGCTGAGCGTGGTGGTTGATAACAATCAATTAAAAATTGTCGGCCAACATCATGAGAAAGGAGAACAGAGTTTTCTTCATCGGGGAATCGCAACCCGACAATTTAAACGTAGCTTTTTGTTAGCAAATGGGCTCGAAGTCTCTGGTTCTTGGTTGGACAATGGCATGCTTCATATAGACATCATCCGGCCTGATCCAGAAACGCGTGTCCGGACCATTAAAATTCGAAGCTCCCAAAAAAAGGATGGTGATTGACAGGTATTTATTGTCTGGCTACGGGTATTCGCACTTGAAACCGGGCTCCGGACACTAATTTTAGGTCTTTTCCTTTTGGTGTACGGTTGGAAGCCACTATTGTGCCTTCGTGAGCTTCTAGAATTTGTTTTGCAATGCTCAGCCCTAAACCTGAGTGATCACCAAATTTTTCGCTGGTTGGCCGTTCGCTGTAAAAGCGTTCAAACACATCATCGATGTCCTCCTGCGGCAACCCTGGGCCCTCATCTTCAATGAGGACTTCAGCGAGGCTGTCCTGTTTGTCGAGTGTGACAGTAATTCTTCCCGCGTCGGGACTAAAACTAATCGCGTTGTCCAAAAGGTTTCGAAAGGCCTGAGCCAGTCGATCTTCGATACCTTGAACCAAAATGGGTGTTTCTACCCTTGATGCAAACTCTATGTGTACTCCGTTTACATCAGTCCTTGTGCCATAGAATTCAACCATGGCGCGGAGCATCAATTGTAATTGGATGGGTTCGGTGAGGCCCCTTGCAAGTTCAGCATCTAAACGGGAAGCTGCTGAAATATCAGTAATTAAGCGGTCCATCCTGCGGATGTCATCATTAAGTAATTCAAGTAATTGATCGCGGGCATCGTCGTCGCGGACACGTTGTAGCGTTTCCGTTGCACTCCTCAGGCTGGATAGAGGGTTCTTTAGTTCGTGTGCAACGTCTGCGGCAAAACCTTCAACTGCATCGATACGTTCCCACAGGGTTTCGGTCATGCGGCGCAGTGCAGTGCTAAGTTCCCCGATTTCATCATTGCGAGTTGATAAGTCCGGAATTGTCTGGGCGCGGCCTAGATCGCGTGTGACGCGATCTGCGCTGGCTGCAAGCCAGCGTATGGGGCGGGCAACGGAGCGGGACAAGTAAATGGACAGGAGTGCAGTAACTAGAAAAGCAAACACCGATAGTAGCACAATTTGCGCGCGCACAGACTGTACTCGCGCATCGATACCCGATGTGTCGGCTGTTAAAAGCAATGCGCCCACCACTTGTTTAAATCGCTGGACCGGCGCCGCCGCAAGCAAAATTGCACCTCCGTCCTCGAGCCGCTGAATGCTAGTAGTTTTTTCGCCCCTAAGAGCATCAGCTGCCTCTAAGTAGTGGTTAGCTGTCTGGTTTGGGTATTCGATGTATAGTTGCAAACTTGCTCGCAAGCCTCGGTCCAGCCACCTACTAAGTTTGGAGAGCCACTGTTTAACGGTACCAACCATAACTGGGGACGGTAATTCTTTGAGGCGTACTTCCGCTCCGCCAACTGCCAGAAGGCGCGTGTCTGCTATGAGTCGCCCGCTTGGATCAAATAATCTAGCGCGAAGCTTAATTGGTGGAACCAGCCGTTGCAGCACCTGTTGGCTACGTTTGGCGTCAATTTGTTGTGGTAGGGTGGGGTCGCGGGGCACCGCACTTTCCCCTAGCGCGGCAGCAAAAGCTCCTGCTTCGGCCTGCAATGCGTCCAAACGTTCAATCATTAAGCCTCGTTGAAATTGTGCAAGATAAAAAATCCCGCCAGCCACAATTGCCACCGCAACAATATTGATCGCAAGGAGGCGAAGGGTAAGTTTTGACATTGCCGGCGAAGTATATCCGCGCTGTTTCATTTTTGAGTGTACCTTAGATCCTGCGACACTTATGTCGCTTGGGCTTGTCCCGGGATCAGGTATCTTCTTTGTATCGGTATCCGATTCCATAAAGTGTTTCAATTTTTGCAAAATTAGGGTCAAGGATTCTGAATTTCTTCCGCATACGCTTGATATGGCTGTCAATGGTGCGATCATCTACATATGTTTGTTCATCATATGCTGCATCCAACAGTTGATCCCTGCTTCGGACATGTCCTGGTCGGTTTGCCAAAGAGGTCAGGATAAGGAACTCGGTTACGGTCAATGACACGGTCTTCCCGCGCCACGTGCAGATGTGGCGCTCAGCATCAAGCATTAAGTCTCCGCGGATGATTCCCGCTTTCGAGGTGTCGGTTTTCTCGCCGTCCTTGGCCAACAAATCGATGCGTCGAAGTAGTGCTCTAATACGTTCAATCAGTAAACGGATCGAAAAAGGTTTAGTAATGTAATCATCGGCCCCCATCTTGAGACCAAGGAGTTCATCAATTTCATCATCCTTTGAGGTGAGAAAAATAACGGGCAGCGAAGATGTCTTTCGTAGCTGAGAAAGTAGCTCCATGCCGTTCATTCTCGGCATCTTTATATCAAGTACGATGAGGTCAACTGGATGTTTATGAAGCCCACCTAGTGCCTGTTCGCCGTCCGCGTACTTGAATGCTTCAAACCCTTCGGCTTCCAGAGCGATGCTGATCGAAGTTAATATGTTCTGGTCGTCATCCACTATGGCGATTTTTGCTGGCACTCGAATGCTTCCTCCGTTGCCTCGAACAATACCAATGTTACCACGACCCCACCGCACAAGGGTAGAATATGGTTTGGCTGCCAGTATATTGGAATATTGGCGAGCTCGCCTCGGTTTGGTATTTTATCGGCCACCGCGGTTGGATATTTGGTTGGTAGTGTAAGTCATTCCTAAAAGTGAGCCATAGGGTTGGAAAGCCAGAGCGTATCATGACAGGTGCCAAGGAAAATATGTCATCTGCGTCAATTGCTATTGGCGCGGCTGCGCGTGCGTTGGTCCGCCAATGTGACAAGGCGGTGCTGTCAACGACACAGGCTGACGGCACTGGGTGGCCCTACGGGTCACTGGTCATGACCGCCTGCGACTATGAAGGTAGGCCTATTTTGCTACTCTCGGATCTTGCCGAGCATACTAAAAACCTGAAACAGAATGCTCGAGTGTCTTTGCTATTTGACGGCACCGACGGTTTGGATGATCGGTTGACTGGCGCACGAGTCACAGTGATGGGCCGCGCTGTAGTAACCAAGAAGCCGGAAGATCGAGCTCGGTACTTGGCAAGACATCCACCTTCTGTAGCGTATGAAAATTTTGCCGATTTTAATTTTTATTCCATCGACGTAACAAGAGCCCATCAGGTTGCCGGCTTTGGGCAGATTGACTGGATGCCGGCTGCTACATTCCTTTACGGGCCCTGTCCGTCCGCAAGGTTTGGCATGACTGAGGCGGAGGCCATAGAAAAGTTGAATAAAGAACACATAGATCTCGGTTCACGTTTTGGGCATGTTTCGGATGCTTTGAGTGGCGAGGGCTGGAGTTTCACCGGAATAGATCCTGAAGGTTGTGATGTGCGGGTTGGTGGCAGAGTTGCTCGCATCCTGTTCAAAGAACCTGTGACCGATTTTCCAAGTATTAGAGATGCGCTAAATGAATTGGCAGGAACTAAAAACACCGGCTAGTGCACCTTTAGTATTAATACCTTTATAATTTAATAGGCAAACGCCACATTAGTCGTTTTTGGCGCTGTGAATCACCTACCGTGGTGGCAATAAAGAGCTGAACCTGGTGACGAAATGGAATTAGTCGCTGTACGGCGCCTTTTAAGCTCAGATTTCCCGGAAGGGGTGGGTTTTAAGCTTTGCACAGGATTGAGAATTTGCTCGCTCCTTCAGTCGATTTGATCGCCCCGGCCCTAGCCGGCGACTTGCGGGCGATTGCTCGTCTTATTAGTCGTGCGGAGGCCGGGGGGCCGGATTACGCTAACGCAGCAGCAAAAATTTATCGCCAGGCCGGTAAGGCGCATGTGGTTGGTGTCACTGGTGTGCCGGGAAGCGGAAAATCTACTTTAGTACGATCCTTGGTTCAGGCAGTACGCCGGGATGATCGTACTATTGCTGTGGTAGCCGTGGATCCGTCTAGTCCATTTTCTGGCGGAGCGATTCTGGGTGATCGTATACGGATGCTTGAAGTGGCCGATGACCCAGGTGTGTTTATTCGCAGCATGGCAACGAGGGGGGCTCTAGGTGGCCTCGCCCGGGCTGCACTTGACGCGGTGGACATTTTGGATGCAGCGGGTTTTGATTTGGTTGTCATTGAAACTGTGGGCGT
>CAZSYW010000022.1:0-18133 GCA_964611315.1 uncultured Rhodospirillaceae bacterium
AAAAAAGAAAAACGAATCTCACTGAATTTTTGGCGGGCCTCGTGCCCGCCATTTTTTTTACGATCAGAAATTCACTCGAGATAATTATAGACGTGCCATGTACTTTGGAAACTTTACCAAACCATCAAACGTGATTTTAGTGCACTAAATCTGCTATTCTTGTAAATCTGCTATTTTTGGCAGCTTGGTGCAGCGGCTCGCACCTACTTTGAAGTATGTCTCACACTCCTCCCAAGTTACTTTTCCCCTACCTTTTATTCGCGCTTCAATGTAGTCGAGCACAAATTCAATTTCATTTTCACGGATGGGTTTCTGCCCCAACCTTGGCATCATTTCCTCTTCAAGGTCATCCTTGGTTAATCCATAGCAACGATCGTCCGTGTACGCATGTCGGTCGTGGTAAGGCATCGCTGTCCCGGGAATACCGCAAGCGATTATTACCCGCATTTCCTCTCTATCTAGCTCGCTTACGCGCAGACTCGGCGCATTGCCAGGGGAACGAGGATGCCCCTTTCCATCTCCGGCCCAACCATGACAACGGTTACAGGTCGATTTGTTGCTCCAAATCTGCTTACCGCGTTTAATCTCACGTTCGCCGGCCCCAGCAGGGGAACTATCAAAAGTTACCGAAAGAAACATCGCTCCAAAAATAACCACAAAAGTAGCGTAGCAAACCCTGTTGACCCTGCTCAGAAACTTTGGTCCAGCACTGTTCCGCATAATTTCCTCCCGGGTATTAATTTAAAACCATCTCCGTGTAGCTATCGGTTTTCCTTCGCGCCTTCCGGATCATCAGATAGTTACGTATAGCTTGTTTTAAACATATTCAATTGTCCCAACTGTCTCCTTACTTCACCCAGGCCGACCTACCTTACGCAGCATACCTCTCTGAGGATCGTACCCTATAACAGCCATCGCAAAAAATACGACAGACACCAAAAAAACTACTGCCAAGGCTACACCATTGAACTTCCCGTAAGCCGCAAACCGTATCAATTCTACCACATGGGTAAACGGATTGACGCTAGCCAACCAGAACAACCACTCACCCCATTGAGCTCCACTTTCTCGTAACTTCCAGATTGGAAAGAGAGCTGAGGAAATAAAAAACATAGGGAAAATAACAAAGTTCATGGTCCCCGCAAAATTTTCTAGTTGTTTCACATATACGGATAGTAGCAGTCCGACAGAGCCCAGCATCACTGCACCCATAAACATGGCCGGCAGGATATACAACCAGGCTTGCCAAGGTAGCCACACTCCAAAAGCTAGGCATATCAGGAGAAAGGTATAGGCCTGAAGCATGGACAAAAATGCAGCGGCAACGAGTTTCGCAAAAAGCAGATACCAACGAGGCATTGGCGCTGTCAACAGAAGGCGCATCACGCCCATCTCGCGGTCGTAGACCATGGATAACGACGACTGCATAGTTTGGAACAAAAGCACAATACCAAGCAGTCCCGGCACCATGTAAACGGCATATTCCGTATAGGTCTCATACGGTGGAATAATCGATATCCCGAGCACGTTCCGAAATCCCGCCGCAAACACCAGTAACCACAAAACAGGCCGAACCAACGCTGATGCCAGGCGCCCGCGTTGGTTGAGAAACTTCATGACTTCCCTTCCTGTAAGGGCCCGAATTGCAAGGATCGAATGGGAAAGAGTAATCCGAGTGGTCCTAAAGCCTGCCTCTCCCACCCCGCTCGTAGTCACTGCATCAGTCATCTTGATCTCCGTCACTTCCCATACCATTCCATATTTTTAGACACCTCACTGAAAACGACAAACCGTATCCCGGATGTCGTCACCCAACGTGTCAAGATCATTGGATTCATGAAGAAATCCTCTAAGCGGCGCTCGTTCAATAATTGCATTATGCGTTGAAATCAAAATCGGCTGTCGGAGTTGGTTATTCCACTGGCGAAAACTAAGTGGTGGCCCCTTTGCTCCGTCAATCTTAATTTTCTCCCCTCGGAGATAGGCCGCAACCTCCTCAAAGCTTGTGCTTCGGGCACGAGTAACCGCCTGCACCATGGCCTTCACACCTACCCAGGCCGACCAGTCTTGCCCCACCATTCTTCGACCCGCATGTTGCTCGAACCGGCTATTAAGTTGTGGTGCCCCATAACGTTCCCATGACCAACTCCACCAATCAGCGACCAACCCCACGCTGCCGACGACGGGCCTGGGACGGTTAGTCTGATACGGAACATATCGCCCAAATTCGCCAAAAGTATCGGCAACATACACCACATCGTAGTCCCGTCTTCCACCCGTCAAAAGTGTGACATTGTTTTTCTCACGCTCCCGGGGATCGTTGCTCAACAGAAAAGGTCGTGTGTCGATGATCTTTGCCCCAAACCGGTTTGCGGCCCGTTCAACGGACTGGACCATTTGTGAATCCAGGGGAGACGGTCCTTCCAGCAACAAAATTTTTGTCCATTTCTTAAATACCAAGTACTGCACCAATGCATCAGCCAACATGTTGTAGCTTGGCGACAAATGGAGAACATTGGCTCGATGAAACATTCAGTAACAATACATCGAGACCTCGCACTCTATCGGCGAGATCGAGCAGCGCCATTTCAGGAAGATCGACCAGGAAAAAATGCACACCGTCATCTAGAAGAGCATCAATACTTTCTACCAGTGCCTTGGGATCGGAACCGATCCGCCGCTCCACAGAGAAACTGACCTCAATTGCATCGCCGATGATTTTTGCATCCGTTATCCCGATTTCTGCACCAGCGAACGGCCGACCGCGCGGTCGCAGCTGAATTCTGGCATAAGCCTGTGTCTCGTCATAACGAGCGTCGCTCTCAAGCTCTAGGTAACCTATTTTGAACTGCGGATACTGTTCGGCCCTGGCCGCGCTCCCTATTCCCAGCAGCGAACATATAACAACCGAAAGAACACAACTAATTTTCATGATAACCAACCCATCAATCGTCGATACGAACACCGTAAGGTACGCGACCAACCGGAACCGACTTTAGTGCACGGCGTGCCGCAACATCGACAATCGTAACGTCATCACTCAAACCGTTGGTTACAAACATTCTTGTTTCGTCGCGGCTGAGTGCCAGACCCCAAGCTCGGCTACCCACCAGAAGGTAGTCCAAAACTTCTCGAGTTTTAACATCGACGTAGGCAATATGGTTGGCGCGTCCTAGTGTGACATACGCTGTATCGCCATTTTGTGATATGGCGAGATCCACCGGAGTCACATCCACTTCACGGAAACCCGGTGGTAGGAACTTGATCACATCAAGAATTTCATGCGAGTCCCCATCTATTATGTATATTTCCCCAGAAAGCTCCGCGGAAACCCAAATTTCTTTTTCGTCAGGAGTCAGAGCAAACCGACGCGGACGAGTGCCCACAATTATATTCTTTGTGACAGCTTGTGACTCGACATCAATGACATGCACCATATCTGCAACTTCGGACGCAACGTAAATCGTCTTTCCGTCTTTGCTCTTCGACACACCTTCCGGCTCTGCTCCAGTCGGCACTTCAGCCAGTATTATTTTTTCTTCCACACTGACGAAGGAAAGCGTGGAATCTTCTTCGTTGGAAATATAAAGAACAGAACCATCATTGCTGAAAAGAAAATCCTCCGGACTGGGGCCTGTCGGGATGTAGTCGACCACTTCTAAAGAAGCGACATCGATCACATCGATTACGTCATCATCTCCGCATGCCACATAAAGTAAAGTGTGATCTGCGTTAAAGCGCAGGTCCCTCGGGCGGCGGGAGGTCTCAATAGTTTTAATCACTTCATACGTTTCTGGATCGAGGACAGTTACAGAATGACCTTTTTCATTAGTCACAAAAACCATTCCGGTTCCCGCAGCATAGCCCACACTAGGAATCCCTGAGACACTTCCTACGAGGAAAATGGCGACACAAAATTTATAAAAAGAACGAAGTCTCATAAGTCGTTTTTCTCCAAAAAATATGGACATTGGATGTGCAAAACCTAACGAACAACGAAGGTTCCGATCATACCTCTAGTTTCAAAACCTTCGATAAAAAAGTCGAAATTTCCAGTTCGGATCGGCACAAACCAAACATCGGCAACACCCTCATCATCGAACTCAATACCATAAAATGCACCGCCGGGATGCAATTCCACGTCATGAATTACCACTTGTTCAACCCAAGAATTACGAAATAAATCGGGCGCCCGCACCATAAATTCTTCACCGCCCTCACTTTGAATACGCCAACGATAATATTTCCCGGTCTCCAACTTATACTCTGAGACTGAAAATGAGAGATCAGCCCCTAAGACCAACGTCTCAAGGCGGTCTGGACGAGATGCCAAATTTCCCTCAGCATACGCCAATCCTGATAGCAACAGCACCGATATCACTCCCAACAAAACCGAAAAACGTTTTCGTCTCATGATCCCTCCGATCGATAACAAGTGAATTAGAGTTCGCTTACCAAATTTCAAAGCGCATATTACTAAATCACGTCCTTGTCCGGAAGAATTGGCGCAGGCATTTCCTCAAATTGAATAACTTGATGATCATCAGGGAAAACTTCGACATCATAACGTCCACCTGATT
Organism: uncultured Rhodospirillaceae bacterium; assembly: GCA_964611315.1. Taxonomy (GTDB): domain Bacteria; phylum Pseudomonadota; class Alphaproteobacteria; order UBA7887; family UBA7887. The sequence goes on from CAZSYW010000022.1 coordinate 4,581, forward strand.
GCTCATCTCCCTCCTCCAGATTTTCCAGCACCTCTTCGTCTACAAGCATTTTCTCCTCAAACATCTCCGCCGTACCGGCTACGTCCATGCCTTCTTGGATTTGATCCGTCACGTCCAAAACTGCTTCTGCTAACCGGTCAGTATAGGGGAGTTGGTGCGACCGAGGTATACCTGAAGGAATGTTGTATTCATCCAGCTCATCTAACCACATGTAGATTGCGCCGTCCTCACCTGTAAACTTGTCTGGTTCTTCAACTTGCGCCCATAGAACCTGGAAGTGAGCCGGGAGTTCCGTATCGGTCGGCCACCCCAACAGCCGGTAGGTAAATACATAAGCTCCGACGAAAAATCCGGCAGTCACGACAATCGCCGTTGCCTTAATCCACCACTGCCACCTCGAAGTGAGGTTTAAGCTAAGCAAGAGTACAGCGATCACAATGTACGCGGCAATCAGGCCGAAAATAGTACCGGCTGTCATTGATCAACCACAATCCCACGTGGGGTTTGCACTGCTGGCGCAGCCGTGTCAGTTGCTCCTTCTGCCACAGGTGGCGTCGGTGTCGCCTTCCGGCTGAGCTGTACCAAAGATTTCTCGCGAGTGTTCACATCTTTCACTTCGCCCTCTGCATCAACCACAAATCGGACGGCCGTTTCTTCTTGCCCTGTATGATCGAGGTCAATTGTACCATAGTAAAGTACCGTCACTTGGGGGTTAAGTTTTTCTACCTTGACCGTTACAGGCACTAGATCTGGCGTCGTTGCCAAATAGTGAAAAATATTAACGACATACTCTCCTGCCACCAGACCACGTACTGTCACCGTTTCTTGATTCAAGGGATTATTGATGGACTCCCCATCCACCAAAATTGTGTCTCGATAATTTCCGCGATCGTCCCGATCAAGATGCATCAGCCCAGCCTCCCGACTGTGGTACCAGACCAAATTTCCAGCCGCATCTTCTACGTAGGTATCAATATCATCGGGATGTTCATCAGGCCACGTGACGGTAACCATAAACTCGGCATTGGTATCAATTTTCCCGGTCGCATCCTCAGGCTTTATCAAAATAAAGGCGATAAAGAACATAAACGCAAAGCCCAGGAGAGCATTAAAGAGAAGGTCAGTGAAAGCGTCAAACTCGCCTTCCCTCGTATAAAGGCTAAATTGCTCCATCATCCGTTACCCGGTTAAGAACAGGCACCACATAAACTTCCGTAAGTTCTGTGATAAGTCCGAAAAGGTAGGAAGTACCCTCATCTAAAATATAATATTGCAATTTTAATAAGATTCCCCCTACCAACCCAAATAAGGTGGTGAAAAGAGCAACACCCATCCCGCCGCTCATGGAGGTCAAGGCTCCTTTAAGGGTTTCGACATCAAAGGAGTCGATGGACTGGATGGAGGACAGCATAAGGATAAAACCAATAACGGTGCCCAAGAGACCAAGTTTCAGCATGGCGTCAGCGACGAACCATCCAACGCTTTGCCGATACCGCATGGTGTCAGCCAGGCGCCGCAAAAGCAAAGTCTGATCCAAACGCGCGTTCCCTTGCAGATCAGACATCGTGACAAGGTTGCGGATGTGGTCGGTCACCGTGCAATCAACTAAAGACTCACCATCAGTTATCACTGAGCCACTATCTGCCAGATGATAACTCCTCCGACCATCAGAAATAATACTCTGAACACGGTGCAGGCGGTTAATATCACGAGAAATGCCGAGGGTTAGCCCCATGCAATGAAGCGAGAATGCAGCATAAAGCCCAAGAATAACGATTGTTATATGGCTTCTATCATTTCCAATCATGAGTTGGACAACACCGTACCGCCACGCAGTCCAGAAACCGAAGAGGGTAACCACGGTCAGAAGCAGCCATCGCAAAAACGGGAGATAATCTCTGGCTTCCAACGTATTGCCAAAGAGCCTTATCGTTAAGCGCTTCATCAAGAGTTTTCCCCTCTTCTTGAGACAAAATACCCACACCGCCAAGGCCTCTTTGACTAGGCGAAGAGCACTTCCAACTGTATCAGGAGCTCAGCAAACCCGAATGGACCAAGCGACATCACAGCTAACTTTCGAGGGCACACTAATCCATAAATCAAGAACCCACAAATACTACGTTGATGTCCCTCATAACCAGCTTCCGTAAGTAAGATTAGGGAAAAATCCAGTAATAAACCACTCCACTTTACCCCCTAACAAGACTGGCCCCGAAGATTTATAGGAGTCACACCCCTATATACCCTTGTGATAAAATCTTTTACTTGGTACCGATAAGGAAATTCGGAAAATATCAGGATTCGGCGAGAGAAAGGGACGGCATCGAAAATGAAGCTTGGGGTTTTGGTGATCTTCGGTCTTCTAGCAACACATAGTTCTGACGCGCTCGCCCAGACTCAAACTGATGGTCCGGAAGCTCCAGTGAGAGCCAACATTTGGGACGTCAAAATAGGGATGAAAAGTGAGGAAGTCCCAGAAAGCGATTTCATAGATATATCCTGTGGAACTAATGGCGGCCCCCCATCAATTTCAATTGAAACTTTTCAAAATTTCTCTAACTGCCCTCCAGAGCAAACTGGGTTACACGAAGTTTACTTTGCATACGACGATGAACTCGAGTACTGGGCCCTCGCGAACGAGTACATCATGTGGATGGAGATATACCGCGGGACGAGGGTCATTGACCAACCCGTAATTCTATCAGCTTTGTTTGATGCGGAGGGAGTGGTAAGAGGCATTCGCATTGTTAGCGATGCGCGGGCAGACCCACAAATACGACGAGCGGCCATCGTAATGCGTCGACGTTTTACAGGTAAATATGGTGAAGACGGGTGGGACTGTAAAGATCTGCCAAGAGCCGAGGGAGAAAAACCTCTTCGCCGGCAGTTTATCAAGGAACTCTGCACCAAATTGTACCAGGACGAATTGAGAGTCCGATTGGAATCCCATTACTACCACAAGGCTGGACAGTCCAATTTTGATCCACATACGGGCCAACCCCAACAAGGCTATTTTGAGAGTACGGTACGTTTGGAATTATACGATACGTCCGTTCCCATGGATCAAATGTGAACCTCCTCAAAATGTCATATTTACAACCTCGATCCTGTGCCAAACTTGAACGCAAATCTACAACTGTAGCCGCAAAGCGTTTTAGAATTTAGTTCACTCACCGCGGGAACCATCGGGCATGAAGGCCCCAGTCAAGATCGCTCCTTTGAGGTTCACATCACGCATTATTGCACCCGTAAGCCTCGCTCCTGTGAGATTTGCGTTTGATAAATCTGCGCCTATAAAATTGGCACGATACAGATCTGCGCTGGTCAAGGAGGCTCCAACAAGCTTGGCGCCCTTAAGATTGACCTGAACCATGTAGGCTCTATCCAACCGAACACCGCTGAGATTTACGCGCTGAAAATCTGCCTCCTGAAAATTCGACTCCCGGAGATCAGTATCCTTGAATGTAGCACCCGAGAATTTTACATGTTTCATATTCGAAAAAGTCATTCGTGCATTGGTAAGTATCGCGCGCGTAAATCGTGCACGACCCATTTTCGTGCCACCCAGATCCGCCCCCGTTAGATCAGCAGCACTCAAATCCGACGCATACAGCATTGCCTCGGTCAAAATTGCCCCAACCAGATTAGCCCGCTTCAAATCAGACTTATTGATATTTGCGCCTTTAAGATTAGCACCACTTAAATCAATGCCTCCAAGTTTGGTGCCGTGAAGGTTGGCTCCGGCAAAGTCAGCCCCCGAAAAATTGCCTCCAGAAAGATCAAACCTCTTAAGGTTCGCATTTCGAAAATCACAACCTGGACAATCCTTGGAAAGGCCGTTGAGCACATCTGAAACCTGGTCCGCCTGTGCCGCACAAGTTGCAAAATATGTGGCCAGTACCATCGGCACACCTGCCAAGAGCAGAAACCATGGTTGCCTAACGAAATGCCATCCCACTTTCATGTCGTCCCTTTCGGTCGTACTTTGATTTTTTGAAATCTGCTATTATTCTTTTGATCTGAAATTAAGGACCAAAGTGCCGCATCACTATTGTGATACTACATATTAACGTAACTAAAAAATTTAGCTAAACTTTGTCAGAAGCCGGACCTGGAGGACCTATGCATTTTGTTTTTCTCAGTACACTTTTGACCGCCCTGCTGATTGGTTTGCCTGTGAGTCCGGGGAAAGCAGACATGGGGGATGTATTCTCAGGGATGGCGCGTGTCATCGACTCAGACATGCTTGAAGTTGATGGGCAACGCATCATTCTATTTGGAGTCGACGCAATGGACAGGAACCAAACTTGCTTTATGGATGGGGGAAGTTGGGACTGCTGGGCAGTTGCTGCTCGAGAACTTCAAATTTTGGTAGCTAACGAGCCTGTTTCTTGCGAAGACCAAGGAATCCCTGATCCTTTCAAGCGCGTGTACGGGCGGTGTCGAGTTGGAGACATAGATCTCAATGAGGCATTGGTACGATCGGGATTAGCATTGGCGTTTCGCCGTCAGTCCAAGGACTACGTTGCGGCAGAAAAAGAAGCCAAGGCGGAGGGCATCGGCATCTGGCAAGGGGAGTTCATTGAACCTTGGAAATGGCGCCTTTCTCGTGGCGCGCCCACAGCACGATAACAAAGCACCTTGGTACAAGTCGAATAAAACGATGACTGAACCAAATGCTCTACGTTCCGAAGCCACCCGAAGTCACTCTTCCTTAATAGCAACTACAGTCGTAGTTTTGTTGCTTCAAGGGACTACAGTAGAAGCAGAAGACGCACATCTCTGTGACCACCTCACCGCAAGCGCTCTCGATATTGAACGTATAGTAAAACCGATCCACTTTAACGACATAGATGGGCCCCGAGCTGTAGAGGCATGCGAAGCAGCCGTAACTGCCTTTCCGGAAACAACGAGATTCCAATATCAACTGGGCCGTGCCTTGGCACGGACCGAAAAGCACGTGGAAGCCCAGGTCTGGTATTTAAACGCGGCCAGACGGGCACACGCGGCAGCACAGTATAGCCACGGTGTCGGTTACGCCTTGGGACGCGGGACGATACAAAGTTCTCAGAAAGCCGCTTGGTGGTGGCGTGTTGCCGCCGAGCAAACGTTGTCAAACGCCCAATTCAATTTAGGTGCCCTATACGAACAAGGCGAAGGCGTACCTCGCGACATAGGGGAGGCATATTTTTGGTATAGTCAAGCTGCTGGACAGAAGAATCTAAGTCCAGTGTTGTTCGCAAGGTACTCGACCGAGCGGGACCGACTGGCCTCCACATTAGAAGCAACCGAGCTTGAAGTGTTAGCCGCCCGCATACAGGCCTGGACTCCAGGATTTGTCCGTGACCACTACGTACGGCTGATGAACACTAAAGTGTGCCCTCGTTGTGTGTTGAACCGGGGAGATTTCAGACATCTTTCCTTATCTCAAGTTGACCTGCACGGCTCCGAACTAGAAATGGCGAATTTTCGCGGTGTTGACATGCGCGGAGCCAATTTAAACGGAGCAAATCTTGAACAGGCGCAGTTAAGCGGGGCAAACCTCAAAGGAGCAAACATCGCAAACGCCAATCTGTACTATGCCAATTTATATGGCCCGACGCAGTTAGCGGACGCTAACCTGGATAAATCTGATATGCGTAATGTCCGGCTGATGAATGCTGACCTAACTAATGCATCCTTGCGCGGCACCAATCTGCGCGAGAGCCATTTTGGCAATACTATCTTTGTCAACGCAAATCTCACGAATGCCAACTTGGAACTAGCCAAAATGCGTAGTGCCAACCTTAGCGGCGCCAACCTATCTAATGCCAATTTATCCGGTGCTGATTTTACCAGTTCCAATTTGAAAGGTGCCAACCTCACCGGCGCAAAACTCAACGGCACGACCTTTAAGAATGCCGACCTCAGTGGAACTGACCTAACCAATGCAGTTTTTGGGGAAACTGATTTTTCCGGCGCCAACATAGACACTGCTATTGGGATCGAGATGGAATCCGCTCAGTAGCCAACTACGACACGAACCAATACCAAGACACGACTCTTAATAGCCATGTCACATGGCATGCGCTGGCCGCGGTTACGTCTTTTTTCCACAAGATAGTTCGCGGTTTTCGACGTCTGCTCTAGAAACCTCTCTCAGTCGATGTTGCGCGCGAATGCCATTGGAACGCTCCACCAGAAGTTCTGCCTCTTCTGGGCGATTCGTCGCAAACAAAAAATATGCGTAACCCTCCAGGGCAGGAATCAAATAGCGATTGCGAGCTCCTAACACCTGCTCATGCAACGTGACGGACGTTTGATAAAGCCGATCCGCCTCCTCGAAGCGGTCCTGGCGGGCGCGCAACCCTGCCAAGTTATGATAGGTGACGGCAAGGTCTTGTATTCTGGCACCCACTTTATCACGCCATATTTTGATTGCCTGCTCGTACAGATCACCGGCCTCGTTGTAAGCGCAAGCCTCCTTTTTCAGCGCCGCTAAATTATTTAGGGCGGTAGCAGCCTCAATTGCCAATACACCTCGTTCTTTGACTCCCATTTCGATTACACGCCTATACATCGGTTCTGCCTCTGGACCCCTACCCAACTTGACCAAAACCGTCGCCAAGGTATTTACAGCACTCGCAAGATTCGGGTGATCGGCTGGCAGGGAGACGTCATAAACAGAAATAGCACGTTTAAGGGTTGCATAGGCCGTTTCCAACCGACCCATCCGCTCAAATAAACTGGCCAAATTTGTCAAGCTCCCACCAAGCGCAATCGTGTTTTCACCTTCCCACTCGGAATAAATATCAATCGCCTGAGAGTACAGCCGCTCTGCCACACTGTATCGGCCGAGTGCCTCCATCAAACGTCCAAGATTGTTCATACTTTGAGCGGTATACCGATGGCGCGGCCCATACACAGAGAACCTAAGCTCCATGGCGTTATGAAGGACCGATGCGGCCTCGTCCAACCTACCAGTTGCTTTAAGTAACAACCCCAAATTGTTTAAAGTAGCCGACATCTCCGCACCCTGACCATTATCCGCTGCCAACTTTATTGCCTCTCGATAAAATTCCTCGGCAGAGTCTACATCACCATTTTCATATGCCTTCATGCCGCGCGTGTTCAACTCAAGCCACAAAGCGTCTTGACCAAAACCAGTGACCGGCGCATATAAGCCAACTACGAGGGTGACAACAAAAAGGCGAATGGTGCTCAATTGCTTACTCATCTGAAATTAATAGGACTGCCTGACTAAAGCAGCTCTAATCTTCCAATTTGGACCATAGGTAGACATGATTGTACACCGAATCTCCGTTTTAGCGAGCTTAACACTTGGGGCCATGAGTATGCCTGCCCAATCCCAATCAGACGATGGAATTGGACAACAGATAGTGGGAAAAGCCGAGGTCCTCGGACCCGACATGATAGGCGTCGACCAAACATTGGTATTTCTATTTGGTGTAGATGCACCCGAAGAACGGCAGCCTTGTGCCGACGAAAACGGCAAGACGTGGAACTGCGCTGTGTCAGCTGGGAAAACTTTGCTTGATTTAGTTGGTGACTTTGATGTGACCTGCGTGCGCATGGCGCCCGATTGGCGTCGCCATATGTATGGAGTATGCACCGCCAATAATAAAGTCATAAACGAAGAAATGATTCGTTCTGGAATGGCAATGATGATTCGGGAGGAAACACTGGACTATGAGGCCGCCGAGAACGAAGCACGTAATGCACCGCGAGGACTTTGGCGTGGACTATTTGAAGAACCCTGGAGGTACCGTCGCAGAGTCGCGGACTCAGGCCTACCACTTCGCAGACCGGCCAGGGTTTCGGGCCCTGTAAGCACTCGCTAAACGATTGTGATTTGAAAATAGTAGTCTACAGAACCACTCCACGGAACAGCCAAGCCCTCTGACGAGCCCTACAAACACGAGGCACGACTTTCAACAAGTGAATTTGATCAGCCGTTTTACGCAAGCCGCTTGAGTTCGGTAATATCAAAATTGGTAAAGCGCCGAAAAAATTATGCGGTTGTCGAATTCTTTATCCGCGGTGACCGGAAAGCTTACCCCTCCACCGACCTCTAACGGCAAACCCGTGACGGGAGATCCGATAAACCCTACGGTAAAGTTGATGATCCCCTCATTGTCATCTCCTATAACAACCGCCTCTCCATCAAGTTCCATAATGAAACGTGTCGAAGGCGCAAACCAATGTGCAAGTGCCAAATTATATTCTAACTCAAGGTCCTTGGCCTCTCGCTCCTCCGCAGACTGTTGGTTTATGGGAACCCCAAAACCTAAGAAAGTAATTACTTCAAATGTCTTAAATTTTACTCCAAAGTCGACGAACGGCTCGATTACCAGTTCATTATTACTACCAATGCTTTTTGTGTCATCTCCGGTAGGCAGACCCAGCTCCAACCCTCCGCCAACGAGAGCATTCGGACCTATACCGTGTGCTAGTTTCAAAGCAACTTCCGCTACACCAAAGTTATCTTCGGACGCAGTACCGACCGTAGAATCTCGAAATACATATGGCAAATCCACTTCAATACTTGCCCAAGAAGCTATCGCCAACTCACCTTCTGGATTTACGATATATTCGTCCGCATTTTGTTTTTCCACAAAAATATACTCAAACCGCAGCTCAGTATCCGGCGTCGGAGATTCCGCTATCAGGGGATGTGCTAGGTCTGGAATTTCGGAATCACTACCAGCGCCCTCAGCTGCGGCTGTCATATCCTTCCCACAAACAAACAATGCCAAAATAGAAAACAAACATCTTTCTAATGGTGCTTTCAAAGCAGTCGCCCCCTTGTCCCAAAAAAAACTAACAACAAAATGCAATGGTGCAACTCATCGCAACCTCTGTGATAAAGCACTATCTATTTCAGTGAACCATACCCGGATCAGACGCAAAATACAGTTTTTAAACAACGTGACTAGAAGCTAGTTAGGCTCAGGCCAATGCACTATAAAACCACGGCGGTTCGGCATCTCAACATCCGGCAATGTCGTCGAATTTATTACTTTTGTCGGTTCAATAATATCGTTAAGCACCAGGACATATGCTGTTACCGCATATACATCATCGTTACTTAGCGACATCGGTAAGTCGTAAGGCATGGCTCTTCTGACATAATCGAAAATGGTCGTGGCATATGGCCAGTAACTGCCGACCGTTTTTATCGCAGACTCCCCTGACGCCAATGATCCAATACCACCCACCAACGGATCCGCTAACCCATCGCCACCCTCGCCACGCTCACCATGACAACGCAGGCAATGCTTCCGATACACTTCTTTTCCTCCCACCGCGGTCCCTTCTCCTGAAGGCAAAGTCAGTCCGTCCGGAGCTATGCTTATATCCCACTTCTCTACTTCTTCAGGCGTTACCAACTCCCCCAGCGATGGACCTGACTGAGCCAACACCGACGTAACCCATATAAAGGAGACCACTAGTGTCAGTGAGATATGCCATATGAAATCAGATATAGACATTACTTATCTCCCCGTTGCGGCTAACACCCCACGTCTGGATTGCATTGCAGTGATACAGTTGACCATCTGCATACTGAGCTGACCAAACTTCCCGACGTAACTGGGTATTCCCCCGCTCATCTGTCGCGCGGCTTTGCAACATGGTTGGGCCGCCATCCCAACGCCAGGGAATACGAAACCGAGTAAGCGCCATAGGAAGAACTGGGTCTCCGAGTGCTGCGTCGGCCCAACTCTTTCCACCATCCGCTGACACCTCTACACGAACTATCGACCCGTGGCCCGACCAAGCCAATCCCGAAATTTCGTAAAGACCTGGTCCACTCATAGCAACTCCCGTCGCGGGGCGGGTTATAGTTGACTTAACCCCCAAGGTAAAAGTGAACAGCCGGCCAGTACCATCTGGCATTAAATCCGAATACTTTGACGTTTCATCCTTGGTATATGTTGGTCCAGCCGTAACTTTGATACGCCGCAACCACTTAACTGACATGTTGCCCTCAAATCCAGGCAATAACAGGCGCATTGGATACCCCTGCTCCGTTCGAAGTCGTTCTCCGTTCTGGTAAAGCGCAATGATAGCGTCATCCACTGCCTTCTCGATCGGTATGCTTCGGCTCATACCAGCAGCGTCTGCACCTTCTGCCAAAATCCACGTCCCTTTTGGATCCAGCCCTGCTTCCTCCAACAACAAGTTAAGTGGAACCCCCGTCCATTCTGCCCCTGACACAAGTCCGTGAATCATTCCCACTGGTACTTGCATAGGCTCAGCGAATAGATTGCTGTTGAAAAAACTATTGCCGGCACACTCTATAAAGCACATTCGAGTTTCCATCGGATAACGCAAGAGGGATTCTAAAGTGAATTTAAGCGGCCGATTAACTAAACCATGTATAAGAAATCGGTGCGCATCTGGATCAATAGTTGGCCGGCCATTGTGGCTTCGTTCGAAGTGCAAGCCGTTAGGGGTAATAGTTCCGTCCAGAGCTCCTAACGGCGTCATTGCCACCCCGGCTCCAGGTGCCAGGTCTCCATAAGGCTGCAAGACTGTTCTCTGAATTGAATTTTCTGAGATCGCCGGCACACCAAAACCTCGGAATACTGAGCCAGGTTTCGTCATAGATGATGGAGAATCATCACCAATGGAATCCGAGCCGGCAGTTGCCTCACGCCATGTGGCAGTTGAGGCGAGCAGTGCGCTACCGGCTAAAAACACTCTTCGATCCAATAGCCCTCCACCAGCAACTGGTTCACCCAACATATGTTCCCCGAGCTTGGACCAGCCCTGGCGGCTCACCATTTTCCCTTCCTCATCAACGAGCATCTCCAAAGGTGGCTACTAAAATGTGCGACGACAGATACTTTTCAGACTCTTATACTATGCCATAGTCAGCGATTCTGCGCTTCGATCTTTGACAACGTCCCCCAAAGCTCGCACATGCCGCTCACGTTGTGACTTTAGAGGCGGACATGTCTGATCGTCATAAAAAGCTACTTGGCAAGACAAACAGTGGAAACACTCATTCATGTTTATGGAACCGTCTGAGCTAATAGCCTCCACCGGGCACAAATCTCTACATATGTGACAATTGGCGCCACATTCCGGACGTCGTCTAAACCATTCGAGCATGTGCCAACGACCAACAATCGATAGACCGGCACCCAATGGACACACATAGCGACAGAAAAACCGCTCAATAAAGAAGCCTACGCCCAGCACTGCGATCGCAAAAATTGTGAAGGGCCAAGAACGCGCAAAACCAAATAAAATCGCAGTCGTAAACGGCTCAACCTCCACAGCATATGTCAAGTGCGCCGAGTCAAAAAACGAAATCCCTACCAAAGCGATTAAAATCACATATTTCACCGTCCAGAGCCGTTCGTTGAGCTTCTCCGGCACATGTATATTCGGAAACCTTAAACGCCTCGCGAGCTGACCGAGCAGCTCCTGCAAGGCGCCAAACGGGCATAACCAGCCACAGAATACTCCACGCCCGAGCATTATCAAACCGAGCGCCGAAAATGACATGATTATTACAGTTAACGGATCCAGAAGAAGTGAGCTGAGAGACCATTCAAGCAACGGCGCTCGCAAAAACGTTAACAGATGCATGACTGAAAGCTGAGCGCCGGCATACCACCCAATCCAAACCAGTGTAAACAAGAGGAAACCCGTCCTAAACCACGTCAAGAGTTTTGGGGTCCGCGCCATTTTCCCCTGAAACACAAGCACCACCGACAGCACAATCAAGGAAAACACCAGGATCCCAATCAGGAACTTTTGGTCCAACCACACAGTAACCCACAAAGGTGGAACACCGGCACGTCGACTTTCTGAAACCGCAGCAAGGTGATGAAGCGGCTCCCTTACTAACAACGGTGGTGGGGTATAGGGCACCACGAAAGTAGCTTCTGTTTCGTGGTGACCAACGCCAAACTCCACCATCCAAGGACGGGTTGCATCAAATTCTGTTTTCTCCGGAATCTGCAACAATGCTGCCCAAGTCAACTCCGGAGCATTCGCTGTCTCCGCAACTATTATTTCATCAACGAGCAGTTCTTTGGGCGCCACCACCAAACCGCCTTGCCGAAGCCGGATGCGCGACAAAGAGTTGTCAACATATCCAGGCGGAAAAACACCCTGTTCACTTGATACCCAGTCCCCATTCATGGCCACAAACACAAAATGCTGGCCGCTGGTTCGATTTTTTACTTTCTCTGTATAAAAGGAATCACCAAGGAGATTTCGGCCTATAAGTGCCGGCGTTGCCAGAGCTACATAAATTTCGGCGAAAACAGATTGCTCTTCGGCCAAAGTAAGAGGAAAGGTTGTTCCGAGGACTTCCAGCGCACTGGCGACGTGGTAATTTCTAAGCAAAATGCTCCGTATCGCCGCCGACCGTCTTAAACTCTCCCAATCTAATAGTTGATAACTCTCAACATCTAGGCGCCTCCCCTCCCGCTCACCTGGCCCACGCAACTCGCGTGATACGGCAACGGATCTTCCGGCACGATAGATGCTATCAAGCATGGTGAGGGCGCTAGCATCTCCGATGCGAGCATATCCGCTTGGAAGATCCAACGGGATAGAAAGAAGATCTATGCCAACCAACCCCGAGATTGCTTGTTCTAAGGACATTTCAATAGCAGTGTTACGAAAAATCGGTTCATTATGGGAATGCAGAACCGCACCGGTAACGAACCCGTCAAGGTCAACGCCAACCGTAATATCAAATGGCTGACCCGTATAACCGGTAGGTTTCAAAATATTACCGACCGAGAAAACATAGCCAACAGTGGTAAGGAATCCATCTAGATCACCTTCCCGCAATACGCGTGCAGCCTCAGGTTGCCCTTCTACTGCACCAATGCCTTGAGCACCCGGGAAAATTTGCGAAAGAAGCTTCGGTGTTAAACTTTGATCAAGATCCGCCAAAGCCTCCGTCTTGAATCCGGCAACAATCAACGCCCCAATTAGCGCCGCGACTAAAACCGTTAAAAACCGGCTTAGTCCCCGACCCACTATCTCCTTGGACAGGTTTAGCGACCTCTCTTTTTTTTTATGCGCTGCACCCCAGCCGAAACACATTGATGCTTCTCTCACTTCGCAGCCAGTGGACTCGGAACAGATATAGGAGTGTGCTCATTTTGCTTTCGGAGAAATACCAAGGGAGGGCAACGTCGATCGTCATAATAATCAACCTGGCAATCAAGGCATTGAAAACACTCGTTCATGTTGATGTTCCCACTGGGTTCAACAGCCTGCACCGGGCATGATACCTCGCAAATATGGCATGGTGAACCGCATTCAGGGCGTCGTTTTAACCATTGAAACAAATGGAACCGACCCAGAAACGCCAGCGCGCCACCCAAAGGACACAAAAAACGACAAAAAAAACGTTCCATAAACATCCCTGCCAGCAATAACAGGATAGCGTAAACAGCGTACGGCCAAGCACGTTCGAATTTGAGAGTAATCGCTGTCTTAAAGGGTTCAATCTCCGCGCCGGACAGCCCCGCATCCATGGACCACAGCACTGATATCGCAACAAGCACGGTTACAAC
>CAZSYW010000023.1:0-13543 GCA_964611315.1 uncultured Rhodospirillaceae bacterium
CGTGTGTCATGAGAAGCCACCACCAATACGCTTTCAGTCAAACTCGCCTGCTCCAGCAGGAGCTCAGTCACACGGTGAGCATTGGCATCATCAAGACTGGAAGTTGGTTCATCCGCCAAAATTATTTGTGGTTGGTTAATCAAAGCACGAGCCAAAGCAACTCTTTGCGCTTGGCCGAAGCTGAGTTGACGAGGAAAGGCGTGGGCTTTGTCCGCGATGTCGAGCTGAGCAAGCAATTCACGGACTCTTTCAGGATCCGGCCTACACCTAGCAAGACTTTGAGCAAGTATTACGTTTGACATTACAGTCAAGGCGTCAATCAGATGTAACTGCTGAAATACGATCCCGATCTGCCTACCACGAAATAAGTCCTGGGCTGCGGGCGATAGAGAGGAAACTTCCTTTCCTAAAGCGCTTACAACACCCGCACTCGGCGTTAATAAGCCGGCAAGAATATGCAACAAGGTTGTCTTGCCACAGCCCGATGGCCCAAGAAACAACCACTGCTCTCCCTTTTCAGCGCACCAGTCTGGCGGCGCTAACACGGTCGCGCCGTTGTAAACATGCTGGAGGCCCTTAAATGCTAACGCAGCCGTCACATTAGCTCCTTTATGGCACACAAAAACGTCGCCCTGCTCACGAACCTGGACATGACGTGTTAAAGAGACAAACCTTCCACTGAAAATGTAAGGCCGAAACTATGAATGGCGCAATCCACTAAAACCGAGCGATTTCACTTACATACGAAGCTGGCTGTCACCCGCCGCCTCCCCATTCACATAGCACTGCGGTTTTTCGACCCGCACATTATCGTCTGCGCCCGACTCGCAAGTAATATAATAATTTCTGAGCTCAAACTGCAGCATTACGGGCGGATTGGTAGGCGTAAACACGGCACTATCCCCCGGATTTATGCGCCGCTGCCACTTCTCAACTGTAACTTTCAAGCTCTCCTCGGTGTCATTCGTGATTGTCAACGCTAACCCACCAGACACCCAGACCGAACTAAACAAGGCGCTCAATAAAGCAACACAAATTGTTTTCATTCTTCACCTCCCGCGCGCTGTCTCATGCGCCCATCTGACAAAACTTAGCCACCAAATCGACCAGCAAACGGTTGTCTTCCTCAAGGCCCACGGAAAAACGAAGACAGTCAGGCAAGCCATATGCTCTAAGTTCTCGACCAATGACCCCGTTTTCTAAAAGGTGTTCGTATACATGAGAAGCGTTTTTAGTCGAGGTATTGTCAAATTCGACCAGTGTAAAATTAGCTATGCTGGAATGGACTGTTAGCCCGATATTTTTAAACTCAGCCTCCAACCACGGCAACCATTTCACATTGTGTGCCACTGCAGCGCTGAGGAAATTCTTATCTCCAAGGGCAGCGATCCCCGCCGCCTGTGCAGCCCCGTTCGCATTAAAAGGGCAGCGAATCCTATTCAGCGTATCCACCAACCGCGGTGGCCCATACAACCAACCGAGCCTCAAAGCAGCAAGACCATATATTTTAGAAAAAGTACGAGTCACAACAACATTTTCATGACGGTCCACCAACTCGATACCGTCTGAGTAGTCTTTCCGAGTAACGTACTCTGCATAAGCTGCATCGATCACCAGTAGAACACTATCTGGCAGACCTTCACGTAAGCGTTCCATCTCCTTGGAAGATAAAACTGTCCCGGTTGGGTTATTTGGGTTGGCCAGGTAGCAAATTCGCGTGTCCGAGCTCACTTTATTCAACAAATTGTCAATATCGGCACCCAAGGAGCGCGCTGTCGCGACCACTGGAGTGGCTCCCACGGACTGGGCAGCGATTTGATACATAGCGAACGCGTGCTCCGTGACTAAAACTTCGTCACCGGGCCCTGCATAAGCAGCCGCAATCAGATACAGCAAATCATCCGAACCATTGCCGCACATAATCTGTTCAGGATTCAGACCGTAGCGATCCCCAATTGCCGCCCGCAACTCTACGGCAGCGCCATCGGGGTACCGGTGCAATAGCTCACTGGACCGACGATACGCTTCTACCGCATATGGGCTAGTCCCCAATGGTGTCTCGTTAGATGACATCTTTACTACGGGTTTATCGGTGTCTGAGCTTGAAAGCCCAGGCACATAGGGAGCAATACCAAGAATACCTGGCTGAATTTTAAGTTCGTTCATCCATTTCGCTTTTGCAGTAAGTCCAACATAGCGTCCAGAGCCAAGAGATACGACTCAACCCCAAGCCCCATTAACATGCCATCAGCTGCGCTCGCCAAGACCGATTTGATATCTCGTTTTGCCAAGTTGGTTATGTGGATCTCTATGTAAGGTAAGTCCTCACAATCAAGGATACAGTCGCGGAGGGCCTCACCCCGATAGGTGAAGCCTGCCGGGTTCATTACAAGGCCATCAATGTCACCCTCCGCCGCTTGAAATACCCGAGCTATAGCTTCCCCTTCAACATGCGTATAGAAAATGTCTAGCTCATAGCCGTTGTCGACGGCATGGGTCCGAAGCATTTCGTTCAGCTCATCAACGGTCGTTGCGCCATATATCTCGGGGTTGCGTCTTCCCAACCACGCCATGTTGGCGCCCTGTATCAGCAATATTTTTGTCATTGTACTCGCCGCAATTGAAGCTGTTGGTATGTTACACAATAATATTTTAAATAGGGCATCACAATTAATTGTCGGAAGATATCTGTAGTCCCGATGGATGACCATGGCCTTACAGTGTGAAAATACGCTGTTCAACACTAAAGCATTGCTGGGACGCGAGGATCTAAATTGGCTGAGTCAGTAATTCCCCAAGAATGCTAAGATGGTTCCTTTTAGACAATGACCGAACACTGTGAGTAAGGAAAATGAAAAATTCTGTTCCACTTTTGCCTACCTCGGTAGTCGGGAGCTACACACAACCTGACTGGCTAATAGATCGCGAAGCGCTCGCTTCTGGTTCGCCACCTCGGTCACGGCGGGGTGATCTTTGGCGAGTAGACAACCCGCGGCTCTCCCAGGCACAAGATGACGCAACAGTGTTAGCTATCCGAGATCAGGAACGGGCTGGTATCGACATCATAACCGACGGTGAAATGCGCCGAGAGAGCTACTCAAACCATTTTGCCACTGCGCTAAATGGCCTTCACCCCGAGAAAACCGGCACTGCAATCTCACGAAAAGGGACACCAAACGCAGTACCACTTGTTGTCGGCCCTATCAGGCGAACGGCCCCCGTCGGCACCAACGACATTGCTTTCTTACGTGCTAATACAGATCGTGCCATCAAAGCAACCCTGCCTGGCCCGTTCACGATGTCTCAACAAGCAGAGGACCAGCACTACAACGATCCGGCTGCCCTAGCTATGGATTATGCAAAAGCAGTCAATGAGGAAATCCAAGATTTGTTCGCGGCCGGGGCAGATGTGGTGCAGATCGATGAACCATGGTTACAGGCTCGGCCCGAAGCTGCAAAACAATTTGCAATCCCCGCCATCAACCGGGCACTAAGGGGAATTAGCGGCACCACCGCTCTACATCTGTGCATGGGATATGCAGCAATGATCAAAGATCGCCCGGATCACTACCTCTTTCTTGAAGAGCTCTCAGAATGTTCTGTCGATCAAATCTCGGTCGAGACAGCCCAGCCAAATCTTGACTTGTCAGTTCTAAACCCTATCGCAGACAAGACAATCATCCTTGGCGTCATCAACCTTGATGACATGGCGGTGGAAAGTGACCGGTTAGTCGCCGACCGCATTGAACGAGCCTTCAAATACGTGCCTCCGAAAAACATTGTTCCCGCACCTGATTGTGGATTTAAGTATATTCCCCGCAGCATTGCATACGCAAAACTAAAAGCACTTGTAGCCGGCACCCGCCTAGTACGGGCGGGCCTATAATTGAATGTACTTCGTAGTATTGTTGGGAGATCTGACATGAATATCACCCGTTCAAACAATAGTCCTGTTCGCTATATAGACCTAGAAAGCTCCAGGAGGAAAAGATGGTAAAATTTTATGACTTTGCGCGCGCCCCCAACCCACGACGCGCTCGCATGTTCCTGTCTGAAAAAGGCATAGAAGACATAGACATTATCCAAGTTGACCTAGGCAATAAAGAACAGTTGGGCGAGGAATTTCGAAAGATAAACCCTCTCTGCACCGTCCCCGCCCTTGTCCTCGACGACGGAACACTGGTTACGGAATCTGTGGCGATCTGCCGTTATTTTGAGGAGCTGCAGCCGTCACCATCAATGATGGGACGCGATGCAAAGGAGAAAGCGCAAGTAGAGATGTGGCAGCGGAGAGTCGAACTTTTAGGCATGCTTCCAGCCGCGGACGCATTTCGGAACACCGGCAAGGGATGGACGGATCGCGCCGTACCTGGACCAACGAATTACGCCCAAATTCCAGAGCTTGCCGAGCGCGGCCGCACCCGCGTTGAACATTTTCTAGGTGTTTTGAATCAGCAACTCGAAGTAAGCGAGTTTGTTGCAACGGAAACTTTTACAATTGCAGATATCACAGCCTTCATTTTAATCGAATTTGCTGGATGGTCAAAAATTGAAATTCCAGAGGAGTATGTCGCCTTGCGACGTTGGCATCAAAGTACTAAGGCCAGGCCGAGCGTGAAAGCCTGACCGTTATGAATAACTGCGGCTCCCTGAAGTCTGGTTAGCTCCCCGAGTGAACCACCAAACATTATTTCAGCTTCTTTCAAGTCTCCAAATATTCCCTGTTCACACAGTTTCTCAGGGTCGCGTCCCGCAAGTAGATAAGGCAAGTTTGGAGTGCCTTTTCGCGAAGGATTTGAGCAGACGTTGGACTGTACCACGCCGCGTGAGGAGTGGCGACAAAACGACCCTCGAGCCAAGCTTCCCGACTTCGCCAAGCCCGCAAAAGCGGATGATCAGCGTTAGGAGGCTCTGGGTCGAACACGTCCAGCGCGGTAGCACCAACTTGGCCAGATTTTAGCCCCTCATATAAAGCAGTAAGGTCACAAATCGGCCCGCGGGCGGTGTTTACCAAAATCACACCGGGTTTCATTTTCGAAACGGCACGATCGTCAATTAGATGATGGGTCCGTTCAGTAGCAGGGCAATGAATACTGATGAAATCGGCCTTTCCCAGCAAACCATCAAGATCATCCTCTCGGTCGATGCCAAGGGCCAACTCCTGTCCGTGCGGGACGAAAGGATCAAAAGCACACACAGTCATACCGAAGGCCTTAGCACGCATCGCCGCCGCCGTACCAATACGACCCAAACCAATTACACCAAAGCACTTTCCAGTCATCCTCGTCATCGCGGGAGTAATTTTGTAATCCCAACCTTTATCCGGATCAGTGCGGTAGGCTTCCGTGTACTGAGGTATTCCGCGGACAAAAGAAAGAAGCAGAGCAATTGCATGGTCTGCAACTTCGTTAGTGCCATAATCTGGGACATTACAAACTGCAATTCGGCGAGCACCAGCAGCGACAATATCAATTAAATCGTACCCTACACCCAATCTTGCAATAATTTTGCATTTATCGAGCTTAGCTAATACATCCTCATTAATTGGCATAGCAAGACCCGTGACCATAGCATCACATACTGACCAAGCCTCTTGGGGAATTTTATCGGGGTCACTTTCGTTGAATATAGCAAATTCGACATCAGGACCCGAAACGGCCCGTTCGACCGCGTGATCATCGGCGGATAAAACATCTGGATATAGGATTTGAAGCTCTGCCATTTTTTTAGATCCTGTTATACATAGTTTGTCGAAACACCGAGATCTGCGGCGTGCCAGCCTGAACTCGCCGACATTTGTAAATTATAATAAGGTCGCAACCCCGCATCAAAGGCCAACAGAACGTAGCGGTCACACACTAAACGAGATGAACGAAGTGTTCTAAGAAAGACCCTTCTGTATATCTCTTCTCCCGCGAAATCACCCTAAGTCTACTAAAGTTGAATAACCCGTTACAGTGGTATAGTAGCGTCCAAATACTTGCGCCTCCTTGAACTGGAAATACCATGACTGAAGATCTTGCCTTTATGCCCGCTACAGAACTAATTCGAAACTATCGAACGCACAAAATATCACCGGTCGAGGCAGTCCGCGCATCACTTGACCGAATCGAACGTTACGGCAGCAAACTCAATGCTTTCACCATTGTTGACCCGGACTCAGCTCTCAACGCCGCGTCTGACTCGGAACAACGTTGGAAAACAGGAAACCCTAAAGGTCTTCTCGATGGAGTTCCCACAACCATTAAAGACTTAGTGATCACGAAGGGATGGCCTACCTTGCGAGGCTCTCGCTCCACAAATCCCGATCAACCCTGGGACGAAGATGCCCCCTGTGTTGCAAGGCTCAAAGAACACGGGGCCGTGCTGTTGGGTAAAACCACAACCCCCGAATTTGGACACAAGGGCGTGACCGACAGTGTTTTGACTGGCATTACCCGTAATCCATGGAACCTTGACAAAACCCCGGGTGGGTCAAGCGGCGGAGCCAGTGCAGCTGTCGCTTCCGGAATGGGGCAGCTAGCGATCGGAACGGACGCCGGAGGTTCGATTCGCATCCCGGCTTGCTTCGCCGGAATTTATGGTCTGAAGCCTACTTTTGGACGGGTGCCGGCCTACCCTTCAAGTCCATTTGGCACCTTGGCGCACGCGGGCCCGATGACACGCACCGTCGCCGATGCCGCGTTAATGTTGACGGTAATCGCTAATCCGGACACCCGCGATTGGCACGCGCTCCCGCACGACGGCGCCGATTATAGCAGCACAATCGATGGAAACATCGATGGCCTGAAAGTTGCCCTTAGTCCCACACTTGGACTCAACACAAGGATAGATGAAGAAGTAGCGGAGGCAGTGGCAAACGCTGCACAACAATTCTCAGACCTGGGCGCCTCAGTTGAAAGAATCGATCTGAACTGGCCTGCCCCACCTCGTGATGTCGTACAGATCCTGTTCACTTCTAGCGCGGCAAAACTTATTAGCATGCTAACGGACGAACAACAGGATCAGATTGAGCCTAGTCTTTTAACGATGGCAGCAGAGGGCCGAAAACTCGACATGATGTCATTGAAAACCGCCGAGCTTGATCGCACAGCAAACGGAATCTATATGAATCATATGCTGGCGAAGTACGACGTTTTGCTGAGCCCAACCCTCCCTGTCGTTGCGTTCGACACAGGGAAACCGTGTCCAGACAGCTATAGCGAAGACCCTTTTGGATGGATTCCCTTTACCCCCCCGTTCAACCTGACAGGACAACCAGCCGCATCCATCCCATGTGGGTTCAGCGACAATGGCTTGCCAATTGGGTTGCAAATTGTTGGCCCCATGTATGGCGATTCAGTGGTCTTAAACGCAAGTCGCGCCTTTGAGCGCGCACACCCCTTCGCCGACAAACGACCAAATTTATGACATGAAACCACCTAGCGTAGATAGCAATCGGCTCATCGATTCGCTTGCCCTCATGGCCCAGGTGGGAGCAACGGAAAAAGGAGGTGTCCGTCGCATTGCCGCAACTGACGAAGATCGCGAAGGTCGAGATTTGCTCGTAACCTGGGCAAAGAAGGAAGATTGCAAAATCTCCATCGACCAAATAGGCAATCTCTTCTGCCGCCTTGACGGCCAAAACGACAGGCTCGCCCCAGTTTTAATCGGCAGTCATTTGGACAGCCAGCCGACCGGTGGTAAGTATGACGGGGCATATGGTGTGATGGCCGGCCTTGAAACGATCCGCGCAATGAACCAAAACAAAGTGCGCACCCTCAGACCGATCGAGCTGGTCTCTTGGACAAACGAAGAAGGTTCCCGGTTTGCTCCCGCCATGATGGGATCGGGTGTATTTGCAGGCGCGCTTACCCTTTCTGCGGCTCTAGACTCCCGGGACGCCAGTGGGCACACACTTGGTAACTCCCTTACACGCATAGGATATAACGGCACAGTCCCCTGTGGAGGCCGACCTATTCACGCATATTTTGAGGCTCATATAGAGCAGGGACCTATCCTTGAATCCGAGCACAAAACTATTGGAGTAGTAGAAGGAATCCAGGGAATTCGCTGGTTTGATTGTAGGCTCAAGGGCACAGAGGCTCATGCTGGCTCAACCCCAATGTCAGCCAGAAGGGATGCATTAGTCGGGGCTGCAGACTTTATCGGACACATTAACAAAATTGCGATGGAACACACCCCCGACGGACGCGCTACCGTCGGGGAGTTTCAATTGTACCCTAATTCGCGCAACGTAATTCCAGGTTCAGTCCAGTTCACCATAGACATGAGACACCCGGATTCAGACATACTTTCTAAAATGGCAGTTGGAATGGATACAACATTTAAAGCCGTCTGCTCTAATACTGGGCTTGAAGGAAATCTCGAAGAAATTTGGTACTCGCCACCCACCTCATTTGATTCCGCGTGCATTGATACTGTGGAACGAGCGGCGCACGCCCGAGGGTACACTTCCCGCCGTATTACCAGTGGCGCCGGGCACGATGCGAAATACATGGCCGATATATGCCCCACCTCAATGATATTTATTCCCTGCAAAGATGGCCTGAGCCACAACGAATTGGAAGATGCGGAAGACAACGACCTCATTGCCGGAGGCCAGGTGTTGCTAGATGCAGCTTTCGAGAAAGCCATGGAACTGGAATAGTCGAGTCCCGTTAAGATCCATTAAGAAAAGTGAGGGATTTTACCCTTTTTTTCACAAGTTACCTTTGAACGGGAGGCCAAGGCGTATTTGTCCATATATTGCAGCCGATACGTCCCAAGAGAGCGCAAAATGACCGGCCGCCGCATGCACATCCCTGAAGTGCCGCTGCATATCATTGTCGGAATACAAGGCGTTTCCCCCACTTCCTTCAAAAAGAATGTCGACCGCCCGCACACATAATTTTGTCGCAAAGGCCCCGTCTCGCCGATATTCGGCGCGCTCCTCAAGGCCCATTTCTTTTCCGACCTCCGCCATAGACGTAACTTCCTTACATCTGTGCAAAAACATCCGTTCCGCCGCTTCGGCTGAGGCGGAAGCTTCAGAGAGACGCATTTGGATTGGGGCGAGAGCGCTAAGTTTAGCCCCTGTGTAGTGGCTAACTCGATTTTTGTTCCAAGTTGTGTAATTTTCTAGCGCACCCTTTGCCGCCCCTAAAGCAACCATACCAACGACGTAAGGAAACATAGCAAAAAAGGGCAGTCTAAACAGCGAACCAGGATTCGCGGCCAAGCCAGGGGCCTCCCCATCAACAATGTCCTGAAGCGCAACCGTGCGATGGGCAGGAACAAAGACATCTTCACAAGCAACGGTTTTACTGCCCGAACCTTTCAGGCCACTAGCCTCCCAATCATCAATAATCTGGTAATTCTTGCTTGGGACCAAAAATAAACGCTGATCAGGCTTTTCATCAGCGTCGGACGTCACAATACCGCCAAGCATATTCCAAGTCGAAACGTCCACGCCACTTGAAAACGGCCATTTCCCGGTCAACTTATACCCCCCGGCTACTCGACTTGCCTTGCCACACGGAAAAGCCAGACCAGAAGCAATCAGCACATCCGCCGATTCCCCCCAGAGCTCGTCCTGAGCTTCCACAGGCCAGTACGTCAGCATCCAGTGGTGACTAGCAAGGTTCGTCAGGACCCAAGCGCTAGAGGCACAGCCACGGGCAATTTCTGCGCATATCTTGAAATAGACGGGGAACTGCACCTCGCTGCCACCGATTCGCCTAGGTTGTATAGCCCGGAACAATCCAGCTCTATGAAAATCTTCGACGGTCTGATCAGGTATCCGCCGAAGTCGTTCGCACTCTCGCGCACGTTCTGTCATCGCCGGCACTAAGGCTCGGGCATTTGAAATCAGCGCGAGGTCCGTCTTGACCTGTCCTAGCCCATTTCTTGCCATTCTCAGTTGCTCCCTGTCCCCATTGCAGCAACGCTGCGTCTTCTTAATATTACTTAGCTACGACAGCTCTTACTTTAATACAAACAGTTTTGGGCAGACCTCGACTCGTACCAACTTTGCGCTAGAGTTAAGTGGCCCGAAACGGAGCCATACAAAAAGGAACCTCTGATGAAACTTGGTTATTTCATGATGCCTCTTCATGATCCTAGGAAAGATTATCATCAAGCCTTGAAAGAGGACACTGATGCGATCGTATTAGCCGACCAACTAGGGTTTGAGGAGGTTTGGGTCGGGGAGCACTTTACGTCTTCGGCCGAACCCATTACCTCACCATTGTTGTTTATGGCAAACCTGATCCCGCGAACGAGTCAAATTAAATTCGGGACTGGCGTGCTTTGTTTGCCGCAATATCACCCAGCCATGATCGCCGGGTACGCCGCCATGTTCGACCATTTATCGGAAGGTCGGTTCATAATGGGAATTGGTCCCGGTGGGCTACCGTCCGACTTTGAACTTTTCGGGATAATGGATGCCGATCGTAATACCCTAATGATCGAATCAATTGATACGATTCTTAAAATCTGGGAATCAGAACCTCCATACAACATTAAAAATACCCTCTGGGATACACAAATTGAGGATTGGGTAGTCGAAAAACTAGGCCTAGGCAGTATGGTGAAACCTTTCCAAAAACCTCATCCTCCGATTGCTCTGTCTGCACTCAGTCCCAACTCGAGCACTATGCGGTTGGCCGCCAGACGTGACTGGGATCCTATCTCGGCTAATTTTATTGGCGCCTGGTCAGTCGCAAGCCACTGGAACGTCTATTCAGATGAATGCAAGTTACACGATCGGGCTCCCGCAAATACTCGCTGGCGAGTTGCCCGAAGCATTTTTGTAGCTGACTCGAACGATGAAGCGGAACAATTCGTCATGAATCCGGACGGTTCATTTATGCATTACTATGAGTATCTATTCGACATTTTTGACCGCGCTAACTTGAAGCCCGCATTTGTGGCGAAACCCGGTGATGACCCAAACGACTTGAGTCCAAAACACATGGTTGACAGCTTTGTGATACGCGGTGATGTCCCGACGGTAATACGTCAGTTACTTGATTTTCACGACCGGGTTGGTGGTTTTGGCACGCTTTTGATGACTGCCCACGACTGGGTGGATAAAACGCGAATGTGTCACTCGATGGAACTCATGGCAACGGAAGTGATGCCATCTCTCAACAACGCTCTCAGCACACCGATTTCTGAGAACTAATGCCTACCGTGTTAGAAGTGGAGGAAACAATCAGTACCTTGCCATTCCTTAATGAAGCGGCTTTCCTTCGTACATGCAAGGACCCATCGTAGAGTGCATCGACTGATGGTATACCATAGCTATTGTTCCGTATGATGCTTAAGGAGAATTGCCGTGCTTGTCGAACAAATTTACACTGACAATGCTTGGAGAAACTTTAATTATTTGGTCGCCTGTTCTGAGACAGGGCAAGCGCTTGCAATAGACCCTTTGGAACATGAAAAGTGTCTAGCGGCCGCCAAGCGGCTCGGCTGGGATATTATCAAGGTTCTCAACACTCACGAGCATGGCGACCATACGGGCGGCAACACACCAGTGATTGCGGCAACAGGAGCAGAGCTTCTTGCTCATCACGGTGCAAAAAATAAAATACCTGACGTGGACGTGGGGTTACATGCTGGAGATAGCATTACTATAGGGCAAACTGTCGAACTAGAAGTCCTAGACACGCCCGGCCACACCATGAGCCATGTATGCCTAGTGTCACACACGGATGAACCCGCTTTATTCTCTGGTGACACACTATTCAATGCCGGCGCCGGCAACTGCCACAACGGAGGCCACCCCGAAGAGCTATACGAAACGTTTTCAAGCCAGCTATCAACGCTTCCGGACAACACCCGCATCTTTCCGGGGCACGACTACATAGCCAACAACTTAGAATTCACGCTGAACAGGGAGCCAAACAACGCCAAAGCTAGTGAGTTGCTAGCGAAGGCGCGTAAGCAGGATCCGCACCAAGCAATCGTCACCACACTCGGCATCGAGAAAGAGATCAACACGTTTTTCCGTCTTGAAAACCCGTCCGTAGTTAAGACCCTACAAGAAGACTTTCCCACACTGGCCGATGTGCCTAGCCCTCGGGAGGTTTTTTTGCGACTACGGGAGCTACGTAATAAATGGTAGGCAATAGAAACTGGCCCACAAAGATAGGGTGAGAATTACAACCCAAGCAATTCAATCTGGCGGGCAATAACTTTACTCTCATCGAAATGCTTTAGCGCCCGAGCGCGCCCCGCTGCACCCATGCTCCTACGTAGCACGGGGTCAGCAACCAACTTAGTGAGCGCCTCAGATAATGTTTTGGGAGCACGGACCGGCACCAGTATACCCGTGTGATCATCACGCACTTCTTCGCGACTACCTCTAACATCCGTAGCAACGACCGGTAAGCCTGTCATCATAGCTTCAATGATTGAACGCGGCATACCCTCCCGATGTGACGGAAGAACGAAAACGTCGGCGGCGCGCAATAACTCAGGAACATCTAAACGCGCTCCCAAAAAGTGTACTTTCCCTTGGAGTTTAGGATTTTCTTTTACCCTCTCGATGTGCGAATCTATGTCTTGAGCATGATCACTATCTAAACGCTCGCCAACCAACCATAGGACAGCGTCCACCCCTGAGATTGCCGTGAAAAGTTCTGGGTAACCTTTTTCTGCAACCAACCGGCCAACTGTCACAATCACACAGGCATCAACGCTAGTATTATTACGAACACGCAATTGTGAGCGTTCAATTGGATCGCGGCTCGGGAAAAATGTGCCCGGGTCAACTCCATTCCCGATTGCTTCAATAATCCCACCGCGACAGAGGTTGTAACGACGTGCTGCTACAGCATCTTCCTCGGCTTGCGTCAATAAAACGTCTGTAACCCGTCCTAACAGCCATTCGATGGCAATAAAGAACCAACGCTCCCAAAACCGCATGTGCTCGTGGAAATAAAACCCGTGCGCCGTGTATATAATTTTTGGCACCCCGGCTCTCCATGCGGCAAGGCGACCAATGGCGGCAGCAACTGGCGTATGCACATGCACGATGTCAAAACGCTCCCGACGGAGCAAGTCCGATAATATCCGGTAGGAACGGTAGTGTGTACGAAGGGCCATTAAGTCCCGAGAGAATGGGATAGGCTCAACGCGCAACCCTTGAGTCCGTATCTCCGCGGCCTTCACGCCTTCTGCGCAGGCTGCTACCACCTCGTGATCCCTTGACACAATTTCCCGAATTAGCGGCATCAAAA
This sequence comes from uncultured Rhodospirillaceae bacterium, assembly GCA_964611315.1. Classification (GTDB taxonomy): domain Bacteria; phylum Pseudomonadota; class Alphaproteobacteria; order UBA7887; family UBA7887. The sequence goes on from CAZSYW010000023.1 coordinate 13,230, forward strand.
AGTGATAGAGGGTAAAGTCCACCGCGCAGAGCTCAAGAACTTTCATAGTCACCATCCAAGTCTACCCAGACGCATGCTACCTATATATCACTTCCAAGTTCATAAAACTCCAATGACAGCTACGTTAATCGACCAAGCTACGGCCCACGTTTATCTGTTGGCTCAGGCACGAAACCGGTGAGTGGGATAGTGTGACAGCCTTCTACAGACGTTCTGCAGCCTGGCAAATTTTGAAAAGAAAGAATTGAAATACGGCCGTAATAGATTTAGGACGTGACTTCTAGCTCACGACGCAGGATCGTGTTCTCTAAAAA
>CAZSYW010000023.1:13643-18017 GCA_964611315.1 uncultured Rhodospirillaceae bacterium
AATAGATTTAGGACGTGACTTCTAGCTCACGACGCAGGATCGTGTTCTCTAAAAACGAGAAAAATCAGTGTATCTGCCATGACAATGTCCAAAAATAATGAAACTGCGGGAACTGTTCTGGTGACCGGCGGTGCCGGCTTTATAGGATCGGCGGTGGTGCGTTATTTGCTGACGAAAACAGTCGTTAAGGTCGTTAACGTCGACAAAATGACGTATGCGGCGAGTGCCAGAACGTTGGACGCACTGCGGCAACACAGGCCTCATCGTCACGCTAACTTGGATATCTGCGATCAAAATGCCATGGCTAATATCGTCACCGAAACAGCACCAGACATAATCATACATTTGGCTGCAGAATCACACGTCGATCGGTCTATAGACGAACCCGCCGATTTTGTACGTACCAACATATTGGGCACATATACTTTGCTCGAAGTCTTCGCTGAATATAGACGCAAGCGCACACCGACTGGATTGAAGGAGCCCCGATTTGTCAATGTTTCAACGGACGAAGTCTATGGCTCTCTCGGCCCTGACAATCAATTTTCCGAAGAAAGCGCTTATAGCCCAAATTCTCCATATGCTGCTACCAAGGCAGCTGCGGACCATCTCACGCGCGCCTGGCACACCACTTATGGACTTGAAACCTTAGTAACAAACGCTACCAACAATTTTGGCCCATACCAGTTTCCGGAAAAATTGATACCGAGGACCATAATCCGTGCTCTCCTCGGCGAACCTATCGAGGTATACGGCGACGGCACGAACGTCAGAGATTGGATTCACGTCGACGATCACGCAGAAGCTCTTTGGCTTGCCGCAGAAAAGGGTCAACCTGGGCGAACCTATAACATCGGGGCCGAATCGGAATACCAAAATATCGACCTAATCCGCCGGATATGTGCGGTCCTAGATGATGACTGCCCCGAAGGTGCCCCTCATGAACGGCATATTGCATTTGTTGCTGATCGACCCGGGCATGATCATCGCTACGCGCTCAACTCAACACGAATCCAAAAAGAATTAGGATGGCAACCCTCCGTCTCCTTTGATGATGGACTTCGGAAGACAGTTGGTTGGTACCTAGAAAACCGCTCCTGGTGGGAACCACTCTTAAAAACGATTTATGATGGGCGTCGACTCGGACAACATGTCCAGTGAAACTTCACTAGGCGACAGTATAGATTTCATTTTCGCACCCCAGCACCAGTGTTTTTTCAAGAAACTTCTTTCAAAACATCAACAAGCACCAACTCTAAAAACATACGGTACCTGCTGTCCGGAAGTGAGTGAACAGCCTGCTTGAATCCATCAACGTCTATGTATCCGAATCGAAGTGCTACTTCTTCGGGAAACGCCACACCAACAGACTGTCGGGTCTGAACGATTTCAACATAGTTCCCCGCAGCATATAGCGTCTCCACGGTACCCGCATCAAACCAGACCGATCCTCGACCGATTTCTTCGTAATACAGGCGTTGCTCCTCCAAAAAACGACAATTCAGATCGGTTATCTCAAGCTCCCCACGGCCTGAAGGTCTCAGCTCACGGGCTAACACCACTGCTTCTGCACAATAAAAATAAAGCCCCGTCACTGCGCGGTTCGAGCTTGGTTGCTCCGGCTTTTCAATCAGCTCTACTGGCCGGCCCTTCGAGTTAACCGACAACACACCGTAATCCTCGGGATTAGCCACTGTATAAGTGACGATACCTACGCCTTGTCTAGCATGGGCCGCGGCTTGCAACAGCGTCTCCAGCACCCCGTGACCATAAAAAATATTGTCACCAAGGATCAGCGCAAACGGCTCTCCATCGATAAACGATTCTCCTATCAGCAAAGCCTCCGCAATACCATTCGCTCTATCCTGCCTCGCATACTCTAGCCGTAACCCCCACTGAGAGCCGTCGCCGCACAGTCGTTTCAGGTTGGAGACACCGTCTTCATTACTGATAATCAAAATTTCCTGGATGCCTACCATCATAAGGGTCGTAAGAGGGTAGTAGATCATGGGTTTGTCATAGACAGGCAAGAGATGTTTGTTGGTAGTCCGGGTCATGGGGGCCAGCCGAGACCCGGCGCCACCGGCCATGATTATGCCACGCCGACACGGTGTATCTGGCAAAGGATAAACGGAAAAGGACAAGCTCTATATTCCCTTAAATTTCACATCATCACTCAGCAGTCTCTCGAGAATATCGTGCCTTTCAATCTGCGCAATCCTTTCCTTCAGTTCCCCAAAACAACGCCCGTTACGATCCCGCCACAAACGAGCCGAAGACAGCACAAGTGTTTTTGGCAACGTTAATTCATGGCTAACCTTGTTAAAATTGCAATCCGGAGAGTCTGAGCTGCGTCACCTTAAACGTCTCACGTCAGTCGGTAATTATCCCAAGATAATGTCACTAAATTGAGGCAATGAGATATTGGGCCTGGTTCACGGACTTTTAGCACAAACCCGTTCATCAATGTCCACCGTGACTGACGAAGCCCGCGCGATTACATTCTCCTTGTCAACATACACTTGTTCAGCAGTGTTTAATGTAACAACTGATTGCGCACCTTTCACAGCAAAGCTTACTCTGCCTTTGTCCGCCTCCTTTGAATTACGCTTCGCGAACCCCCAATAAGTTGTTTGCGCATCGGAATTGGTGAGGACAGTTAAAGCATGATGATTTGCGCGCTCGAGCAAAGATGGCTGCAAACAATTCGGGCTCAAATACAGGAAATGGATCCGGATATGGCCATTGCCAGAAAAATAGTCGATCAAGGGCGGAATTAAACGCGCGCTGCGCGTATAGAATTTAGCTTTGGTATTCTCCAAGACGGGAGACATGACAGAATACAATCCTGCTGGAGTCAACCATCCCCCAGGGAAAAGCAAAAATTTTCCCCCTTGAAATGAAACAAAGACAAGACAAAGAGCGAAGCTACAGCTTGTAAACATCCACTTTGACCGCCCATTTAACACCCAAAGAGGGGGCTGCGGACAAAGCAAAACGACATTTACGCTGGCCAAAAAAGATGAAAACGCCAGGTATGGTAGAAACGGCGGTAACAACAGAAAAACGAGCCATTGGACAAAAAGGAACGGCCAACACATCCACAGGTTTTCATCAGTCCATAAACACGCTCCCCTGTACAAAACCAATGCTGTAGATACCAGCATGATCAACATGAATCCAAATGCCGGATACCCGCTGAACAGACCGTACGCAATCCCCTCAACGTTTTCCCAAAACCAAAGGTTTTGCCAGACGACGGGTGGAGCTGTCCAGACGTCATTAGACAGGATGTTAGCACGCCCCAAGGTTTGTTGTTCAAATGCCGCTACATTAAAAACGTAATAAATACCGACCACCGCGAAAGGAAGGGCAAAGGCGCTCGAGGCAATGGCCCATTGAGCCAGGTTACTTAACTGCAACTGCCGAAAATTTCGAACTAACCCAGCGCCAAATATGGCCACAGCAAGAAGCGTAAAATTCGGGTGCACTGTCCCGCATAAAGCCAAGAGAAACGCCGGGAATGCCCTCCGCTCAGAACTCTTCTCACTTAGCGACAGGAAACAAAGGAATAGCACCGCACCAAGGACTTCAGGACGAACGGTAGCTGCCGATTGAACAAAATATGTCAATGAAAGAAAAACTAAGAATAGAAGCAGCCGGAAACCATAGTCGCCAGGGCATAACCGCCGCAGCATCAGGACTCCTGACACAGGAAGTAGAAGGACAAAAATGAATTGATAAAACCGAAACCCAAAAGGGCCAAAGTTAAAATTCAAAATCATCGTTAACTTCAAAAGAAGTCCGTAAAAGTACGTAAACGCAGTCGGAAGGAAAAGTGCCGGTGAAAATGTGTCCCCAATCCAGAAACCAGGACTATCGTTAATCGCAACTCCCAGAGACGCTATTACGTAATAACCATCGTCGGTAGACGGAGCGAGGACAAAAAACCCGACCAAAAACGTCAAATACCACGCACAAAAACCAGCATAAACGAACGTCTTCGAGTTCACGCTCCTGCCACCTAACTTGGGCCAAGTGTGGAACGCCCAGACACATCTGGTGTCGTATGTTGCCACTCCCTTAAGAGCGGCAAAAGTTCTGAATAGTCCCTGAAGGTTATGTCTGCTGCCCCCACACCGTCCCCCACCGGGACACCAAGGTGCATTTTCTGAAACGTTAAGGCATTCGTGTGCTGGCGTGCGCCCGCTATATCAGTGTCCGGATTATCTCCAATCATCCACATCGTTTCTTTATCGCTAATCTGAAGTTTTTCGCAGGCACAGCGGAACGGTTCAGCGTTTGGCTTATCGCCGCCCGCTTCCTCTGAAGTAATGACATAATCAAAACTGCCATCAAGATTGAAATAAATCA
>CAZSYW010000024.1:0-17781 GCA_964611315.1 uncultured Rhodospirillaceae bacterium
GACGCGTTCGGCGGGATCCCGGTACGGCGCGTTCTCTCGGATATGATCCCTGAATCCTGTTACCTTACCCAACGCTTGTTTCCACTTGGCTGTTATTTTTACGTTCTTCTAGCACGCGCTTGTAGTCCAGCGGCATTACCTTCACAAATTTTGCGAGTGTTGCAGTCCACCTGTCGAGCACACGTTTTGCTACTTCAGAGCCCGTATATTCCTGGTGCTTTTCAATAAGTTCCTTTAACTCCGTTATGTCCGCGTTTTCTGTCATTCGTTCGAGGACAACCATTCCCATATTGCAGCGTGCGCTAAATTTGTCTTCCTCATCTAAGATGTATGCGATCCCTCCGCTCATCCCAGCTGCAAAGTTTCGGCCTGTACCACCCAGGATAACCACTCGACCGCCGGTCATGTATTCGCAACCGTGATCGCCAACGCCTTCTATAACGGTCGAGGCCCCACTGTTCCGCACGCAGAAACGTTCTGCGGAAATACCTCGAAAGAAGCTCTCGCCAGACGTGGCTCCGTAAAGTGCGACATTGCCAATGAGAACCTGTTCCTCAGACTTGAAGGTACTTGCTTTGGGTGGGTAAATGATGAGGCGTCCACCGGAAAGGCCCTTTCCGACATAATCGTTTGCGTCGCCCTCAACCTCTAGTGTCACGCCTTTTGCAAGCCACGCCCCAAAGCTTTGGCCTGCGCTCCCGTTAAACTTGAAATGGATTGTGTTGTCCGGGAGCATTTTTTCGCCCACATGACGGATGATATGATTGGACAACATGCCACCTACTACGCGGTCAGTATTTTGGATTTGGAGTTCCTCGTAGAGTTTTTCGCCCCGAGCAAATGCGGGTTCAGCCAGCTTGATTAGTTTTTTGTCTAGAGCTTTTTCGAGGCCATGATCCTGCTCGTGGATCTGATAAAGTCCCAGACAGTCATTCGGTTCGACTGCCTTAGTCAGCATGTTCGACAGATCGATCCCTTTTGCTTTCCAGTGATCAACTGCCTTGTTGACGTGGAGGGCATCGGTTCTTCCAATCATTTGGTTCAGACTGGCAAACCCAAGGTCCGCCATGATTTGGCGAAGCTCCTTCGCCATCATAAAGAAATAGTTGATGACGTGTTCAGGTAGCCCACGAAACTTTTTGCGGAGTTCCGGATCCTGTGTAGCGATTCCAACTGGGCATGTGTTGAGATGACACTTGCGCATCATTATGCACCCCAGGGCGACCAGTGGCGCTGTGCCGAAACTAAATTCTTCGGCGCCAAGCAAGGCTGCGATGGCGACATCACGTCCAGTTTTCAGTTGGCCATCCGTCTGCAGGGTCACCCTCGAGCGTAAGTTGTTCATCACTAAAGTTTGATGTGTCTCGGCGATGCCAAGTTCCCAGGGAACGCCCGCGTGTTTGATCGAGGTCAGTGGGGAGGCGCCTGTGCCACCTGAATCACCGGCAATTACGAGGTGGTCCGCGCGAGCCTTCACCACTCCAGCCGCAACAGTCCCCACTCCGATGGCCGCGCCGAGTTTTACGCTGATGCGGGCTTTTGGGTTAGAATTCTTGAGATCATGGATAAGTTGGGCGATGTCCTCGATGGAGTAGATGTCGTGGTGAGGAGGCGGGCTAATGAGGCCGACCCCTGGTGTTGAGTGGCGTATGGAAGCAATGTACTCGTCCACTTTACCTCCCGGCAGTTCGCCGCCTTCGCCAGGCTTTGCCCCTTGCACTATTTTGATTTGTAGCTCATCCGCATTTGTAAGGTAGTTGATGGTTACCCCAAATCGCCCGCTTGCCACTTGCTTTATGGCAGAACGTTTGGAATCTCCATTTGCCAGTGGGACAAACCGTTCTGGGTCTTCTCCACCCTCGCCAGTGTTGGATTTCCCTCCGATGCGGTTCATGGCAACGGCTAGTGATTCGTGTGCTTCCTTAGAAATTGAACCAAAGCTCATTGCGCCAGTTACAAACCGTTTTAAAATTTCTGCTTCAGGCTCTACGTCGGCTAATTGGATTGGACCATCATTTGCGTCCAAATTGAAATCCAACAAACCCCGTAGAGTGGCATTTCGAGTGCTGTTCTCGTTGGCGTGGTTAGAAAAATCGGTGTACGCGTTTTCGTCATTATTTCTAACAGCAATCTGCAAGTGAGAGATTGTATGGGGATCCCACATGTGAGTGTCGCCATGTCGGCGCCAATGAAAATCGCCGGGGTTTTGAAGCACAGGGATGGCTATAGTGTCACGTGGGGGGAAGCCCAAGGCGTGGCGTTTCTCCATTTCTTCAGCGAGCACCTTAAACCCAACTCCCTGAACTCTACTTGCCGTGCCCGTAAAGCAGCGTTCGATGACATCCTCCGCAAGACCTACGGCCTCAAAAATTTGTGCGCCTTTATAGGATTGCAAAGTGGAGATCCCCATTTTCGCCATTACCTTGAGCATGCCTTTGGCAACCCCTTTCTGGTATGCGGTAACAACGTCAGCGTCGTCACGGATATGCTCGGCGTCGTCTAAATATCCATTGCGCCGAGCATCCCAAAGCGCTTCGAAAGCTAGGTATGGGTTAACGGCATCCGCACCGAAACCTATCAGAAGGCTGTGGTGGTGCACCTCACGGGCTTCGCCGGTTTCAATCACCAATCCCACGCGGGTGCGGAGGTGTGATCGCACTAAATGGTGGTGCACTGCCCCCACCGCTGCCAACGCGCTAATAGGTACATTCCCAGAAGTTATTTTGCGATCGCTTAAAATCACAATTTCTATGCCGTCACTAATGGCCGCACTGGCTTCTTCGCAGATGCGGTCTAGGGCGTCGACCAGGCCACTTTCCCCCGAGCCTCTGGGGAAAGTAATATCTATCGTTTGAGACCGCCAACTTCGGTAATCGAGATGTTTGAGCGCCGCCAATGCCTCGTTTGTAAGAATCGGATGCGGCACATGGAGCCGGTGCGCATTCTCCTCCGCCGGTTCCAAGAGGTTGTGCTCTGGCCCGATATAGCATTCCAGGGCCATGATCACTTCTTCCCGGATCGAGTCGATAGCCGGGTTGGTTACCTGGGCAAAGAGCTGCTTAAAGTAGTCATACAGCATACGAGGTTTATCGGACATGACCGCCAGAGCACTGTCATTGCCCATAGACCCGAGAGGGTCTCGAAGTTCTTTGACGAGCGGCTGTAGCATGAATTGCATAGTTTCGGTCGTGTATCCGAACGCTTGCATGCGTGCGAGAAGTGTTTCTTTGTCTAATCCCTGTGTATGTGACGTAGTGGGTATATCTTCTAGATCGATGCGTTGCCTTTCGAGCCATTCAGCATAGGGCCGGCCTTTAGCCCACTGGGTTTTTATTTCCTCGTCCGGGATCATGCGTCCGGCATCAAAGTCGATAAGAAAAATTTTGCCTGGCTGTAAACGGCCCTTTTCGACAACGGTTGCTGGGTCAATGTCTACAACACCGACCTCGGATGCCATGATGCATTTGTCATCGTTGGTAATGTAATACCGAGAAGGGCGTAAACCATTTCGATCAAGTACAGCTCCGATGTAGGTACCGTCAGTAAAAGCAATAGATGCGGGGCCGTCCCATGGTTCCATCAAGCAGGATTGGTATTCATAAAAAGCCCTTTTATCGTCAGCCAACGCCTCATCCTGTTGCCAGGCCTCCGGGATCATCATTAAGACCGCTTCTTGTAGGGTTCTTCCGGACATCAACAGAAACTCTAGGACGTTATCGAAGGTGCCCGAGTCAGAGCAGTCAGGCTCAACAATCGGAAACAGTTTTTCTATTCGATCACCGAAAAGGTCACTTTTGACCGTGCCTTGACGGGCGTTCATCCAGTTTTTGTTGCCGAGGAGTGTATTGATTTCACCGTTATGGCTCATAAATCGGTTCGGTTGCGCTCGGTCCCATGATGGAAAGGTATTAGTTGAGAATCTTGAATGGACCATTGCGAGGTGCGACTCGTAATCGGAAGCTGTAAGGTCAGGGTAGAACGGGAATACTTGCTGTGGGGTAAGCATGCCTTTGTAAATGATCACTTTTGTCGAAAGGCTTACGACATAAAAAAGTTGTCTTTCGCTCAGAGTTTTATCATTCCGTAAGCGGTGTGTACTATGCTTCCGGATGAGATATAGCTCACGTTCGAACGCATCGCCTTCTGTTTCATTCGCGCCGATAAAAATTTGCTCTATGTGTGGCATGGCAGCGCGGGCTGCTTTGCCGATGCCAGCTTTGTCCGGATCTGTCGGCATGGGGCGCCAACCGAGGAGTTTTTGCCCTGCAGATTCAATCTCTTTGGCAATGATGCTTTTGCAGTGCTCTCGTTCGGATTGTGATCGCGGCAAAAAGACGGTTCCGGCGCCGTAGCGTCCGCGTTCGGGCAGTTCAATGGCAAGGTCAGTTTTCGCTATCCTTGCAAAAAAACTGTGGGGTAGGCCGGTAAGAATTCCTGCGCCGTCTCCGGTACTCTGCTCGTAGCCAACTCCACCGCGGTGGACCATGCAACAGTTCATGTGTTCGGCGTGCTTAATGATTTCGCGGCTGGGGCGGCCCCTGATGTCACAAATAAACCCTACCCCGCAAGAATCTTTTTCAAATGCAGGGTCATACAGCCCGTACCGCTTTGGTAGGCCAAGTGATAGCTGTTTGCTCAGTTCTGATTGGTGTATCGAGTTGGACATAATGCCTTATACGCACAGAAGACCCTGCATATCAACGATGTGGGTCACTTTTGAGGTAGATGCAGACGCCTGCCAAAAAGCGAAAACAACCGTTCCCAGTGGCGTTCGGCCGCTAGTTTGACATACACGGGGCGTTGGGGAAACGCGAAGCCATGCTCTGTATCCGGGTAAATTTCTATCCGGTGGTTGACTCCAGCACTTTCCATAATACCGGGCATTGTATCAAGCAAGGTCTGTGGGACCCACTCATCAGTGGAGGCGAACGCGAGGTACAGTTCCCCTTTGATTTTGTTAGCCTTTAAATGTGGTGAATCGTCGGCATCAGTGACAATGCCGACCCCATAAAATGAGGCTATCGCCGCAAATTCATTAGCGTAAGTGGCTCCTATTGAAACTACGAATTGACCGCTCATGCAATATCCAACGCAACCGAAAGGACCGCTTGCGCATGTGGAAGTTTCGCGGGCGGCCGATAAAAGAAACGATGTATCGGAAACGACACGTGCATTTGAAAGTGTGCGCATTACTTCAAACATTTTGGCTCGTTCCGCATCGTCGGAGCGAATCATGGCTAAATCGTACCCGTAATCCCCTTCTCTCCCGGTTCGGTAATACAGGTTTGGGAGCATCACGAAGTAACCAACGGTTCCGAGACGCCGCGCCATATCGCGCAGCTCCTCCCGGATTCCCGGTGCATCCATGTAGATTATTATCGGTGGAAATGGTCCCTCTTCTTCTGGATGGCACACGAAAGTGTCCATGGTGCCATCTTTTGTTTGGATCTCAAGTTCGTACTCATGCATTTCAATGTCTCCGAAGGATGCAGGACGCGCGTTAACTAAAACTGTTTAACTTGCTCAAATTGCGGTTTGTTAAAATACGTTATTGCTTCATAAGTATACTCTAAGCAGCCAAATTAAGCTTGTCCAAGCACAGCCTGAGGGGGGCGAAATATGTGTCAATAGCGGTTGGATTAGGGCTTTCTGACTTCCCATTTTCAAATGGAAGGGCGTTTTGGAACTGGGTTGATATGTGTGAGTTAAGCGGTGTGGATTCGATATGGCAGACAGATCGTTTGGTTTCGCGTCACCCAATCCTTGAATGTATAACTACCATGGCCGCACTGGCGGGAGCTACGAAACGGATTAAGTTCGGGATGAATGTAGTTTCTGTGGGTCTTCGTGATCCACTTTTGTTAGCTAAACAATGCGCTACTATCGACGTTCTTAGCGAAGGTCGCTTGCTTCCCGCATTTGGCGTCGGCAATAGCCGTGCACCTGAATGGAAGGCTACCTCCCTTAATACCAAAGGACGCGGCCGGCGCTCCGACGAGGGATTGGAAATCATTTCAAAGCTATGGTCTGAGTCTATAGTAGACTTTGATGGGGAGTACTACCGGTACAGATCAGCTTCCATAGAACCAAAACCAATTCAGAAAAATATGCCGCTGTGGATAGGCGGGTCCAGCGATGCGGCGATCCGGCGGACTGCCCGATTTGGCACCGGGTGGCAGGCTGCTTTCGAGGGTCCCGACGAAATTCAGGTAATTATCGAAGCTATTAAGTTGGCTCTCGTCAAGGAAGGACGCCAGATTGCGGATGATCATTACGGAGCAGCCTTTGCTTACAGATTTGGGTCTTGGCGTGATTCTTCGGTGGTGCGGGCATCGAAGTTTTATCGAGAAAGATTAGGCCGCGATCCGCAAACCACGTTTGTGGTTGGAGACGGTAGCGATGTGCTGGCCCGGATAGCAGAGTACGTTAAAGTGGGTGTCTCTAAATTCATATTGCGGCCAATCGGCGCCGACGACGAGGATATTTTGAATCAGACACGGTTTTTGATTGAGCAGGTCTTGCCGGAAATCAGAGGTCTGCGCTGATTGCTCAGAGTTGCCGTGATCCAAGATATAAAAGCGGCCCGTGATTGGCCACCTCGGTCGCAACATCTTAGGAGTATATTTTGCTGCGTTTGTCTGTTCTCGAACAATCGATCGCTACGGTTGGCCGCCCAAACAGGGCTGCAATTTCTAATGCGCTCGAACTCGCTAAACATTGTGAATCTCTCGGGTACGATAGATTTTGGGTCTCCGAACACCACAACCATGCCACTATCGTTGGCACTGCCCCGGAAATTCTTATTGCGGCAATAGCTACTAGCACGCAGAAAATAAGGGTGGGTAGTGCTGGTATTATGCTACCGCATTATTCGGCCTTTAAGGTCGCGGAGCAATTCAGGGTACTTGATGCTTTGGCCCCCGGCAGGATAGATCTTGGATTGGGCCGTGCCCCAGGTTCGGATGGACGGACAGCTTTTGCACTAAATCCACTTGCCAACGAGCGTCCCGCCCAATTTCCAGCAGACGTTCGTGATCTGAGAGCTTGGTTGACCGGGGCATCATTGCCGGAAAATCATCCATTTGCTCGCCTGCAGGCTTTCCCTCAGGGCGACACTATTCCTGAGATATGGATTCTAGGTAGTTCCAATTATGGGGCTCAGATTGCGGCTCACTTTGGCCTTCCCTATTGTTTCGCTTGGTTTTTTACCGATGGACAAGGAGCGTCGCAGGCTCTTGATATTTATCGTGAAACCTTTCAGCCAAGTGTTCTGTGCCCTGAACCACATACTGGCCTTTGCGTCTGGGCACTAGCTGCCTCAACGGAAGAGGAGGCGCAGTTTCACTACAGCTCCAGGGCTAAATGGCGGCTTTTTCGTGATCGCGGAGTATTTTTGCCGATCGAGGCTCCAGATGTTGCGGCGGAGTATCCGTTTTCCGAGGCCGAACACAAACGCATCAGTCAAGATCGCGCTGGTGCTTTCGTCGGGACTGCCGGAAAGGTTACAGATCAAATTTCAGCATTAGCGGATCAGCACGGTATAGATGAAATAGCCGTGGTTACGTGGGCTTACGATGAGGAAGTGCGGCGTCAGAGTTATCGGCTCTTAGCAGAGGCCAGCGGCCTTTAATCACCGCACCTAAATGTGCTGTCGATTAATCAGATAACCTGATCTTTTTTTGCGCGTCCCTTAGGAGTTTTCGGTCTCAGAAGGCGTGTAAGGTATTGGCCTGTAAAACTTTCATGCTGGGTGGCTACTGTTTCAGGCGTGCCTTCGACAATTACGCGTCCTCCGCCGTCCCCTCCTTCCGGTCCCAGGTCGATGATCCAGTCAGCAGTTTTTATTACCTCTAGGTTGTGTTCGATTATTACCACCGTATTTCCCGTATCGACGAGCGTATGGAGTACTTCGAGAAGCTTTCGAACATCCTCGAAATGTAGCCCAGTAGTCGGTTCATCTAAGATATAAAGAGTCTTTCCGGTAGAGCGTTTGGATAGCTCTTTGGCCAGCTTAACGCGCTGAGCTTCGCCGCCGGAAAGTGTCGTTGCAGGTTGTCCAACTTTGATGTAGCCAAGTCCTACCTTTTGGAGCATCGCAAGTTTGTCTCGGATGGATGGGACGGCGCCAAATAATTCATTGGCCTGGTCAACGGTCAAATCTAAAACGTTCGCAATCGAATGTCTTCGGTAGGAAATTTCCAACGTCTCCCGGTTGTAGCGTTCACCGTGGCAGTTGTCGCAAGTTACATATACGTCAGGTAGAAAGTGCATCTCGACCTTGATGACTCCCTCGCCATGGCAGGCCTCGCATCGCCCACCTTTTACATTGAAAGAAAAACGGCCTGGTTTGTATCCGCGCGCAACAGCTTCAGGAAGCCCCGCAAACCAATCTCGAATTGGCGTAAAGCAGCCAGTGTAGGTAGCTGGGTTTGATCTCGGGGTCCGCCCAATAGGCGACTGATCAATGTCGACTACTTTATCGATATACTCTAGGCCTTGGAGAGACTTATAGGGTCCTGGGTGTGTGCGGGATCGATTGAGCCGTCGCGCGGCTGCAGGGTACAACGTATCCACCACTAGGCTTGATTTTCCGCTTCCCGATACGCCTGTCACGCAAATGAACTTTCCTATTGGGAACTTAACTTTTATTCCTTTTAGATTGTTGGCGGTGGCTCCAACAAGCGTGATAGCTTTACTGGCTCTTTTGGTGTTTTTTCGGCGCAGTTCTGGTACGGGAATCTGTCGTTTTCGGGAAAGGTATTGACCGGTTAAACTAGTAGTGTCGGCAATGATACCTTTCGGGGTGCCGCTAGCTACGATTTGGCCCCCGGCCTGGCCGGCACCCGGGCCCATGTCGATAATGTGGTCAGCTGCCATGATCGCTTCTTCGTCATGTTCTACTACGATCACGGTATTTCCGAGGTCCCGTAAATTTCGGAGAGTTTGCAGTAGGCGCTCGTTGTCCCGCTGGTGAAGTCCGATTGACGGTTCATCGAGGACGTAAAGCACGCCCGTGAGACCAGACCCAATCTGGGAAGCTAGTCTGATGCGCTGGCTTTCCCCTCCTGACAGAGTCCCTGATTTTCTCGATAATGTTAAATATTCGAGACCTACATCCACCAAAAAACCCAACCGAAGGTTGATCTCTTTGAGAATTCGAGAGGCTATTTGTCGATGTTTAGGGCCGAGTTTTGCTTCGAGATCAGAAAACCAATTTGCGGCTTCGGCGATCGACTGGTCCGCAGTTTGGCTGATATGTCGACCATCTATCTTGACAGCGAGGGCCTCGGTTTTAAGGCGAAAGCCAGAACAATCATCGCACTCAAATTCGCTTTGGAAACGGCCGAGTTCTTCCCGCAGCCACATATTCTCTGACTCTTTAAGGCGGCGGTCTAAATTCGGAATGACGCCTTCAAAGGGCCGTTTTGTGGTGTATCTCCGAACCCCATCGTCATAGGTAATGGCAACAATTTCTTCACCTGAACCGCGCATAATGATGGAGCGTGCTTTTTTTGGGAGTTCCTTAAATGGTATGTTAACGCTGAATTTATAATGGCTTGCGATGCCGTCGAGCGCTTGTTGATAATATTGACTGGACGTATTTGCCCAAGGTTGGACTGCTCCCTCACGCAGGCTTTTGTCTCTATCGGGAACGACTAAGTCGGGGTCAAAGTACTTGATATGACCAATCCCGTCACAGTGAGGGCAGGCTCCAAACGGGTTGTTAAAGGAAAATAAGCGTGGCTCGATCTCGTCAATCGTAAATCCGGATACCGGGCAAGAAAATCGTGCCGAATAGGTAGTACGTTGACCAGTGTCAGCATTTTCCGCGAATAAAAGGCCGTCACTTAATGATAGCGCTGTTTCCACGCTATCTGCCAAGCGAACTGCAATCTCATTGTTAACCACGATCCGATCAACCATTACCTCTATATCGTGTTTTCGTTTTCCATCGAGTTTAGGTGCGTCTTCTATCTGGTAAAGCGCGCCATCGATTTTTATGCGTTGGAATCCGCGTTTCATCAGCGCAGCAATCTCTTTCCGATATTCTCCCTTTCTTCCGCGAACAACCGGTGCGAGCAGGTAGAGACGGAGTCCCTCGGGGGAGCTTAAAATGTCATCTACGATCTGGGTCACGGTCTGGCTTTCAATAGGCAACCCCGTGGTGGGTGAGTAAGGTATTCCGATTCGGGCGTATAACAAGCGCATGTAATCGTATATTTCGGTTACAGTGCCTACTGTCGACCTTGGGTTTCGGGAATTGGCTTTTTGGTCAATTGCTATAGCCGGAGACAGACCTTCAATCGATTCTACGTCCGGTTTTTCCATTAGCTCCAGGAATTGTCGGGCATAAGCGGACAGGCTTTCGACATATCGACGTTGCCCTTCGGCGTAAATGGTATCGAAAGCAAGTGACGATTTCCCGGATCCTGATAGGCCAGTGATCACTGTCAGACTGTTACGCGGCAGTGCCAGCGTAATATTCTTTAGGTTGTGCTCCTTGGCGCCGTTTATACGGATTTCGTTATCCATTGGCCGGAATTGCGTGTGAAAGTTCCACTGCGAGCCTACTGATGCTTGTTTGCGGTTATGACGGCAAGCCCCATTATGCCTTTATGGGGTGCAAACCTAATAGGAATTAGTTCAGTCCGCGACTGTTCAGACGAATTTTATTAAAATTCACCTGTCTGAAAAGTGTGGGGTGGCGGGTTTGCTCTCGCTGAGGTTATACTCTTCTTTTATTTGTGGCTGCGTAATCAGCTCACATTTTGATGCGAGGCGGTATATGGCGGGTAGTGTTAACAAGGTGATTCTAGTTGGCAATCTTGGTCGAGACCCCGAGATGCGATCAATGCAAAGTGGTGCCAGGCTGGCCACCTTGTCGGTGGCAACCAGCGAGAGCTGGCGTGACCGTGAAAGTGGAGAGCGGCGTGATAAGACGGAATGGCATCGGGTTGTGATTTTTGATGAGAAGCTTGTCGAGATTGCGGAAAAGTATTTGCAAAAAGGTTCGAAGGTGTATCTCGAAGGTCAATTGCAGACACGCAAATGGTCCGACCAATCGGGGCAGGAAAAATATACCACTGAGGTGGTTTTGCAGCGGTTTCGTGGCACCCTGACCATGTTAGATTCGAGAGCGGAATCTGGGGACAGCACCAATTTTGAGAGGTCACCTGCAAGTGCGGGGGCCGGTGATGGGCCACCCGCGGCAGGCGAATTTGACGATGAGATCCCGTTCTAGGAATATTGGGCTTTCTGTTTTTCGGACCAGCTAAGGATTGGGTCTTTAGGTCGTGAGCGCCGATCGTTACCCGTGGGTGCGACGTAGGGGTTGAGTGTCCTGTTCATGCTGTCTAGTTGGATTCAAAACATTGGTCGATTTTCACAGCCATAATGAAGTCGTTCTCGTGAAGACCTTTAATTTTTTTTGTTTGCAATGAAACGGTTGCGTAGCCCCAACCAAATGAAATGTCGGGATGATGCCCTTCGTATTCAGCGAGGTTGCCTACTTCGATCACGAAGTTCATGGCCGCTTTAAAGTCACTGAAGGAATAGTCGCGTGCAATGCGTGTGTTCTCTTGAAGGAGCTTCCAATCCTGGGTTTGAGCGAGGTAATGGTTTGCCTCCAGGGGAGTTAATGGAGGAATTCCTCCCTGACAAGGCGTGCACACCTTAGAACTGAGAACGTCTGTCATAGTAGGCAACCTCCCGTTTTTGGATGCCACTGGCTTATTTTTAGTGGCGGGCCACTCAGGTGTCGTATGACCCCAGCTAAATTCAATTTCCTGCCTCGAGTTCACCTAAACGTAAACTGCGTTTGTTCCCGAGCCAGAGCGCGTGACTGGTATGATCTTTAATGCTGACTCCGGTATTAGGGTGAACCAGAATATCAAGGTCCTTCCGGTTGATAAGCAACCACGGAACAATAGTTGCGAACATTTCTGGTTGAAAAGCAACTTGATACATAGCCTGTGGGTGTGGGCCCACGGGTTCTTCCCTCCAGCGACCCATTTTAACCACAAATCGCTGTAAAATTTGGCTACGTAATTGCTCTGCAGCTGGTCTGCTGTTTTCGTCGTAGTACACATGAGCGTGGTAGCTGTCGATGGTCACGGCCAACTGATACTTTCTAGTAAGTTGCGTAGATCAGCTCAAGCTGTCAAATTATGGGTCTATTATAGTAAACCTTTCCGCACAAATGAAATGGGTTCACTGAATGTTCATCCAAACAGAGGTCTCGTCCGATCCGAACCTGGTTAAATTTTTGCCTGGGAAAGAAGTCTTGGCAGAAAGAGAAGTGGCTTTTTCCGATCGTGTCTCGGCAGCACGGTCGCCACTTGCGTCACGTTTGTTTGACATTGACTCGGTCGTGGAAGTGAGATTTGGCGCCGATTTTGTCGGTGTTTTAAAGAGCGAGGAGGGCGACTGGCAGCTAATGAAGCCAGCAATTCTAGGGGCGATTATGGAGCACTATTTGGCTGATTTGCCCATGATTGTTGATGATGACGACGATGTCGCCGAGGAGGACTTTGACCCGGCTGACTCAGGTATAGTTGCGGAAATCAAGGAATTGCTTGCGACTCGAGTGCGTCCAGCAATTACTGAAGGCGGCGGTGATATAAAATTTCGCGGTTATCGGGACGGTAAAGTGATCGTGGAGTTATCAGGATCTGCGTATGGTTATCGTACTGGCATAGAAAACCTGTTGCGCCACTATGTTGCCGAGTTTGCAGAATTGGTGGACTATCGTGACAGCAAACCTAAGCCGGGACTTCAAACGCCAAATGGGCTAGCCGTGCAGCGACTGCTGGATGAGCGAATCAACCCTTCTGTGGCGACGCACGGCGGTCACATAGCGCTTGTCGATGTCCAGCAAGACACCGCTTATATTCGCCTAGAGGGCGGGTGTCAGGGGTGCGGAATGGCAGACGTGACCCTAAAGCAAGGGGTGGAAGTCGAAATCAAGAAAGAAGTGCCGTCGATCGCGCATGTCTTGGATGTGACCGACCATGACGGCGGCGCAAATCCGTATTATCAGCCGGGTAAGTAAGCTCAGGCGCTGGTTTTTACGACCGTGAACGTCGTACTCGTCTCAACTTACGATCTGGGGCACCAGCCGTTCGGCCTGGCTTCGCCGGCAGCGTGGCTTCGGAAGGTTGGCGCCAATGTCGTTTGTAACGATCTAGCGGTTGAAGATCTTAATACAAAAGCAATCTTGGCCGCGGACTTGATAGCTTTGCACATCCCCATGCACACGGCGGCTCGTCTTTCTATGAGCCTGCTTCCGCGCTTAACTTCTCTGAATGATCAAGCCCTATTGGTTTGCTATGGAGTCTATGCTCCGAGAAATCAAATTGGCCTCGTCAAGGCCGGGGTAGGGGTGGTTTTGGGGGGTGAGGCTGAGACTAAGCTGGTGGAGGTATACCAACACTTGTTAGGTGGGCGTCCAGTTGACCATTTATCTACCACCTCACTGACCAAACAACAGTTTGTCTGTCCAGATCGAAGTGGCCTTCCGAACCTGGAGAAATATGCACACCTTGTAGGCCCAAATACCGAAGTCACCGTAGCGGGATACAGTGAAGCGAGCCGAGGATGTAAGCATTTTTGTCACCACTGTCCCATAGTACCGGCTTATCGAGGCCGGTTTTTTGTAGTGGGCATTGATGCGGTTCTTGCTGACATTGAGCAGCAGGTGGATATGGGTGCTGGCCACATCACGTATGGAGATCCCGACTTTTTTAACGGGCCTGGCCATGCCATGAGAGTAATCGATGAAGTAAACAAACGTTACCCTGACATTACGTATGATGTGACCATCAAGGTCGAACATCTGCAACGTCATTTCAACCTCTTGCCACATCTTGTTGAAACAGGTTGCCTGTTTGTTACCACAGCGGTCGAATCATTCGATGATACGGTGCTACAGGTGCTCGATAAAGGCCATACCCGGAGTGATGTATCTGCTGTAGTTAAGCTTTGCAGGGACATAGGACTGGAAATTTCACCAACTTTCGTTCCGTTTACACCGTGGACGACGCCGGAGACTTATCTCGACCTTCTGGAACAAATTGTAGCGCTTAATCTAGTCACCCGTGTGGCGTCGGTTCAACTTGCCATACGTTTGTTGGTGCCTCAGGGTTCGTATCTTGTTGAGAGCAGATACTTTTCGCCCTATCTTGGTGATTATAACGCCGACAGTCTTAGCTATCTTTGGAGTTATGCTGCCTCAGAAACCACTTGGCTGGAACAGAATGTGAGAGAAATCGTTGCGGCGGATGTTTCGAATGATGTGCCGTCTTCGGACACTTTCAAAAAACTTTGGCGTGTGACACATGAGGCGGCAGGGCGCGAGGCGCCGGTGCTCTCGTTTGGTGATTTTGAACCGACAGCTGCAATGAGCGAACCCTGGTATTGTTGTGCTGAGCCGACGGTAGAGCAGTTGGATCAGTTGTAATCGTCACTCGTGGGCGCGGATATGAAACGCCTATTGCTGCTTTTACCTTCAAATAGTTACCGTGCACCGGCGTTCCTTGCGGCTTGTCAGGAGATTGAGGCTCGTGTGGTTATTGGTGTCGATGAAGCGCAGGCTTCGACACATTTTGGCGATAGTAGCGTAGTGCAATTTAACTTTTCCGATCCTGTTCTAGGCTCAGAAGAAATAAAGGCGTTTTCCGTCGCTAACAGAGTTGACGCAATAGTGCCAGCTGAAGAGGATGCAGTATTATTGGCGGCACACGCTGCTCAGGCACTGCGGCTCGTACATAATGATGTGAATACGGTTGCTGCTACCCGCGACAAACATAAACTAAGGGAGATATTGACTGAGGCGGGTCTACCACAGCCCCTTTATAAGTTATTGGTCGATCTCAGGGACCTGAATGATCCTTATCCGGTTGGATTTCCCTGCGTGGTAAAGCCAACCAACCTTTCGGCAAGTCGTGGTGTAGTCCGGGTAAATGATGCATCAGAATTCAGAGAGGCATTTTCACGAGTTTTAGATATTCTTGGAAGTTCGCGGACAGCTATGCCTTTGGTAGAGGAATATTTGCCCGGGGAGGAGGTAGCATTTGACGGGCTGATGGATCAGGGCAGGCTCCATCGACTTGCCCTATTTGATAAGCCCGACCCATTAACCGGTCCGTATTTTCCTGAAACAATTTATGTTACACCATCCCGAAAATCCCAGAAAGAGTGTGAGCTCATTGAGGAAACAGTGGCAGCAGCAGCAGCCGCTGTCGGCTTATTCCATGGGCCCATTCATGCCGAGCTTCGGATAAAGGACGGCCAAGCCTACGTAATAGAAATTGCCGCACGCTCAATTGGAGGTCGTTGTGGGAGCGCGTTGCGATTTGCGAACGGGTTTAGCTTGGAAAGGTTAATTTTAAGTCATGCGATCGGCGAACAGGATATAACTTTCGAGAGAGAAACCTGCGCTGTGGGTGTAATGATGATTCCGGTGCCCAAAGATGGCATACTGCGGGTTGTGGGTGGGCTTGATGAAGCCCGTTTGGTCGAGGGTATCGAATCGATCCAGATCACGATCCCACTTGGTCAACGAGTTACACCGTTGCCTGAAGGGCGCCATTATCTAGGCTTCATTTTTGCTCGTTCTTCCCAACCTGAGGTCGCGGAAACTTCCCTCCGTCGAGCCTACGAGCAGTTAGAAATTGTTATAGACCCACTGAAAAACCGGCCCGAACAGTAGTTTCTCAGTTTTAGGCGTCGTAACGGGTGGTGGGGCCTCCGAGGACTAAAGATAGAGCGGTGGACGTTATCTCGCTTGACAAGACAGGTTGCTGCTCATATTTAAAATCAAGACTATTTTAGTCATCATTACTTGGGCACGATTGCCGGCTAGGATAGCTAACGAAGTTGGAGCGAGAAAAATGCCATGATTCGCTTAAGCCGATTGGCAGATTACGCTGTGTTGCTAATGAGCCACATGGCCCGGGAGCCCGGCAAGGTGCATGCGGCTGGTGTTATGGCTGGGAGCACGCGTTTACCGGTGCCGACGGTCAGCAAAATTCTGACTACGATGGCTCGCGCGGGTTTTGTAGTGTCGATCCGAGGACGTGACGGTGGTTATCGTTTGGCGTTTCCCCCTGGAGAAATCACTGTGGAACAAATAATCTCAGCGGTAGATGGTCCTATCGCGCTAACGGTGTGCCTTGAGGGTCACGGCGCGTCATGTGAATTAGAGAGTGTTTGTCCGTCGCAACCTAATTGGCGCCGTATTAATGACGCGCTTCAACAGGCCTTGGCAGGGGTTTCTTTGGCGGAAATCTCAACCCCAGGTCCATTGAACTTTGCGTTACCGAAGCCTTCCCGGATAGGTGTTTCTGATTATCCTTGAATTAGGGCACACAAATTTTAATCTTTTGTTAATTCGAAACTGAGAGACGATGTCTGCATCTGTTGAAACGGTAAAAAGTGTAGAGGCCGCAACCGGCGGAGAATACAAGTTTGGCTTTTACACCGACATAGAGTCGGAGTTGGCGCCCAAAGGCTTAAGTGAAGACATTGTTCGATTTATATCGGCAAAAAAAGAAGAGCCAAAGTGGTTGTTAGATTGGCGGCTGAAGGCTTTTCGGACTTGGCTGAAATCTTCCGGTGAGGAACCCGACTGGGCTAATGTTAGGCACGAACCGATCGATTTTCAGGACGCTTATTACTACGCTGCGCCCAAACAAGGTGAGGCCCCAAAGAGTCTTGACGAGGTCGACCCCGCTCTGCTCGAGACTTATGAAAAGCTCGGTATTCCGTTAAAGGAACAGGAAGTGCTTGCTGGCATAGCCGTTGATGCGGTTTTTGACAGCGTTTCGGTCGCGACGACCTTTAAGGGGAAGCTCGCTGAGCTCGGGATAGTCTTTTGCCCTATATCGGAGGCTGTCAAAACTCATCCAGAGCTGGTGCAAAAATATCTGGGCAGTGTGGTGCCCGCGGCTGACAATTTTTACGCGACCCTCAATTCAGCAGTCTTCAGTGATGGTTCTTTCGTGTATGTGCCGAAGGGTGTTCGTTGCCCGATGGAGCTTTCGACTTATTTTCGGATCAACGCCGCAGAAACGGGTCAATTTGAGCGCACTCTGATCGTTGCTGATGCAGGTGCTCATGTAAGTTATCTCGAAGGATGCACAGCGCCCATGAGAAGTGAACATCAGCTTCATGCGGCAGTTGTGGAGCTTGTCGCGTTGGATGACGCAGAAATCAAGTATTCTACCGTCCAGAATTGGTATCCGGGCGACAAGGAAGGTCGCGGGGGAATTTATAATTTTGTAACAAAACGTGGCGCGTGTCGGGGTCGAAATTCAAAAATTTCCTGGACACAGGTTGAGACTGGTTCAGCAATTACTTGGAAATACCCGAGTGTGATATTGCAAGGAGATCATTCGAGGGGTGAGTTTTATTCGGTTGCGATAACAAATAATCGACAGCAGGCTGATACCGGGACAAAGATGCTTCACATTGGTCGAAACACCTCGAGCACTATAATTTCCAAGGGAATTTCGGCTGGACATGGGCAACAAACCTACCGCGGATTGGTGCGGGTTCTGGGAAATGCAGACCATGCACGCAATTATACCCAATGTGATTCTCTTTTAATCGGTGAAAATTGTGGGGGTCATACAGTTCCCTACATCGAGGCCAAGAACCGAACTGCTAACATCGAACACGAGGCGACAACTTCAAAAATTAGCGATGATCAACTTTTTTATTGCCGTCAGCGAGGATTGTCTGATGAAGATGCGGTCTCATTGATTGTTAATGGCTTTTGCA
>CAZSYW010000025.1:0-17649 GCA_964611315.1 uncultured Rhodospirillaceae bacterium
GTTGTCATTGAAACTGTGGGCGTCGGGCAGGATGAGGTTGATATCGTTCAAGCTGCACACTCTACGGTTGTAGTATCGGCTCCGGGCCTTGGAGATGATGTGCAGGCAATCAAAGCTGGGATTTTAGAAATTGCTGATATCCATGTTGTAAGCAAGGCTGACAGATCCGATTCCCATAGGACTGTTAGTGACATTATGCAGATGCTTTCTATGAACATTCAGGGCCGAACCGATAAAATGTGGGCGACACCGATTCTTCCGACCAGTGCTCAAAACGATGATGGTGTGCAAGACTTGTTAGTGTCGATTGATAAACATCGCGTTTTTCTTCAGGAGTCGGGTACCATGGGTGAGCGGTTTCGCAGAATTGCCGCCTATCGAATTTTAAAAATTGCAGAGGAAGTGGTTCGGGGTGGATTGGTGGTAGGACAGAGCAAAGCAATGCAAATACTTTTGGATCGAGTGTCAATGCGAAAAATAGACCCGCAGACTGCAGCAGTTGAGCTTTTAGCAAGTGTGAATGAGAAAAAAATGAAATGAGTAAAACGACAGTGATAAAAAACGGAGGAAGTGCGGAAGGTATGCGACCCGAGGAGTTGGAGCGAACACTATTAGATTGGGAAAAAGATGAGCTAGCAGAGTTTCTGCGACGGCAGCCTGAGTCAAAACAGGAGTACCGGACGGCCTCCGGCACAAAACTTAAACGTATTTACAGCGCTCTCGATGTTGCTGATACACCGATTGAGGACATTGGGTTGCCGGGACGCTTTCCATTTACACGTGGCGCTTATCCGACGATGTATCGGGGCCGAAATTGGACTATGCGTCAAATTGCTGGATTCGGTACCGGTTCAGACACCAATCGACGATATAAATTTTTGCTAAAAAGTGGCCAAACGGGTTTATCGACGGATTTCGATATGCCAACCCTAATGGGCTACGATTCCGACCATCCAATGGCGCATGGTGAGGTGGGTCGAGAGGGAGTTGCGATTGATACATTAGATGATATGGAAGCTTTGTTTGAGGGTATCGATCTCACCTCGATCTCTGTTTCGATGACGATCAATCCTTCAGCATGGATTTTGTATTCGATGTATATAGCCTTGGCAGAAAGCCGGGGTTATGACCTAAACAAATTATCTGGTACTGCTCAAACCGACATTCTCAAGGAATACATTGCGCAAAAGGAATGGATTTTTCCGATCGGGCCCTCGGTGCGGCTGGCGCGTGATTGCATTATCTACGGAGCGCAAAATATGAGGCGCTACAACCCCATTAATATTTCCGGTTATCATATATCCGAAGCAGGTGCGACTGCTCTTCAGGAAGCGGCTTTCACGATGGCAAATGCTATTGCTTACGTGGAAGAGGTAACAAAAGTTGGAATTGATGTTGACGAGTTTGCACCGAGGCTGTCGTTCTTTTTTGTTAGCCAAGCAGACTTTTTTGAAGAGATAGCAAAGTTTAGAGCTCTTCGCAGAGTCTATGCGAAAATTATGAGAGACCGGTTTGGGGCAAAGAATCCCGAGTCTATGCGGCTTCGATTCCATACCCAGACCGCGGCGGCTACGCTCACCAAACCACAGTATATGGTCAATGTTGTGCGGACGACTCTGCAAGCTCTGGCGGCTGTTTTAGGCGGCACCCAAAGCTTACATACGAATGGCATGGACGAGGCGTTTACGATTCCTAGCGAGGAGGCAATGCGTTTGTCTCTCCGAACTCAACAGGTGATTGCGGACGAAACTAATATTACGTCTGTAGTCGATCCTTTAGGTGGTTCCTATATGATAGAAACTCTAACTACAGAGATGGAACAGGAAATTTTTGTGCTTCTCGACAAGGTTGATTCCATGGGAGGTACAATTAAGGCTATAGAGAATGGCTGGTTCCAACGTGAAATTGCGGAGTCGGCTTATAAATTTGCTATCCGAAAAGCAAACGGAGAAAGTCCCGTCATTGGGGTCAACAAATATGTCGAGGCCGATGAAAACGAACCCGAGATCGGTTTGCATCCCTATGACCCCGAAACTGAACGACGTCAAATAGCAAATTTGGCTCGTACTCGTGCACAACGTGATGATGCGAAGGTAAAAAATTTGTTGAAGGAATTAAGGGCTTACGCTGTTGATGAGTCAAAAAATTTGATCCCAATTACCATAGACTTGGTGAAAGCACGCGCCACCATGGGGGAAATTGTTGAGACACTGAAAAGTGTTTGGGGTACCTACCGTGAAAATCCGGTAATTTGAGGGCGTTACATGAGGACTGAGGCTAGTCCGGTCATTGTTGCCTTTAAAGGTGCAACGCCAAAGTGGGGCGCTACGAAGTTCGGTTTAGGAGCCTCGGTGATCGGCCGAGCTAGTCTCGGAAAGAATGTTTCGGTTGGGCCGTGGGTGGCGTTACGTGGGGATGGCAATTTTCTCGAGATTGGTGATGGTTGCCAGTTCCTTGATCGGGCCACTGTGCATATTGCGGATGGCGTTTACCCTACTCGGATGGGCTGCAATATTACCGTCGGTCGATTTGCGCTGGTCCATGCCTGCACTATCTCGGACGATTGTGTCCTTGGGGATGCGGCGGTAGTAATGGACAATTCTTTCGTAGGTCCTGGTGCCGTGATTGCTGCTGGGGCCTTGGTGCCTCCTGGCAAAAAACTGGACGGCGGTTGGTTGTATGAGGGTAGCCCAGCACGGCCGGTGCGCGAGATGCCGCAGAATGAGCGTTCGCAGTTGCGGGACACCCTATTGGCGGGTGGAAAAAATGAAATCGTGTGTGATGTGAACCTGCCGCCTCTTGATATGACACCATTTGTACCAGTTGACGGCGGGCAGGGCCCTCTTTATCAGCTTGGCGGTTTTGATCCTCTCATTGACGAACAAAGTTATGTTGCTCCCACTGCAGTGGTTATCGGTGACGTCAAAACAGCCGAAAGTACCAGCGTCTGGTTTTCTACCGTCATGCGGGGGAGCGGGGCGCCGATTACGCTTGGTGCGCGCAGCAACGTTCAGGATAATTCAATTCTAGTCACTGACGCTTATCGCGGTCCTATAACCATCGGAGAGGATGTTACGATCGGCCATAATGTTAGAATGGGAGCCTGCACCGTCGGAGATGAATGTTTGATAGGCATGGGTGCAGAAATTGGTGATGGTGTTGTCGTTGAACACGGCGCCCTGGTGGGTGCCCGAGCCTATGTTGAACCAGGGACTATAGTGAAGGCCGGTTATATTTGGGCAGGTCGCCCTGCCGCTGAGTTTCGAAGGGTGAAGCCTGAGGAAGAGGAGTTTTTCCGACGAGGTAAGGAGGTTTACGTCGGTTACGCCAACACATACCTCGTGGAACAGGCGGCGTGAATTCTACCGTGACTTGTGAGAGGGTCGATTGTAGCCAAAAAGCCAGCGGGTTACACTGTTGCTTGGATTCTCAACTGAGTGGTATATGTTTTTGGGAATAAAGATTTCATCACCCGGGTCGGCCAAAAAACATTGACTTTCCATTGTTATCATTAGTTGGCCCTTGATTACGGTGACTACTTCGTCGGTTTCGTGCACAAAATCATTCCATTGCTGACCTGGCGGATCAACAAACGTGTGGCAATCGAAACCACGTTTCTTCCAATCAAGCAACACTTCCCTGTGGGCTACGGGCCGGGGGAATTTGTTGCGTGCGACGAGGCGTTTCATAAGAATATCGTGCCAGCTTTTTCGCGTTTCTAGTCGTTTTGGTAGAAGCTTAAGCTACGGTACAACACCAACATTTCCAATGAAATTTGTAAGATTTATGGGCTAATCGAAGTCTCCGGAGTTGGCACGTATGGGGGCGGTGATGGATCGCTGCGACCTGGTCCGGGCGGGGGTGCAATTTTCAGGAAGAGGGCACTAGCGTGTGCACAAGATTGTTCGATTCATTCCCCCCAAACATTGGCTAGGGTCGTGAGCCAATTCTCCCCCATAACTTTTTTAATGCGCGTTTCAGTCCAACCTCGTTTGATCATTGCCGCCGTAAGGTTAGGAAATTCCCCAAGGCATTGAAAGCCTGGTGGGTGTTTGATTTCACCAAAGTCTGTGAGTTTTCGTCCGGTACCTTTGTCATGGGTGATCCAGTTAAAAAATGAATCATCATAGTCCTGAGTCATATCGGTTCCTATACCGACTTGGTCCTCGCCCGCTACGTTAATCACATGCTCAATGGCGTCCAGGTAGTCATCCAGATTTGAGTCTGCTCCTTTGGGCAGAAAAGGTGGAAACATTGTCACTCCGATGAAGCCACCCCGTTCTGCAATAAACTTGAGTTCCTCATCGGTTTTATTGCGCGGATGTTCCCGGAGTCTTTTCGGACATATGTGGGAGTAACAGACAGGTTCTTTTGAATGACGAATCGCATCAGCACTGGTTTTAGAGCCCACATGCGATAAATCTACCAGCATGCCAAGCCGGTTCATTTCATCAATTGCATCCCGGCCAAAATCCGATAACCCGCCGTCCTCGTTTTCGTAACAGCCGCTTCCTACCAAATTCTGCGTGTTATAAGCTAGCTGCACTACCCCGACACCGAGCCCTTTGAAAAGGCTTAGAAAGTCCAATCGGTCCTCGATCGGGCTGATATTTTGCCAGCCTAGAACGATGCCCACTTTGCCCTCTCTCTTGGCGCGACGTATGTCAGCAACCCTCCGCACCTGAATTAGAAGGTCGTCGAAAATGTTAAAGTGATTTTGCCACTCAGCGATATTCTCCATGGTGCTGCGAAAATTCTCCCACACCGCGCAAGTACAGTTGGCTGCGGTGACACCACCTCGCCTCATGTCTTCAAATACCGCACGACTCCAGTTTGAGACGATTAGGCCATCAAATACTACCAATTCTCTATGAAGGTCCTGTTTGCTCAATTGAGTAAAACTCACCGCATGTTTGAGAGCGACAGCACTTCCACGTTATTCGGCCGCCGGATTTCGATTTTGGTTAAATGCTTGATTTGATTTTTTGAGGGTCTCCAGTTCGTCCGCGGGCTTATAGATTTCCCCTCCGCCCTCTCGGAAGGTCACAGCCATTTCCGCCATGCCGGTTTTTGCATAATCACGCACTTCCTGGGTGATTTTCATTGAGCAAAACTTTGGCCCGCACATGGAGCAGAAATGGGCCACCTTATGAGCGGTCTTTGGCAACGTTTGATCATGAAATTTTTGTGCAGTCTCTGGGTCCAACGAGAGATTAAACTGATCCTCCCATCGGAACTCAAAACGAGCACGACTCAAAGCATCGTCCCGCGCCTGAGCGCCAGGGTGCCCCTTGGCAAGATCCGCGGCATGGGCAGCTATCTTATAGGTAACAACACCGACCTTCACATCATCCCGGTCAGGAAGTCCAAGGTGCTCCTTAGGTGTCACGTAACATAGCATGGCGCAGCCGAACCAACCGATCATGGCCGCGCCAATTCCGGACGTTATGTGGTCATAGCCGGGTGCGATGTCTGTGGTCAATGGCCCAAGTGTGTAGAAAGGTGCTTCACCACAAACATCCAGTTGTTTGTCCATGTTAACCTTGATTTTGTGCATTGGAACGTGCCCTGGTCCCTCGATCATCACTTGGACCCCCTTGCCCCAGGCAACCTGGGTGAGTTCTCCAAGGGTCTCGAGTTCCGCAAACTGCGCTTCATCATTGGCATCTGCAATGGAACCTGGCCGCAATCCATCCCCCAATGAGAAACTTACGTCGTATGCGCGCATGATGTCGCAAATATCTTCAAATTTTTCGTATAAAAAACTTTCTTTATGGTGAGACAAACACCACTTTGCCATGATGGAGCCGCCGCGACTTACAATGCCGGTCACCCGTGTTGCCGTCATCGGGACGTAGGCTAATCGAACACCAGCGTGAATCGTGAAGTAGTCAACGCCTTGTTCGCATTGTTCGATCAGTGTGTCGCGATAGACCTCCCACGTCAGATCCTCTGCAACACCGCCAACCTTTTCCAGTGCTTGGTAAATGGGCACCGTACCAATTGGGACCGGAGAATTACGGATAATCCATTCTCGGATGTTATGAATATTATTGCCCGTTGAGAGATCCATTACCGTGTCTGCTCCCCAACGAATGGCCCAAACCATTTTGTCAACTTCGTCTGCGACTGACGAGGTCACTGCAGAATTGCCAATGTTCGCATTGATCTTCACGAGAAAATTTCGGCCGATGATCATCGGTTCGGATTCTGGGTGGTTGATATTAGATGGAATGATGGCCCGGCCAGCGGCGACTTCATCTCGGACAAATTCGGGGGTCACGAATTTGGGAATTTCAGCACCGAAACTTTCGCCATCCTGTACTTGGTCCTCTATATCAGCGCGTCCGAGGTTTTCTCGTATAGCAATAAATTCCATTTCGGGAGTCACGATTCCTTGCCGTGCATATTCTAGTTGGGTCACAGCCGTGCCAGCTTTGGCCTTATACGGTGCAGACTTGGAAGGAAATTCAACTACCAGCCGTTTTCCCGTAACATTCCCGTTGTCTTCGGGCCGTACCATCCGCCCATTGCTTGTTTCAACATCTCCTCTGCCTTCAATCCACGGTGTCCGCAACCGGGGTAAGCCGGTATCTATATCGGGTTCAAAGGTAGAGTCGGAATAGGGTCCCGATGTATCATAAACCTTCATCGGCTCTTCGCCGGCCGTTTCATGTAAACTAATTTCGCGTATGGGCACCCGAAGATAGGGGAAACGTTCCCCCTCGACATAGATTTTACGGGACGCCGGCAGAGGACCGGTTGTGATCGAAATCTGTGGCTTTTTGGTAATCATGTTCATCTTGATTTCCTGGGAGCAGGTTGGCTGCAGTGACCATGACGTACGGAGAAAGTGGCTTGAGCGATGCCTGACGGGCTGTATCTGCCGTGTTCCAATTCCCTCCGCCGGCATGATCCGGATCAGGTTCAAAGGGTTTCCGCCGGTCGGCTGTTAAGCCGCATGCGGACTCTCAGTTGTTAACCAACACCCCTCGGAGCAGCCTCATGTTGCGGCATGGAAATGAACAGGTCAAGATGGGGCAGTTTAACGTGTTCAAAATCCAATGTGTAAGAGACTAATACTATGAGAGCTAAACCCGCGGTAGAAGAAATTCCCCCAGCATCAGGCGTCGCCCAGTTTGAGGCTTGGCTGGCCCGAAAGCCTAATTTTGCTGCAATTAATAGTGATTTCGATTCGGATTTAATAAGCCTAAAAAATTATAACGATGAGGCTCAGGATTTATCGCGACTCTTAGCAGGTGGCAAAGGCTCCCGCCAAGATGATTTAGAACAAACGCGCTTAATACGAAAAAAAATCAATGACGCTCGCACTGCGTTCCTGCGTGTGTATGCCGAAACACTGTATTCTGATTTAACCGATAATTTTAGCCAGTCAATTCGCCTTGAGGATTTGATAGATAATGCTATATGCCGCTATCAAGGTTTGCTGCCGAGCGCTACTGATATCGAGCGGGATGCAAGGAGAAGTTTAAAAGAGAAAGAAGGCCACGAAAGAGCTATCGGATTATTTTGTTCTCACGTTTTTGCGAGCCCGCGCTCAGGAATTCATCTGCTTCATAGCATGTTGCGTCCACTGCCTAGTTCTTTGGAATTGGGGGTCAAATTTAAAATGGATGGCATACTTGAGTTAGGAACCGTCGTGCTCCGCCGCAACGGAAAAGCAGCTGAGATCCAGATGCACAATCCTGAGTACCTTAATGCCGAGGATTGTAGCACCATCGGGCCCATGGAGCAGGCAGTGGATGTCGCGATACTCGATCCAGACACAGAGGTATGCGTTCTTCGTGGCACGCCGGCCCAACACCCGCGCTACGCTGGCCGTAACATTTTTTGCAGTGGCATCAATCTCACTCACCTTTACGAAGGGAAAATACCCTACCTCTGGTACCTTACCCGGGATCTTGGTTTTGTGAATAAAATGGCTCACGGGTTGTTGAACGATCCCGAAGCGATTGATGATCCGACGCCTACCGTTGAGAAACCGTGGATCGCGGCAGTGGAGACATTTGCGATTGGTGGGGGATGCCAATACCTGCTGGTAATGGATTATACCATTGCCGAGAAGGGTGCTTATTTGACTTTGCCGGCTCGCAAGGAAGGTATTATTCCTGGCTTGGCTAATATGCGTTTACCTAGGTTCGTGGGAGACAGAATTACAAGACAAGCCATATTGTTTGATCGTCGACTTGAGGCAGATAGCCCTGAGGGGCAAATGGTTATTGACCATATCGTACCGGATGGTGAAATGGATGCGGCGGTAAGGGAGACTGTTCAGAAATTGACCAGTTCTGGCGCTGTTAGTGCCTCTGGCAATCGCAAAGCGCTAAGGGTCTGTCAGGAGAGTTTGGATGACGTACGAAAGTATATGGCCAGCTATGCTCGTGAGCAGGTGGAATGCCATCTCAGCCCGGCTTTGGTTAGAAACCTGGAAGAAAACTGGCTGAAACCGAAGGGAAAGCTCTAGAAGCTTAGAGGCGGACCGTCGGTTAAAACGTTTCTTGTATTAACGACTTATGCGGTTTTGCCAGCAATTAGTGTCGCGGATATTAAGAAACGGGATCGGTTTGCTTCACGAGCGAAAAAATTCGTCTCGCTCGATGTTATGTAGTCCTTAGACGCCTCCGGGGGACGAAGTCCTACAAACCGCGCGAAGGCTAGCGACCATGGAAAACCGGATTTCGTTTTTCGACGAAAGCGCGCGTTGCTTCTTTATGGTCTTCGGTCATGCCGCAACGGGTGTGGTGCCAGGCTTCAAGGTCAAACACGTCGGATAGTGCGCCTGTTTCGGCGGCATTGAGGTTTTTTTTCATGTAGCCAAGCGCAATTTGCGGTCCATTCGCCATTTGTTTGGCAAGGTCATAGGTGTCGGCTTCGAGGTCTTCATCCGAGATAACGCGGTTAACAATGCCCAGTTTAAGCGCATTTTCAGCGTCTATCAGAGCCGAAGTAAAGTAAAGCTCTCGGGCTTTGGCGGTACCCACCAATCGGGTCAGAAAATAGCTTCCGCCGAAGTCGCCAGAATAGCCGACCCGCCCAAACGCTGTGGTAAACTTTGCACTTGTACCGGCAAACCGAAGGTCGCAGGATAGCGCTATTGATAACCCTGCCCCGGCCGCAGCCCCTGGAACCATCGCAATAGTTGGTTTGGGCATGTTGTGTAACCAGTTTGATACTTCCATGCTTGCGCGTAGCGCGTGTGCTTTAGCCTCAAGAGTGTTTTCTGTGAACTCTTTGCCCTCAGCCATGGCTTTGACGTCTCCGCCGGCGCAAAAAGCTTTGCCGGCCCCGGTTAGCACAACTACTCCGACCTGTGTGTCTTCAGCCATGCGGGGCAAAGCGTCAAGCAAGCCATCGAGCATCTCAGTTGACAGCGCATTGCGCCGTTCCGGGCGGTTCATTATTAGTGTGGCCACCCCATCTGATACTGTTTCAATTAACACTTCGGTCATTTTATGTGCTTCCTTCGTAAGGCAATTGTATTGAACGCACATTAGATCAAGTTGGCTTGCTGTGGGCAATTCCCCATTCACAATTTCTGTTACATTCAGAAAGATTGCTGACAGTACCTGTAACGCGGTAACTAATGTTCTTATTAAGTGGAGGAATAGACATGAAATTTGGCTTTAATGTTCCGGTGCGTGGCCCCGGCGCTGATCGAGAAGGAATGCACGAAATAGCCCGCCATGCCGAATTGCTGAACTATGACTATATCGCGGTGACTGACCACATCGCGGTGCCGCGTAATATTGATTCCCGCTACCCCTACACAGAAGACGGAATGTTTCCGGGTCGGGCTGGAGAATATTTAGAGCCTCTATGCTTAATGGGATATCTAGCAGGGGTTACCGACCGGTTAAACCTGTTAACCTCAATTTTAGTCATTCCCCATCGTCCGGCAGTTGTAGCCGCAAAGATGATTTCCAGTTTGGATGTGATGTCCAATGGCCGGGTCATACTCGGGATTGGAGCTGGTTGGATGAGGGAAGAGTTCGAAGCGATAGACGCTCCAGATTTTAATGCGCGCGGGCGGGTTACGGATGAATATCTGCGGGCATTTCGAACTTTATGGACGGAGGAAAACCCTACATTCCACGGGGAGCACGTCAATTTTGAGAATTTAATTTTTGAACCTAAACCTTTGCAACCGGATGGTCCTAGGATTTGGGCAGGCGGTGAAAGTGCGGCAGCGAAGCGACGAGCTGCTACTTTGGCGGATGGGTGGTATCCGGTGGGAAACAATCCAAAGTTTCCGTTGGACACGATAGAGCGTTACATCGCTGCCCAAGAAGAGGTTCTGGATTTATCTCGAAGGGCTGATCGGGACCCATCATCTATGGACTTTGCATATTGGGCCATTTGGCCTTGGACTGGTGAGGTCGAAGCTACACCGGACGGCTCGCGGCGGCTTTTGACGGGTGGGGCAGAAGACTTGATCGGTGATATTAGGCGCTTTGAGGATTGCGGTGTAAGTAGTTTGTCAATCGTGGTGCTCGGCGCGAATTTAGATAAAACTTTAGAAAATATGGATCGATTTGCTAATCAAATTATTTCCAAAATTTAAACCTCGGTTTTTATTAAGTCTTGAATGGGTGGAGCGGATATGTCGGGATTGCTCGAAGGTAAAGTAGCGGTTGTTACCGGCTCCGGACGCGGTATTGGGCGAGAGATGGCGCTCATGCTGGCGGATTGTGGAGCTAAGGTAGTGGTAAACGACATCGGTGGAAGCGAGCGCGGTGATGGCGCGGACCAGGTTCCTGCTATGGAAGTGGTGGCGGAGATCAATGAGTCTGGGGGGCAGGCAGCCGCGCATTTTGGTAGCGTGTCAGAATTCGAATCAGCCCAGAACATTGTCGATACGGCGCTAGAAAAGTTCGGCCGCCTCGATGTCGTCGTAAACAATGCCGGTATATTGCGTGACGTTATTTTTCATAAAATGACAGAAGATGACTGGGATGCTGTCATTAATGTTCACTTGAAGGGCGGCTTCAACGTGAGCCGAGCGGCGTCGGCAGTATTCCGTGAGCAGCAATCGGGCTGCTTTATTCATATGACCTCCACATCCGGGTTGGTTGGAAACTTTGGTCAGGCCAATTATGCTGCCGCCAAGTTAGGCATAGTGGGTTTGTCAAAGTCGATTGCACTGGATATGGCGCGTTTCAACGTTCGATCAAATTGCATTTCTCCGTTCGCCTGGACTCGGATGATTGGCACCATACCAATCCAGGATGAGGCTCAAGCTCAGCGAATGCAAAGGCTCAAGGAAATGACCCCCGCTAAGATAGCGCCTTTGGCAGTCTATTTGGCCAGTGATGCTGCGGTAGATGTTTCAGGTCAAATTTTTGCAGTACGTAATAATGAGATTTTTTTGATGGGCCAATCTCGTCCCTTGCGGTCGGTGCAACGCTCAGAAGGGTGGAGTCCTGAATTAATAGGTGCCCACGCAATCCCGGCGTTGGCAAAGCATTTCTATCCCTTGGATCGATCTCAGGACGTGTTTGATTGGGACCCCGTATGAACCAGACGAGACCACACAGCGAGCCTTGGGGTTTGGCCGGGTTGTGATCTCATCGGATTTGCCGTAGGCCTATCCTATGTTTACAACGGTTGGGCGTGCGTATGGGTTGGTTTAAGTGCCGATCAATTAGGTGCGCAAAGTAGAGAGGTGGTGGGATGCGCTTGGGTTTGCAACTTAGTTTGGCTGGACCGGAATTTGCAGTTGATATGGACCTGGTCCGCGAAGCGGAAGCGCTTGGTTTCGATTCGGTATGGACCGGCGAAGCCTATGGCTCGGATTCGGTGACGCCTATTGCGTGGGTCCTAAGTCAAACTTCGCGTATTAAGGCTGGCACCGCAATCATGCAAATGGCGGGCCGCACTCCTGCAATGGCGGCAATGACAGCGATGACCTTGCAAGCCCTGTCAAACGGACGTTTCGTTCTGGGAGTTGGTCCATCCGGACCGCAAGTGGTTGAGGGTTGGCATGGTGTGCCCTATGGCAAGCCTCTCACAAGAACCAGAGAATACGTCTCAATCATACGTAAAATTCTTGAGAGGGAGGGTGCGCTGCAGTTTAAAGGGGAGTATTACGAACTCCCTTACTCCGGGCCAGGAGCTACAGGTCTGGGAAAACCCTTGCGAAGTATCATTAAGGGTGATCCGGAACTCAAAATATACACAGCTGCAATTAGCCCTAATGGCGTCCGTACCAGTGCAGAGGTTGCAGATGGCGTTTTCCCTTTCTTCACTGATCCCGAAAACTTTGATGTGTTTGCCGGGCCCATAGAAGAGGGGTTTTCAAAGGCGGGGAACGGGAAAAGCCTGAAGGATTTTGAGGTGTTGCCTCTGGTTCAAGTCACTGTCGGCGATGATCTCGAGGCCTGTCGGATGCCGACAAAACAATTTCTTGCTCTTTACGGGGGTGGCATGGGGGCACGCGGCAAGAATTTTTACAACGATCATATTAAACGGTTGGGGTATGAAGAAGCGGCCGTCAAGATTCAGGATCTCTATTTGGATGGTCAGAAAGGGGCAGCGATTGGGTCCGTCCCTGATGAACTCGTCGATAAAGTGGCGTTGGTTGGTTCCAAAGAGCGGATCCGTGATCGTTTGGGTGCGTGGAAAGATGCAGCGGCAAAGCGCCAAGTGGGGACGATGGTCGTTCCGGCTTCTGACCTAGACACGCTTCGGTTCCTTGCGGAGGAACTGCTTTGAAACATGGCGACAGAAATAATCATTTGAGGACTAGAAAATACCGTTCCAGGACGCGCGATGACAGGTGAAATTTCTTCAGGCGAGCAGAGTTTAAACGAGGGCGTGGTTATGGCTGCTGATGGGGTCCGTCAACTAGCGCGTGAGTTGGATCTTCCGGAACTGCTAGTCAGGGCGAGCACTCTTCGGAATCAAGGTCACGGAACTATCCAGACATTTTCTCCTAAGGTCTTTATTCCCCTCACCCACCTTTGCCGAGATGTCTGTCATTATTGCACTTTTGCAAAGCCTCCGCGGCGGGGTGAGGCCGCATACCTAACGCCTGATGAGGTGCTCTCCATTGCCCGGGAAGGGACATTGGCAGGGTGCCACGAAGCGTTGTTCACTCTGGGCGATAAGCCGGAGTTGCGATATCAAGTGGCCCGTGAACAACTGGCGTCCTTGGGTCACGAGAGCACCATTTCGTATCTGGTTGAGATGTGTGAGTTGGTGCTTGAGGAGACAGGCATGTTGCCGCACGCAAATCCTGGCGTGTTGGAGGCGGCGGAAATCGGGATGTTGCGGCGTGTTACAGCGTCTCAGGGGATAATGTTAGAAAGTGCGTCAGAGCGCCTGTGTCAGCGTGGTGGGCCACATTTTGGTTCCCCTGATAAGATGCCTCTCGTGCGTCTTGCAACCATTCGATCAGCAGGGGAGCAGGCGGTACCAATCACGTCCGGAATTTTGATAGGGATCGGTGAGACACGAGAAGAGCGCCTCGATTCGCTACTTGCTTTGAGAGAGATTCATCTTGAATACGGGCATATCCAGGAAATTATCGTGCAAAATTTCCGTGCCAAACCTGGCACTAAAATGGTCGACGCGCCAGAACCGGATCTCGAGGAACTGATGTGGACAATTGCGGTCGCACGCATCGCTTTTGGGGCGGCCATGAATATACAGGCCCCGCCAAATCTCAGCCCACACGTGTTCGGCCACCTCATAGAGGCCGGTATTAATGACTGGGGCGGTATTTCGCCAGTGACGCCCGATCATGTGAACCCGGAAGCGCCATGGCCCGAGGTTGAAGCGCTTGTCAAAGCGACCAGTGACGCCGGAAAGAGACTGGTTCCGAGGCTCGCTATTTATCCGGAATATTTGAAAGATATGGCGCGATGGGAAGACAGTGGGGTCGCGGTCCATGTACGTCACGCTGCAGACGCGGATGGCTATGCTCGATCAGACTCGTGGTCGCCCGGTACGTTGAAACGGTTGCCAGCCAGCAGAATCGACGCCGCGTTTGTCGGAAAGTCAGATGGTCGGATTGAAGCCATTCTTAACCGTGCGTGTGACGGGGAGCGTCTTGAAGAAGCGGACATTGCCAGAATGTTTCGCGCGCGGGGTGGTGAGGCTGAGGAAATTCGACAGGCAGCTGACGACTTGCGCCGTGCCTCTGTAGGTGATGTGGTCCGATATGTTGTCAACCGGAACATCAACTACACGAATGTCTGTTATTTTCGTTGCCAATTCTGCGCGTTTTCAAAAGGTAAACTTAGCGAAAACTTGCGTGGGGCGCCCTACGATCTGGCGTTAAATGAGGTTACGCGAAGAGCACAGGAGGCTTGGGAACGCGGAGCTACCGAGGTATGTATGCAGGGCGGGATCCACCCAGATTATACGGGGAATACCTACCTTGAGATATGCAAGGCTGTGCGCACAGAGGTCCCGGATATGCACATTCATGCGTTTTCCCCACTCGAGGTGCATCAGGGTGCAGAGACGTTGGGCATTCCGGTAATTGACTTCCTGGAACGCTTGCGGGATGTGGGTCTTGGCACGCTCCCCGGGACCGCGGCGGAAATTTTGGATGATTCTGTGCGTGAAACCCTTTGTCCCGACAAGCTTAGTACCTCGAGTTGGTTAGAGGTGGTCGAGGCGGCACATCGCTCCGGTTTTCGTACGACCTCGACGATTATGTTTGGGCATATAGATGGTCCTGAAAATTGGGCACGTCACCTGCTCCACATTCGTGACTTGCAGGGCAGGACTGGAGGGTTTACGGAATTTGTGCCCCTGCCATTCGTTCACATGGAGGCACCAATCTACCTGAAGGGTAAGGCGCGCCGAGGCCCAACGTGGCGAGAAACAATCCTTATGCATGCAGTTGCTCGTCTCTCTCTGCATCCCTTAATCCCTAATATACAGGTTTCGTGGGTTAAGTTGGGTTCGGAAGCTGCGAGCGCTTGTTTGCGAGCTGGTGCGAATGACTTGGGTGGTACGTTGATGAACGAAAGTATCTCGCGTGCCGCCGGGAATGAGCACGGGCAGGAAATGAACCCGACGAACATGGAGAAGTTAATCAAGGGGATTAACCGTATACCTGAACAACGCACGACTCTTTATCAGACGGCATCAGTTGCGCAGAAGGAAAAATCGTTTTCTACTTCTCCCTTAGCTCCGATGGTCCAAACGGCTGCCGGAAAGTATGCCCGATCTGCGCCGTCTTCGGAGGTTGCAGTTTCTGGTGCAGGATGAGGCTATGAAGATTTCTTCCGGTAAATTGTCCAAAATCGCTGTCTTGGGGGGGACAGGAGATCAGGGGGGTGGCTTAGCGCTTCGGTGGTCGCTGGCCGGGTATCAAGTAACTCTGGGGTCCCGGTCGGTCGAAAGGGCATCTGCGATGGCCGACCAATTAAACAAACAATATAAAGGTGCGAAGCTAGAGGGGGCTGGCAATAGAGTTGCTGCTTCTGCAGCGGAGATTGTTGTTCTCACTGTTCCATATAACTTTCAAAGGGCTACGGTGGAAGAAGTCTGGGAGGTTATAGATGGTAAAATATTAGTTGATGTTACTGTTCCTCTTATGCCCCCGAAGGTTGCAAGTGTGCACTTACCCGAAGGTGGGTCTGCTGTTGTAAACATCCAGAAGTTGTTGGGAAGTTCGGTCCGGGTCGTCTCTGCATTTCAGAATGTCTCTGCTCAGCATCTGAGAAATTTAGATGAGCCGATTGAGTGCGATGTGTTGGTGTGTGGGGACGATGTTGAGGCTCGCGAGGTAGTAATTGACCTAGCAAACGCCGGAAGAATGCGAGGAGTTCATGCTGGGCCTCTGGTAAACTCCGTGGTCGCAGAGGCTCTTACGTCCATACTTATCGGGATAAACAGACGCTACAAGGTTCCAGGTGCTGGCATATCAATAACTGGACTTTCGGGCGAGACAACCGGTCCTCGCTGAGTAACGGACTGCGTCCGGCGAAAATGTCTCATTCATTATCCGTTAAGTCCTCGAAACTTGAGTTGACAGCTCTCTCTAATCTTTCGCTGGTTTGCGCCGGCGATGATCTGATCACATTTATATTAGATGGATGCGCGGCAGACGGTGAGACGCTGTCCGACGGTGATATTTTAGTATTAGCGCAGAAAATTGTGTCAAAGTCGGAAGGTAGAACGGTCGCTTTAGCTAGTGTTACACCTTCGGAGAAAGCTTTAAGGCTGGCTCAATCATCCAAAAAGGATCCACGTTTAGTTGAGGTTATTCTTGCAGAAACAAACGAAGTGGTTCGTCGACGGGAGGGCGCGCTCATCGTCGAGAACCGATTTGGATTAGTGCTGGCTAACGCCGGTGTCGATGCGTCCAATGTGGATAAAAACACCGATGATGTCGTGCTGTTGTTACCTGAAGATCCTGACCGCAGTTGTGCATTGTTACGCGAGGGAATAAAGGAACGTGCGGGGGTTGATGTTGGAGTCATGATAAATGATAGCCTTGGCAGGGCATTTCGTAATGGCACTGCTGGGACTGCGTTGGGGGTCGCAGGAATTCCAACCTTAGTCGATTTGTCGGGCATGCCGGATATGTTCGGGCGGCCGTTGAGGGTGACCCAGGTTGCGATTGCTGATGAACTCGCTGCTGCTGCATCGCTTTTGATGGGGCAGGCCAATGAAGGTCGTCCAGTGGTTTTGGTGCGCGGATTTGACTGTGATGCCCAGCCAGGAAACGCTCAGGATCTAATTCGGGCCAAGGAGCAGGATCTGTTTCGCGGGCCCACCCAATGATTGTCGCCTTGGCCGGAGGTGTGGGAGGCGCAAAGTTGGCCAATGGCCTCTCAAAAATCCTTGATCATGGTCAATTGCATGTTGTGGTGAATACTGGAGACGATTTTGAGCATTTCGGGCTTCCGATTTCCCCTGATCTAGATACGGTTACATATACGCTGGCTGGGCTGAACGACACTGACTCTGGGTGGGGTTTAGCCGATGAGACCTGGGAATTTATGGATGCGCTGGAACGATTGGGCGGGGAAGGTTGGTTTCGCTTAGGGGATCGAGACTTGGCCACTCATGTAATGAGAGCTACGTTTCTCGATAAGGGGCTGACCTTATCTGATGTGACTACAAGAATCGCATGTAGCCTTGGAGTGAAACATCCGATCATACCGATGAGTGATGAGAAAATTCGCACGGTTGTTGAAACCGATGCTGG
Source organism: uncultured Rhodospirillaceae bacterium (assembly GCA_964611315.1). Classification (GTDB taxonomy): domain Bacteria; phylum Pseudomonadota; class Alphaproteobacteria; order UBA7887; family UBA7887. The sequence goes on from CAZSYW010000025.1 coordinate 17,192, forward strand.
CTTGATGCCGTTCCAAGTTTATTTTGTTCGTGAACAGTGTATTCCAGTCACTAAACAGGTCCACTATGAAGGCGCAAGCCAGGCGGCTCCGTCAAAGGCATTTGTTGCGGCTCTCGAGCATGATGACTTAGACGCAATTATAATTTGTCCATCCAATCCCTTTCTGAGCATTGCTCCGATTTTGGCCTTGCCGACCATAAGGGCTCGGCTGGCGTCTCATAATGCTCCGGTGATTGCGGTTTCCCCGATCATAGGAGGGCATGCTGTTAAAGGGCCGGCGGCAAAAATACTTAAGGAGCTGAATCTTGATGTGTCAGCGTCCGGTGTAGCTCGGTACTACGCTGACTTGTTAGATGGCATAGTCATCGATGCGCAGGATGCGGCTTTATCTCGGAGCCTTTCAGAGGAGGGACTTCAGGTTTTGGAGACAGGAATTTTGATGAAGTCCGTGCATGACC
>CAZSYW010000026.1:0-16578 GCA_964611315.1 uncultured Rhodospirillaceae bacterium
ATCTGTACATCACTTAAATCCATGATGTTTACATGGCCGTAGTTGATTTATCGACGTTACGTCCCGGTGAACTCGATTTTCTCTGTTCAACTCCCGTGGAGCCAAAACCAGCAACGCCACGGGGCGTGTCGGGCAGGCTCACCCGTTCGTCCCATTCCACTCGTGTGATTGGCGCAACCACTAGCTGGGCCACGCGCATGCCACGTTTTACAGTAAAAGAGTCAGCTCCCAAATTCACTAAAATCACTCTAATTTCACCCCGGTAATCTGCATCTATTGTGCCGGGACTATTCAGCACAGTTAGCCCATGTTTGAGGGCTAGGCCCGACCGAGGTCGCACCTGCGCTTCGTACCCTTGGGGCAACGCAATGGCGAGCCCGGTCGGGATCTGAACCCGTTGCCCTGGCGCCAGAGTAAGCAATTCAGTGTTCGCGGCTGGCAAGTCGAGGCCAGCACTCATCGGCGTTGCATAGAAGGGGAGCTCGCTATCAAGAGCATGAGGGAGCCGAAGGATTTGGACTACAATTTCGCTTGGTGCGGTCGTCACTTTCATCGAACGATGCTCTTGCGACCGACCTTGGAAGCGATACGTTCCGCTAATCGTTCCGCTATAACCGTTTTGCTTGTGGCCGGCCAGTCTTCGGTGCCCGCTTCGTCGATTAGATGGACCTTGTTCTGTGTGCTGCCAAACACGCTAAATTCCTGAGAAACGTCGTTGGCCATGATCCAGTCGCACCCTTTGCTCAAGCGTTTTTTTACGGCATTCTCGATAACTGTCTCAGTCTCTGCGGCAAAGCCAACCACCAGGGCCGGGCGGGTCGGTGTCGACGCGCTCAAACGCGCTAAAATATCCGGATTCTCAATTAATTCGAGGTGGTGTGTTTTTCTGTTTCGCTTGATTTTGTTGTTGGCCGGCACGGATGTGCGCCAATCCGACACAGCGGCCGCGCAGACTGCTACATCGACCGGAAGGGTTTCGAGGCAAGCTGCCAGCATTTCCTCTGCTGTTTGGATGTGAACCACTTTTGTGTGAGTAGGATCAGGCTCATTAGTAGGGCCAGTGACAAGTGTTACATTGGCTCCGAGGTTGGCGAGAGCTTGCGCAATAGCATGGCCCTGTTTTCCGGAAGAGCGATTGCCAATGTATCGCACTGGGTCAATAGGCTCTTGCGTGGGGCCAGATGTTACTAGGGTGCTAACAGACGTTAAATCCTGCGATACTCCGGCGAGCATTTTGTTGATCGCAGCAAAAATCTCATCGGGTTCGGTTAGCCTGCCTGGGCCTACCTCGCCGCAGGCCAAATCTCCTTCGCCGGGACCCACGAAACGGACACCATCCTTTGCGAGTACCGACAAGTTCCTCTGTGTGGCGGGATGTTGCCACATCTCCGTGTTCATCGATGGTGCCATCAACACGGGTTTATCGGTTGCTAGCAAAACCGTGCTAGCCAAATCATCGGCAAGTCCGTTTGCAGCCTTGGCAATCAAGTCTGCACTTGTCGGGGCAACAACTATCAAGTCTGCCTCTCGTGAAAGGCGGATATGTCCCATCTCCTGTTCATCTGTTAATGAAAACAAATCGGTATAAGTCTTCCCGCCGGATAAAGCTCCCACGGAAAGCGGTGTCACAAACTGTGTGGCCGCTTTGGTTAGCACGCAGCGGACAGCTATTTCATGTTCCCTGAGCTTTCGGATCAAGGTCAAGGATTTGTATGCCGCTATGCCGCCTGCAATGATTAACAAGACGCGTTTAGTATGGGTCATCTCGACGTAGTTGCTTTAGGGACAGGTTATCCAGCATCTATGTGGTGCGCTCCCCGAGCCACCCAGCACAGGCGTTGCAGCGTAGGCTGAGCGGGCCCTTTTGGCAACCGTTGCAGGAACTCATTTGGCCAGGGCGTACAGGGCTATTAGCCCGATTAAGCCTATCGCAATCCATGCCAAACCCTCGCGGCGGCGACTATTACTATGATAAATGTCCCTGGATCGCATCATCTGGTTGGCGTTCTCTAGTGCGAGTTCTGCCTCAGCCAGGAGACGGGGGCCCCTGTGGATTATCCCGCTTGCTAAAATCCCAAGTTCTCGTAAGCGGCTTTCTGGGTTCCTGTTGGCAACAACCCACTCCATTAATAGGGGTTGGGCCTCTTCCCACATATTGACCCCGGGATTGAGGGTTCGGCCGACTCCTTCGGCGACAACCATGACTTTTTGAAGCAGCAATAAATGGGGCTGTGTCTCCATACCAAAGGTCTCTGTAATATGGAAGAGTTGGCCAAGCAAGCGACCGATCGAGATTTCACCAGCAGGCTTGTCAAGGATGGGCTCCGCAATTGACCGTAGTGCTAAAGTGAAGGCTGCAACAGATTTATCTTTTGGGACATACCCTGCTTGAAAATGAAGACGGGCAGCTTTCTCGTAGTCTCTCGTCAGTATAGAAAGCATCATTTCTGCAAGGTAACGACGAGACTGTCGATCCAGTCTTCCCATAATTCCGAAATCGACGGCGCTGATGGCGCCATCGGAATCGACAAAAAGATTCCCCGGGTGTGGATCACCGTGAAAAAATCCGTCTCTGAATATCTGCTTGAACATAGCTTGCGAAGCGCTTTGCAGTACCTTGTCTAGATCATGACCCGCCGACGCGAGTTCTTGGACTTGGTCGATTGGGGTTCCGAATACCCGTGCGGTGGTTAGCACGCGGCGGCTCGTTCGAGGCCAATCTATTGTTGGCACCCGGTAACTAGCGTCATCTTCGAAATTCTCTGCTAGCTCAGAAGCAGCTGCCGCTTCCATTCGCAAGTCCATCTCGACTTGGACCATATTTGCAAAGGTTTCAACTGACTCCCGCAGCCTTAGCCGGCGCCAAGCTGGTTTGGCGTGCGCTATCCACCCTGCAAGCCACAACAGCAGGTCAATATCACGTGCGAACGCTTGTTCGATACCCGGGCGTAGAATTTTGACGGCCACTGAATGGCCGTCTCGGGTGGTGGCAAAATGAACTTGGGCGATTGATGCGGCAGCGGCTGGTTTGTCGTCGAAGGTGGCAAACAAGTCGTCGATATTCGCTCCTAGTTCGGTCTCCACAACTTCTTTGGCTTTTGCAGTTGAGAAGGGGGGTAGCCGGTCTCGCAATTGCCCAAGGTCTGCGGCCATTTCAGCGCCCAAGAGGTCGGAACGCGTGGATAGAGCCTGACCGAACTTAATAAAACTTGGTCCGAGGTCCACTGCCGCAGCTGCTAATCTTGCTCCTAGCGGCATATCAGGGGCTCGGGGTTCCAGGTGCCGCAGCGCCCAAATTAAGGGCCTTGGCAGCCCAACGGCTTCCAGAGCATCAATAGCGTTATGACGTGCTAGCGTTTGCGCAATTGCTATTAGGCGGAACACGTTGCGGAAAGTTCGGGTCATTTAGTGGTCGTAATGCCTCTTAAGCGCGCCAGGCGCTGTGGAGGGTTGCGATACCGAAGCTGAGCTTTTTTGTTCTCACTCCCGCAAAGCCCGTTTTTTCAAGCAATAGAGCGATCTCCTGAGCTCTCGGAAATCGGCGGATGCTTTCCACCAAATACCTATATGCTTCTGCATCCCCAGTTATCACATCTCCGATCTTCGGAATTATGCGCTCACTGTAGGTATCATAAAGGCGGCGAAATGGTGGCGCGACGTCAGGAGTGAACTCAAGGCACAAAAAGCGACCGCCTGGTTGCAGTATCCTGTAGATCTCGGCTAGGGCTTGCTCGATATGCGTCATATTCCGTAACCCGAATGCTATTGTGCATGCATCAAAAGACTGGTTCGGCATCGGCAAGGCCTCTCCATCCGCGCACAACCAGTTGATCCGGTGCAGGTATCCTTGATCCCAAACGCGTCGTCTCCCAGTGCTCAGCATGTTTAAATTGATGTCGCAGACCGTGACTTCAGTGTCGTTCTCCCCGAAACGTTGGAGAACGCGTAAAGCAATGTCGCCTGTTCCACCTGCAAGATCGAGCAACTGCCTGGGCGTCCTGATGGCAAGTTCGTCGATTAAACGTCGTTTCCAAATGCGGTGTATCCCGCCGCTCATAACGTCATTCATTAGGTCGTAGCGGTGTGCGACGCTGTCGAAGACAGCGTTAACCAATCGGCTCTTGGCGTTGGCAGGAACGTGCTGGTCTCCGAACGGCACCCGTTCGCTGTTTTTCTCCCTGCGGGGGTCATCCGGCATATGACGAACATAGCCTAGCAGGTGCATCGAGGCTACAATGGACGCAAAAAGTTTAAGTGTGGTGAATGTGCCTGAGCTTCCCGAAGTAGAGACAATCCGCAGCGGTCTTGCAAAAGTCCTCGAGGGCCGTGTATGCAAGGAAGTATTAGTTCGGAGAGGTGATCTTCGGCGCCCACTACCAAATAAATTTGTGGAGAAAGTGAAAGGTCGCGTGTTCACCCGGGTCAGTCGTCGGGCCAAATATTTACTTTTCCATCTTGAGGGTAATACGGTTGTTTTGGCCCATTTGGGTATGTCTGGGCGAATGGTGTTAGGCGCGCGATCAAACCCTACTCGGCACGATCATGTATTGTTCGATTTTGAGGGAGGAGTGCGGCTTTCCTTTAATGACCCCCGTCGGTTCGGTCTTATAGATTTATTAGAGATGGGCCAAGTAAATCGACATCCTTTGATTGGGGCACTGGGGCCGGAGCCGCTTGGCCACGATTTTGATGGTCCATTCCTCACCACACGTCTTTCTGGACGACGGGCTTCGATCAAAGCTTTGCTCATGGACCAAAAAATTGTGGCCGGGTTGGGCAATATCTACGCCTGTGAAAGTCTGTTTCTAGCGAAGGTGTCGCCTCGTCGTTCTGGTGCAAGTGTTGCCGGGGTCAGGGCTGAGCGATTGGTTCGTTCTATCCGCGAAGTGCTCAGGGCTGCTATTGCGGCTGGCGGTTCTTCATTGCGGGACTATGTGCAGGCTCACGGCGAGCTGGGCTATTTTCAGCACAGATTTAAAGTTTACGGGCGCGCTGGCGAGGCTTGCGCTAGCGGTGTGTCTGACCATTTTGTTCGTCGGTTGGTACAATCGAACCGTTCGACATTTTACTGTCCGCTCTGTCAGCGGTAATTGGACCCAGTGAAGATATAGCGCGACAAAGACCCACAGATGCTAATTGACCTTTTAAACAGGAAAGCCCAATTGTACAGGATGGGCCGGAGAGTTAACAAGCCGACCAAGGATGTAGTTCAATAGCGCCATTGACTAAAAGGGATCAGTCCATGCCATACGAGCATATTATAGTCGAAACACATGAAGGAGCTGGTTTTATCAAGCTCAACCGGCCCAAGGCGCTGAATGCGCTCAATTCTAACTTAATTACGGAACTCAATCACGCTCTCGATAGCTTCGAGGCAGACGCGCAAATCGGAGCGATGGTAATCACCGGAAGTGACAAGGCCTTTGCTGCAGGGGCGGACATCAAAGAGATGCAACCGAAGGGCTACACTGACGTATTTTTCGACGATTTTATTGGCGAATGGGATCGTTTATCTCGTTGTAGAAAGCCAGTAATTGCGGCAGTGGCGGGGTATGCCCTAGGTGGGGGTTGCGAGCTTGCCATGATGTGCGATTTTATAATTGCCGCTGACAATGCATGTTTCGGACAACCCGAGATTAACCTTGGAACCTTCCCTGGTTCTGGGGGGACCCAGCGTCTGCCAAACGCGGTAGGTAAGTCAAAAGCGATGGAAATGATCCTGACGGGTCGCACAATGGATGCCGTCGAAGCAGAACGGATTGGTATGGTTAGCAGGATAGTTCCCCTCTCTGACTTAATTGAAGAGTGTCTTCAGGTTGCAAACAAAATTGCGAAACTTTCAAAACCGTCCGTAGCGATGGCCAAAGAGTCCGTAAACCGATCTTTTGAATCTCCTCTGTCTGAGGGTATTTTATTCGAGCGTAGATTGTTCTACTCAACTTTTGCACTCGATGATCAAAAAGAAGGAATGCAAGCCTTCGTCGAAAAACGTCCACCAGCTTTCAAAGATCGTTAATCAGGGGTGCGTTGACGGGATTTGCCAGCTTAGCTATAAGGTCTCGCTCGCACATCTGAATAACCAAAGAAGTAAGCTAATTTGAATGGCAAATCATAAATCAGCGGTTAAACGAATAAGACGAAATGTTCGCCGCAGACGGATCAACGGAGCGCGCCGAACTCGTGTTCGCACGCTTGTAAAGTCTGTCGAGAATGCGATTGTAGCTGGTGATAAAGAGGCGGCCGCATCTGCGTTCAAAATTTCTGAGCCGGAGCTTGCGCGTGGCGCTCAAATAGGCGCCGTCCACAAGAACGCAATGCGGCGGAAACTGTCACGTTTGTCCGCGCGAATCAGGGCTATGTAGCGTTCCTTGTTGGAGCTTGAACGTCGAAAGCCGCGTCAGGTAGCGCGGCTTTTTTTGTTTTGGTTTCGTGCGCCCGTCGTAAAAAAAGGCCAGATTCTGGGCGCTGTGCGGTTTGGTTTAAGAAATTGTCTGGGTCAAGTGAGGATATTCTTGCGCGGACCTTCGGCTGTGGGTACTCTGTGTCAGAGTTGCCGGAGAGTTTGTAGCAAGACAAAATCAGTATCAAACGCCCGCTTGGGCGTCACTATCGCTGATTGAGAAGATAAATAAATATTTATACTGGTCGTTTTACTTCATTATTGTTTGTTTTAGGGATATTTAGAGTTCTTATTACCTGGGGTTTATGGCTTCAGGAAGGATATTCTTTAGAGAGTTCTACATGAATAATTGGGGTTTATTGTCCGGTAAGTTGGCTAGGTTGTGCTTGCTTGTGGAGGGTTCAAGCGTGGTATTGCGCCATTTAATTATTAGCTGCAGGGCCTAGTATCCGTTATGACGGGCGATACGGAGAATGGCCGGGGCCTCACGGCGAGCTGGACACGTGTCCGGGAGCGTCTTCGTTCGGAATACGGCGAAGTGGCCTTTGCAAATTGGCTAAATGGTCTTGATGTCGCCGATTTCTCAGGTGACTCCTTGGTTCTTTCGGCCCCGTCAAGGTTCATGCGTGATTGGGTGGCTCCCCGTTACGGGGACCGCATCAGGGCCCTTTGGCGCCTTGAGGACCCGTCGGTTCGTACAGTAGACATCGTCGTTGGTGAACGCAGCGCACCTCAAGTACAACAACAAACTTTAGCGGTGAAGGCCGGTGAGGGGAGTTTAGGTCGTCCCGATCGCCCAGTCGACGACGATGCGGTCACTGCTCTGCTTGATCCCCGGCTCACTTTCGGGAACTTCGTGGTTGGAAAATCGAATGAGTTTGCGCACGCCGCAGCTCGTCGTGTTAGTGAGTCTGACGACGCGCCATTTAACCCACTGTTCATTTATGGCGGGGTCGGGCTTGGGAAAACACATTTGATGCAAGGGATTGCCTGGCGTTTGCGGGAACGGCAGCCGCTGAAGCGCGTAATGTACTTGTCGGCCGAGAAATTCATGTACCGATTTGTGCGTGCATTGCGATTTAAGAATATAATGGGTTTTAAGGAACTCTTTCGTTCGGTCGATGTGTTGATGGTCGACGATGTTCAATTCATGGATGGTAAGGATGCCACTCAAGAAGAGTTTTTCCACACGTTTAACGCCCTCATTGAGCAGGGTCACCAGATCGTCGTTTCAGGGGACCGGTCCCCATCAGACCTAGAGGGCATGGAAGAACGTATGCGCTCCCGATTAGGTTGTGGTTTGGTGGCTGAAGTCCACTCGACTTCGTACGAATTGCGTCTCGGTATTCTGCAGGCCAAGGCAGAGCTGTCTGCGGGGTCGAAGTTGCCCAATAAAGTGTTGGAATTTCTTGCCCATAAAATAACTTCCAATGTCCGGGAGTTGGAGGGCGCCCTTAACCGTGTTGTCGCGCACGCCACTCTCGTAGGTAGACCAATTGGCCTGGATTCTGCGCAGGAGGTATTGCATGATCTTCTGCGTGCTCACGATCGAAGGGTGACTATAGAAGAAATTCAAAAGCGGGTTGCAGACTATTACAATATACGTGTCGCGGAAATGAGCTCGGCGCGTCGCTCCCAGATGGTGGCAAGGCCACGGCAGGTGGCTATGTCACTAGCAAAACGGCTGACTTCCCGCTCACTTCCAGAAATTGGACGCAAATTTGGTAATAGGGACCACACGACTGTGATGCATGCGATAAAGAAAGTTGATCAGTTGTCTCAGTCCGACCCAAGTTTTGCCGAGGATGTCGAGCTTTTGCGCCGAATGCTAGAATCCTGAATATGTGTCCAGGTTTCATCGTTTTGCACGAAAAAACTGCTTCCCCGGCCTAACGTCTGTTATAATCCCCACGTGTTAACCTGCCCTTGGCAGTTACCCTTGGGCTTTGCCCTGCCCGGTAATGACATGTAGTTAAAGGTTCGGTAAGACAGATGAAATTAACCATCGAACGCTCCGCCTTATTAGCCTCACTGCAACACGTTCAAAGCGTAGTGGAGCGGCGAAATACAATTCCGATCTTATCTAACGTGCAGCTCACTGCTGATGGCAGTGAACTGGGTCTAACGGCAACGGATATGGACATATGGGTCTATGATAAGACACCTGCAGAAATAGGGCAAAGTGGCACCACGACCGCACCGGCGCATATGCTTTTTGATATTGTTCGGAAGCTTCCCGAGGGAAGCCAGGTAGAGTTGGGCGTTGCCGGTGATGCTGGGCAGTTGGAACTTAGGTCCGGCCACTCATTATTCACCTTGTCATGTTTGCCAGTTGAAGACTTCCCCTCAACAAGTAATGAGGATTTGGCCTGTCAATTCCAAATACCGGCATCGGATTTAGGGCAGTTGATAGACAAAACCCGCTTCGCCATTTCGACCGAGGAGACGCGTTATTATCTCAATGGCGTCTATCTTCATGCAGTTTCGGTCGGGGATGTTCGGGCATTGCGGGCAGTTGCTACAGATGGCCATCGTTTAGCCCGGGTGGAAGTTGATTTGCCGGATGGCGCGCAGGAGATGCCCGGTGTAATTCTGCCGAGGAAGGCAGTGTTGGAACTAAGAAAGTTGCTAGAGGGCGTCGATGGTATGGTCGAGGTTGCACTGTCCGAGACAAAAATTAGAATCAGTGTTGGGGGCACTGTTCTAATCTCGAAGTTGATCGATGGAACCTTTCCGGATTACCAAAGGGTGATCCCTGAGGGTAACAATAAAATTATGACTATTGCTGGGAGTGTTTTCGCAGAGGCAGTTGACCGGGTGTCGACCATCTCAAGTGATAAGTCGCGCGCCATAAAGTTGAGTCTCAGCTCGGGTAAATTAGTGCTATCAGCCAGTAGTCCGGACCAAGGCAGTGCCTCCGAGGAACTCTCTGTCGATTATGAGTCGGACGGCCTCGATATCGGATTTAATTCCCGGTACGTCCTAGACATGACCGAACAGATCCAGGGGGATAACATACGTTTCGAAATGGACGATGGGGCGTCTCCGACTGTAATTGTCGATGGTGATGACCTCCGAACTGTTTATGTGCTGATGCCAATGCGTGTGTAGATTGTGACCGGAAAATATTTAACCGGCCTGCTGGCCGGCGTTTTACGCTCTCGATTAGGCTGTCGGTATGGACGGTCTGGGTTCCCATCGAGCGGGGCAAGGTTTAGGGGCGGCGACGGTTGACGCAGTCTGCGGCTCGAGTCGATGTAGGCGTAACGTCTCATACCGCAAGGCTTGCGGTGGAGCGTCTCTCTCTTACGAATTTTCGGTCATATAAGAGCCTTAGTCTTGACGTTAGCCCCGAGCCTGTCGTGCTGACAGGGGCGAATGGAGCAGGCAAAACCAACTTGCTGGAGGCTCTCTCTTTGTTAGCACCTGGGTCAGGTTTGCGGCGAGCTCGGCTTGCCGATTTTCGTCAACGTGGAGGAGGAAGTGAAGGTTGGGCAGTAGCGGCCACCCTTGGCGGGCCGAATGGATGTATTAGGATTGGCACGGGTGAAGTAGCGGGAACGCCCGGCCGGCGAAGCGTACGCATCGATGGAACTGATGTATCGGGCCAGAACTCTCTTGCGGAACGGTTGCACGTTATTTGGTTAACACCACGTATGGACCGATTATTTGTTGATGCACCCAGTGGGCGTCGGAGGTTTCTCGACCGTCTGGTTGCTGGCTTTGTCCCTGGGCATGGGCGCCGCGTTGCAGCCTACCAGCGTTGCATGCGGGAGCGCTCACAAATGCTAAAGGCGTACCGTTTGGATTTGAGTTGGTTAAAAGCGATTGAAGAAACAATTTCTGAATATGCGGTCGCGGTAACGGCGGCGCGTTGTGATACGGTGGCTCGCTTAAATATTTTACTCAAGGCGCCGTTTGGGTCACTGTTTCCAGTAGCAAACATCTCCCTCGAGGGTTCAGTGGAGTCTTGGCTTACTGAAATGCCGGCAGTTGCCGTCGAAGATCAATTGCGTGAGGCTTTGGGTCGCTCTCGGACTCGTGACAGGGAGGCTGGTAGCGTAACTCTTGGGCCTCATCGAACAGACGTTTTAGTTCGGCATACAGATTATGACCGTCCCGCTGCGCAGTGTTCGACTGGAGAACAAAAAATGCTATTGGTTGCAATCGTGTTGGCCCATGCGAGGGGTCAAGCAGAGCGTTCAGGGCAGACACCACTGATGTTGCTGGATGAGGCGATGGCGCACCTGGATGCTTGTCACCGCCGTTATCTGGTGGATGCTTTGTGTGAGCTCGGCGCACAGGCGTGGTTAACCGGGGTAGAGGCCGATTTATTTTCAAGTTTTTCGGCTCGAGCACAGTTTCTACGTATCGACGGAGGTCGTGTTGTCGGGTGCAATGGTAGGAAATCAGCGTGATGAGTGAGCTGAGCGGGGTCGAGAATGACACGGCAGAATATGGTGCCGATTCTATTAAGGTGCTGCGAGGACTGGACGCTGTGCGTAAGCGGCCTGGAATGTACATCGGTGATACTGATGACGGCTCGGGTCTTCACCACATGGTGTTTGAGGTTGTCGATAATGCGATAGATGAGACCCTTGCGGGCTTTTGCGATCAGATTACCGTTACTCTCAACCCAGATAATTCAGTCTCAGTAGCAGATAATGGCCGCGGGATTCCCACAGATATTCACGACGAGGAAGGGGTTTCGGCCGCAGAAGTGATAATGACTCAGCTACACGCTGGGGGGAAATTTGACCAAAACTCATATAAAGTGTCTGGCGGTCTTCATGGTGTTGGAGTGTCAGTTGTGAACGCTCTTTCAGAGCGACTCAGATTAGATATTTGGCGGGATGGTAGACACCACTCCATGGAGTTTATGAACGGAGAGCCAAAAGAACCCCTTACTTCTGTTTCCCAAAACAAAATGTTGACGGGAACGACAGTTACGTTCACACCTTCTACGGCAACATTCAGCAACATTGTTTTTGACGTGTCTGTGTTGGAACACCGTCTGCGAGAGTTGGCGTTTCTTAATCCGAGGGTTAAGATTTTGCTCAACGATGATCGAGGCGTGGAGTCGCATGTTTTGGAAATGCACTACGAAGGCGGGTTAGAGGCGTTTGTTGCCTATCTCGACCGAAATAAACATGCAATTCATGAACCTCCAATTTCTATCGCTGATGAGCGCAAAGACATACTAATCCATGCAGCACTGCAGTGGAACGACAGTTACCACGAAAACATGCTGTGCTTTACCAACAATATCCCTCAGGGTGATGGGGGGACCCATCTGGCTGGGTTTCGCTCCGCCCTAACCCGAACGATCAACTCTTATGTTGCAGACTCCGGCATTGCTCGAAAGGAAAAAATTCAGCTTTCCGGTGACGATATGCGAGAGGGATTGACGTGTGTGCTTTCCGTTAAAGCCCCGGATCCAAAATTTTCATCCCAAACTAAGGACAAGCTAGTGAGCTCTGAAGTTCGTCCTGTGGTGGACGGGGTAGTTGCGGATAAGCTAAGCCAATGGTTCGAGGAAAACCCTAAACTTGCTCGTGGTATCGTGGGCAAAGTGGTTGAGGCAGCTGTCGCGCGTGAGGCGGCACGCAAGGCACGTGACCTGACGCGCCGGAAGGGGGCGCTTGATATTACCTCATTGCCTGGCAAGCTTGCTGATTGTCAGGAACGTGATCCGTCGAAAAGTGAGTTGTTTCTGGTGGAAGGAGATTCCGCTGGTGGTTCTGCAAAGCAAGCGCGTAACCGCCAGAACCAGGCGGTGCTGCCGCTCCGTGGCAAAATTTTGAATGTTGAGCGTGCGCGCGTAGACAAAATGCTTTCATCAGCTGAAATCGGTACGATGATCGCGGCCTTGGGAACGGGCATACATGACGATTTTGATATCGAGAAAATTCGGTATCACCGAATCATAATCATGACCGATGCTGACGTCGACGGTTCCCACATTCGGACATTGTTGCTCACGTTTTTTTACCGGCATATGCCGGAACTGGTTCAACGGGGTTATCTCTACATCGCGCAGCCTCCTTTATTTAAAATTAAACGTGGGAGTACCGAAGTTTATAAAAAAGATGAACGCGCGCTGGATGATTTCCTTATCGACGAGGGGCTTAAGGATGCAAGTCTCATGGTGGGTTTGGGTGGGGCCCAGATGGGTCGTATCGGTGATGATTTGCGAGAAATTTTGGAGCGCGCTCGTATACAATGCGTCCTGCTTAGAGCTCTGGCGCTGCGAGTGACTGCACCATTAATTGAGCAAGCGGCCATTGCGGGGGTTCTAAATGTTGAGTTATTGAACGATGCCGAAAACGTCAACCAGGCAGCCAGATACATAGCCGATCGGCTGAACAAACTAGCTGAACCGGGTGAGGATGGATGGTCGGGTTCCGCAGTCATCGGCAGCTGTTTGTTATTTGAGCACGATCGACGCGGAGTTGTCAGTCGTTACGAGATCGATGTGAGCTTGATGCAGAGTACGGAGGCAAGGGCTTTGGACGAGGATGCTGCTGTATTACAGGAGCTGTACGCCCATCCTGCCAGTCTGAGGTTTAAGGATAGCGCCCACGAAGTTCATGGACCTACTAGTTTGTTCCAGTTGGTCGTTTCCCAGGGCAGGAAAGGCACGAACATCCAGCGTTACAAGGGTTTAGGAGAGATGAACCCAGGACAATTGTGGGAGACTACCCTCGATCCCGAGGCGAGGACCCTGTTTCAAGTGAAAGTAAGTCATGCAGACGATGCAGATGACTTGTTTTCAACGCTGATGGGTGACTTAGTGGAGCCCCGCCGAGAATTCATCCAACAACACGCCCTCGACGTTGCTAATTTGGATGTCTAACACTTTTCCAGAGCTCCGCACCTAAGTCTTATGGGACGTGGTCGGCCTGGCCGAGTGCGTAAACGGGCTACGCCGCCGCGGTCAGCCTCGGAACGTGGAAAGGGGTGGAAAACGCTTTGGAGAGTGTTGAGGCGGCTGGCCTACTGGGGCGCCGTCTTGGCCGTTTGGAGCGGGCTTATGGTGACGGGCGTGATACTTTATTACGCCCATGACCTGCCAAACCCAGCAGTTTTGGATACGGAATTTCGGTCCCCGGGAATAACGATCCTTGCTGCCGACGGGGCTGTGCTTGGCACCGCCGGGCCTGTTCACGCGGCACCCGTGGCACTTGAAGAATTGCCAGCAGTGTTGCCGCTTGCTGTGCTTGCCATCGAAGACCGCCGTTTTTACTCGCATAGCGGGGTCGATTGGTTAGGTGTAGCACGCGCTGCGGTTCGCAACGTATTGGCGAGGGGTGTGGTCCAAGGTGGTAGCACCATCACCCAACAATTGGCCAAAAATCTCTTTCTGACTTCAGAGCGGAGTTTTCAGCGTAAAATACGAGAGTTGCTTCTTGCATTTTGGCTCGAGCACAGGTTCACAAAAAATCAGTTGCTCACTATTTACCTAAACCGGGTTTACCTGGGTGGTGGAACATATGGTGTTGAGGCTGCGGCCCAGCGTTTTTTCGGGAAAACCTCCCGAGACCTTAACTTGAGTGAAGCGGCAATGATCGCCGGCTTATTAAAAGCACCCAGCCGCTATGCACCTACCAGGAACCTTGAGCTTGCGCAGTCTCGGGCAGGCCAAGTGATCAATAGCATGGTTGCGGCTGGTTGGCTCAACGAAGACGATGCTTTAATAGCTAAGGCTTCGCCAGCGGGTCCCACTGGTGCGTACACAGGAAGCTCTGGAGCACGCTACTTCATCGATTGGGTCCTAGAGCAGGTACCTGAGTACGTTGGTACGCCTCGTGAAGATTTAGTCGTAATGACTAGCCTTGAGCCTACTTTCCAGACACGAGGTGAGGCGGCCCTGGCGGCTTCCTCGGAGGCAGCAACAGCATTAGATGCGAACCAGGCTGCTTTGATTGCCGTTGGTTCGGATGGAGCTGTGCAGGCAATGATTGGCGGCCGTAATTATGTGCAAAGTCAGTTTAACCGGGCAACCCAAGCTCGCCGACAGCCCGGATCCGCCTTCAAAGTTTTTGTTTACCTCGCCGCACTTGATGCCGGATTTAAGCCTGATCATCAATTCAATGATGAAGCAATCGAGATAGATGGCTGGCGCCCTCGAAACTACGATGGACGCTACAGAGGAACGGTGACCTTAAGAGAGGCTTTCGCGCACTCTATTAACACAGTGGCCGTACGGCTCATGGAACGAGTTGGGCGAGACAAAGTTATTGCAATGGCGAGGCGACTGGGCGTGACAGGGCCTCTTCGTCCCACTCCAAGTCTTGCTCTTGGAACGGCCGAAACAACTTTGCTTGAGTTAACCACTGCCTATGCGAGCGTTGGTCGTGGTGGGACAGTGCTATGGCCATACGGAATTATAGAAATCCGAGATCGTGGGGGCAGCGTCTTGTACCGCCGCAAGCAATCCAACGCGGGACGAGCTGTTGAACCTAGTGTTGCTCATGCTATGGACGGCTTGTTGAGAGATGTAGTAGCGAACGGTACTGGTCGCGGTGCCTCACTTCCTGGAGCTGCAGGTAAAACGGGAACCAGTCAGGATTTTCGAGATGCGTGGTTCATCGGATACCGTGGTGACATTACGGCCGGAATATGGTTTGGGAATGACAAAGGCACTCCTATGAAGGAGGTTACGGGAGGCGGGCTTCCGGCTCAAGTTTGGCGAGCGTTTTTTATTGGAATTCAGCCGTAACGAAGCAACTTCGCCCCGTAACGTGACAACCAGTGTTTTGGCTTTTTGTAGCTCGGGCAAAGTCTTCCCACCAACAACCAGAAATCGGGCCCGTGGTCGAATTCATTAAGGTGAGCAACTTCGTGGGCAACGACGTAATCCATAACGGAAGGAGGTGCCAAGACTAAACGCCATGAAAAGGATAGCCGGCCGTTGTCCGAACAGCTTCCCCACCGCGTCTTTGGGTCGCGTACGCTTACCCTGGGGCGGTAAGTTCCGAGCCATCGCGTCTTTTGCCATGCCAATTCCGTCAATTTTTGTTGTGCTAAAGTTTGAAGCCAGTCGGTAATTCGTTGTTTGACCTCTCCATCCCGACCTCCAACAACCAGCTCATCTCCCTCACGGCAAACTTCGGACGGAAGCAGTGGTAGGTGCCTAATCCGACATTTAGTGCCTAGCAGGGGAACTTTAGCACCGTCTTGAAAGGGGATTCTGGGTGGCAAAGCGTTGAGATTGTCGAGTAGCCATTCAGACTCCCGATACAAAAAGTCGTTCGCTTCTTCAAAAGTGGTTCCGGACGGCATAACCAAATTTGGTATACCAGTCTGTGGGTTGACAGAGAGCGCGATGCGCCGTGCTCTGCGGCTACGCCGTATTTCAACAGTTATTTCTTTAGTGCCTATAACATATGTTTTGGTGATCAAATCGTTCGGTGACTTTCTTTTATTTGTTACCGTTTGTTCTCAATTACTTTGTGGTGACAGCTGAAATCCGTTTTGGATCAATGCTTGTAACAGATTGTCTGATGCGCTGGGACTTAGGGGTTGCAGCGGCGGACGGACGTAGCCCCAGTTACTGTTCCCCGTTATTTTTGCGGTAATAAATTTCAACGCGGGGATCATGGGGTA
Source organism: uncultured Rhodospirillaceae bacterium (assembly GCA_964611315.1). Classification (GTDB taxonomy): domain Bacteria; phylum Pseudomonadota; class Alphaproteobacteria; order UBA7887; family UBA7887. The sequence goes on from CAZSYW010000026.1 coordinate 16,010, forward strand.
CTCCTGGATAATTTTCCGTCTCCGAGTGATGCGGGTTTGCAGCACTTCCCCTTTTGCGTCTTCAAATCCCTCGTACGCTGCCCGGATAGCGCCCGCGTTTACATTTGCCGATGCTGTGATTGTGCCTCGACCGCCTGCGAGTAGGTTTTGCCTAAGAAAAACTTCTGATCCGCTGAAAGCGCCAAACTTGGGCAACATTTTGAGCAAAGATTCGGTATATGCCCAATCTCCGGATGAGTCCTTTAGGCCTACTACGCAGTCTGGGTATGCGTCAGCTAATCTTTTTACGAGGGTAAGATCTAAAGGGACGCCTGAGACGGGCGGTATATGGTAGAGGTATATCTTTAGTCGGCGATCTCCAACCCTTTCGATCACCTCCGCAAATGCTCTAAATAATCCGTCGTTGCTCACCTCCTTGTAGTAGAAAGGGGGAAGCATCAAGACTGCACCGCATCCGAGTTTAACTGCATGTTGGGTTAGGCGGACACTGTCGGTCAAGGCTGTGCAGCCCGTTCCGGGCGCGATCACGGATCCATCTATTCCCGATTCTACTGCTGCATCTAAGAGCA
>CAZSYW010000027.1:0-16565 GCA_964611315.1 uncultured Rhodospirillaceae bacterium
CGCTAGTTCTTTTTGCGCTGGATCAACGCACCGTCGCCCAGCAAAATCACAGATGCCATAATAAGCATGGTGGATATCGGGGAGATGGTCGGATCGATCCGACGAGTCAGACCCCGGAAGACGCAGAGCCCTCAAGAATATTGTACCTTTGGTACGGGCATAGTCTTATCACTTTGGGTTCAGCACTTTTTGCCAAACGCCTTCACGATCTTCTCTGGAGTTATTGGCAGGTCGAAGACACGAGTTCCAAGTGCGTTGGCTACTGCGTTGGCGATTGCCGGTGCCACAGGGGTGAGGCTTGGCTCACCAATTCCTTTCGCACCAAATGGTCCAAGGCCGCTGCGGGATTCCAGGATGATTGCCTTGATCTCTGGCATATCCATCGATGTCGGGATTAAGTACTCGCTTAAGCTTGGACTGACCAGTCGGCCTTCATGATAGATCAACTCCTCGGTTAACGCGTAGCCTTGACCCATCATTGCACCGCCTTCAATCTGGCCTTCAACTGCCTGGGGATTTATGGCTTGACCTACGTCATGCGCACCGACGCTTTTTAGGACCGTAACCTCTCCGGTCTCCGTATCCACGGCTACTTCGGCGGCATGACATCCATAGGTAAAATCAGGGAAAACTCTGCCTTGGCCGCTATTCTTATCGATTGGATCCGTGAAGGGAGCCTGGAACATGGCCAACTCGGAACGTTGCAGTCCTGCCGATGCCCCCCGGGCGACAAGATCTTTTAGCAAAATAAAATTGGAGGGCTCATCGACCACGAAAGCCTGTCCGTTTGCTAATTCTATTTCTCTTGTCTCCGCGTTTAGTATTTTGGCTGCAAACTTAACCAGACGGTCACGCAGTATAGAGCTTGCCTTATGTGTGGCGTTACCAGTCATATAAAGTGCGCGTGTCGCGGTCGTGGTACCAGCAAGTGGCGTAACGGCGGAATCGCTGTTATAGATCACTACATCATCCAGTCCAACACCAAGTAGTTCAGCGGCGATTTGGCCGAGAGCAGATACTTGTCCCGCTCCGATATCGGTCACACCCGACCGGACAACGACCGTGCCATCAACCTCGATCCCAACCCACGTCTCAGCAGTATCGTGTAGCCAGGTAATTCGACCATAGCTTTGTTGATACGTTGCTACTCCACGGCCGACCTTTACTGGCCCGTCAGCCATCGTTTCTTCTCCTAGCGCTTCCAGAGCCTGTGTCATGCATTCGTCGGTCCAGATAGCGCTCTCTACAGTTTGTCCTGTTGCAGTTGTATCGCCCGTTCGCATGAAGTTACGTCGCCGCAACTCAAATCTATCAACGCCAATCGTTTTAGCGATTTCATCCATTTGGGCTTCGTATGCAATACAGGCTTGTGCCGCACCAAAGCCGCGGAAAGCACTGGTGTACATATTGTTGGTCGCAATGGCAGTGGAATTGATCTTAACATTATCAACGCGGTACGGACCCGGCGCCGCGACAGCAGAATAGAGTAGTACGTAGGGGCTAAGAAATACGTAGGCACCGGAGTCAGCACGGATGTTTACCTCGATGGCAGTAATCTTACCATCCTTCTTCACCCCGGTTTTGTGCGAGATTACAAAAGGGTGTCGTTTCCCGTGTCCGACAAACGAATCTTCCCGTGTGTAGACAAGCTGCACTGGTCGCCTTGACGCCTGCGCAAGCAACGCTATGTATAATTCTACCGTTATGTCTTCTTTGCCACCAAACCCACCGCCGACCATGGCACCCAAAATACGTACCTTATTATGCGGCACACCAAGTGCGTCGGCAATAAAGCGAAAATGTTCGATGACCTGTGTCGACATTCGTAAGTTGATGACCTCGTTTTCATCAACCCAGGCCAGGCCGACCTCAGGTTCTAAAAAAGCATGTTCAATGAACTGAGTCTTAAACGTGTTCTCGATAATGTGGTCAGCTCCCGCGAAACCCGTTTCGACATCACCCTTACAGATTTTGTGTTGTGCCACAATGTTATCTGGTTCTGTCACTATAGGTGCGCCTGGCGCAAGTGCAGACTCGGTATCGTAGACACCGGGCAGCGATTCTATTTCGCACTTGATGAGAGCACACGCTTCTTCGGCGATGGAAGGCGTTTCCGCAGCGATAAGTGCAAGTGGTTCGCCGTAGTACCGTATATATTCATGCACCAGAATTTGGCGATCAGTAGCTGTCCTCTTCTGTCCAGTCTGTCCAGGCATGTCCGTAGCCATCAGGCTGTCCGGCAGTTCTTCTGCAGTTAACACACAGAATACGCCAGGAAGATTTCGTGCTAGTGACGCGTCAAGGCATTTTAATCGGCCACTGGCCAACTCGCTTCGCAACACCTTAGCATGTAGCATGCCTGGCATGGTGTAGTCGCCGGCATAACGCGTGCGTCCGTTTGCCTTGCCCTTAGCGTCAGTTCGCTCAAGAGGTCTGCCAACTTGTCGCATGGTGACATTGGCTTCTACCTGCCTGTAGCGTTTTCGTTTAGTCATTGCCACCTCGTTCTCGTAGAATAGTGGCAGCCTCTCGGATTGCGGAAAAAATCTTCGTATATCCCGTGCAACGACACAAATTACCGCTTAGCGCGAGGGCAATATCTTCGTCGGTTGGGTTTAATGTTTCGCGCAGCATCGCTTCCGCTGCCACGATGATGCCAGGTGTGCAATAGCCGCATTGAATGGCCCCTCTCTCGACGAATGTAGTAACCAGGGGGTGTGGATTGTTAATATCGCTTAGTCCCTCCACCGTTATTATCGACGCGTCTTTAGCGGTCCAGGCAAGGACTAAGCAACTATCCACCGGCTCGCCGTCAAGCTGCACAGCACAGGCACCGCAGTCACCCTTCTCACAGCCGCTTTTAACTTCAAAATAGCCGTGACGTCTCAAACAATCGAGTAGCGTTTCGTTCGCCTGCGCTCGCAGTTCACAAACTGTGCCATTGATCCTAACCGAGAAGACTTTCTCTAGGCTCATGTATCAGCCACCTTTTCTCCTAGTGACCTCCATGCCTGAGTAATCAACCGCCTCGTCAGGACATGAACGGAATGGCGACGATAGTCTGCTGAAGCACGCAAATCATCTATTGGCGTTGATTGTTTCATCGCGATTCGCGCTGCCTCTTCAATTAATTCTTCGCTCAGTAGGGTGCCTGTAATCTTTTCATCAGCGTCTTTTGCGCGGAAGACCGTGGGAGCGACTGCACCTAATGCGATTCGTGCCTGGGTGCAGCGATCTCCCTCTCGCGTAATAGTAACGGCAATCCCCACAACGGTGATTGCATCACCTTTCCGGCGCGCTAGTTTGTAGAATAAATTTTCCGTATTTGGACTGGGAACCTTCCAGGAAAGCCCCGTGATTAGCTCATCCTCCTGGCGTAGGTTCATCTTGAAACCGGTGCAGAATTGATCCAGCGGAACATTACGAGACCGCTTCCTGTTGGTCAGATGGATGTTGGCATCCAGTGATAGCAAAGGGGGCATAGTATCGGCCGCTGGTGATCCAGAACAGATATTCCCAACCACTGTCGCCCGGTTGCGTACCATTTGGCCGCCAAATACGCGAGCTGCAGCGACTAGCGACGGTGCAGACACTTTCATCTCCGAGCAACGCAGGATGTCGCTGATCGTCGTTCCACCTCCTATAACAACTTGGTGCGCCTGAATTTTGATGTCTCGGAAGGTATCGATATTTCCCAGCCACACGAGCCGTTTTGATTTTTCACGATGCGCCCGGATGTCTACTAACAGATTAGTCCCGCCGGCGAGTGGTATCGCATCCGGAAGACAAGCCAGAGATCCCTGTAAATCGTCTGGTATTTCCAGTTCAAACTCCCTCATCTTCACACTCTCTCTGCTCTATCTAGTTTATTTTTCCGTCTTGCCGCATTCCTCTTTATCTTAACTTGTCCTTCTGAGGGGGAAAGGGTCAAAATATGGCCCCCGATCAAGCGTGGGGCCTTGCTCTTGATAGATGAAATTGGCTGGACAACAGGCAAGCGGCAGTTTCAATTATACATAACTGTCTCTACACATCCCAACCGCCATCAACAGAAACTTTTTGTCCCGTCATATTCCGGCTTTCGTCACTGGAACAGTAGAGAACCGCCTCAGCTATATCCTCCGGCTCAGTCACCCTTCCAAGACACATCTCTTCGACATACTCCTGATAGACTCTTTCGAACGTCCAACCGCGAGCTGTGGCCTTTTCCCTACACAGCTTATCCATACGCGGTGTATGCACGATGCCGGGCATTACAATATTTACGTTCACATTGTGCGGTCCCGCCTCTAGGGCAATTGTTCGGGTCAAGCCCCGTAACGCCCATTTAGAGGAGCTATACGCCGTCCGGTATTTGTAACCACGCAAACCAGAGGAACCACCGATATTGACGATTTTCCCATATCTCTGCGCTATCATAGTCGGCAGTGTGTACTTGATTGGTAAAAACGTGCCACGCACATTGACATCAAGTACCTCCAGAAACTCATCCGGATCGATATTCTGAACCGGTGTTTCGATAGGCCCGGTGGTACCAGCAACGTTGACAAGGATATCAATACGGCCGCCGAAAGACTTTTTTGTTTGTTGAACCATTGCAGCTACCTGAGTAGGAATCGTCACATCGGTGGAGATCGATTGCACTCGGCGCCCCATAGCACGGACTTCCTCAGCAACTTCCTCAAGTGGCCCAGTGTCTCTAGCGGCCAACATAATGTCTGCGCCCTCGCGGCCCAATGTGCGTGTGATTGCGCTGCCCATGCCTTTAGCCCCGCCAGTAACTATAGCGATCCTGTTGTCGAGCTTCATAGGAGCACTCCTGATTTATGTCTGGTTTTTCGTTCGCACACCATAACCACCTCCACCGCAACTTTCCAGTATAACTCGGTCACCTTTCCCCAAGCGGACATTGGTTTTACCGGGAAGTTCCTGATGTCGACCGTCTGCTGTGATCAGGCTGACGCGGAACGGGGTACCATTTTCACCGCCTTGTAACCCGTAGGGTGGAACAATCCGCCGCTCAAACATAGTCGTCAATGACATGTCATCCGCCAAGACGGTATATTCCCTGTATAGTCCTTCACCCCCGCGATGTGCACCTCCACCACCAGAACCATGTCGGAGGCTTTGACTTTCAATACGGATAGGGTATTCAGCTTCAATGATTTCAGCGGGCGTATTCATCACGTTGGATAAATGAACCCGAACGACCGAGGCACCATCGCGGTCAATTCGAGCACCCTCGCCACCACCATGGGGTTCGTACAGTGTTACCCATGTACCGTCCGGGCGCTTTCCACTGAATAACAATAGCCCCGACGTCGTGCCACCACCAGCGGTGAGTTTTTCTGGAACAACTGGCTCAAGCGCTCGAAAGATAGCGTCCGCCACACGTTGAGAGGTTTCGTGATTACCGCCAACGACTGGTAGATCAGTGGGTGGTTCGAGGATGGATCCAGGTCTGGTAATCACGGTAAGTGGTCTATAGCATCCTCCATTTGGCTGAATATCGGGACCCGCCAGAGCCTTCATCGCATAAAACACGGCTGAAGATGCAATGAAAGGAGTCGTGTTTATAGGGCCCCGTACGGCATCACCTGAATCAGAAAAGTCGAATACCGCTCCGTCTTCGCTTAGTAAAACTCGTACGCGTACAGCAATCCGCTTATCTTCGATGCCATCATCGTCTAGCCAATCCTCACCAATATATTCACCAGGCGGTAGCTTAGCGATCGCAGTTCGCATCTGAGCTTCTGCGCGATCATGCAAGGCATCAATAGCTTGGTTCACTGTCTCCAGACCGTGACGGGCATAGAGCTCCCGCATACGAAGATCAGCTGAACGGGTTGAGGCCATCTGGGCTAGTATATCGCCTTCACGTTCTGCTGCGCCCCGCACATTCGCAAGAATAAAATCCAATTTCTCTTGATCTGGCCCCTCCTTGGTGAACAGCCGAACTGGAGGAATTCGGATACCTTCCTGCCAAGCGTCGGTCGCCGAGGTTGAGTAGCTGCCAGGCGCTGCACCACCAATGTCGGCCCAATGAGCAAGACTTACCGCAAACGCCTGAAGGGTGCTGTCAACGAAGATTGGCTGGATGGCTTTCACGTCCGGCAGGTGATTTCCGCCAACTTCTGGAAGGTTTAGAAACCATACATCTCCCGGCAAGAGACGATCAGCCGGGACCCGTTTCAGAAACTCTTTCACCGTGAAACACATTACCCCTAGATGAATCGGAATGTCTCGACCTTGCGCTACCATTTCACCAGAGGCACCAGTTATGGCCGAGGAAAGATCACCAGCTTCACGCAGCAACGGGGAACGTGCAGCCCGCATAACAACTAGTGACATTTCTTCTGCAATAGCGGCGAGGGCGTTGCGGATTACCTCCAGTGTGAACGGATCAACTTGTATCCTCACCGAATGTCTCCAACTTCAATTTCGATATGCCCCAGCTTACCTATGGAAGCTGAGGCTCCTGGTGGCAAGACAATCGTGGACCAGGAATCTTCGATGATGGCGGGCCCATCGATACGTTGCTTGGGCGCAATCTTAGAACGGTCATAGCGTGAAGTTTCCATGGGATCGTTTCCACCAAACCAGCAAGGCACTGTTTTTCTGGGTTGACCTGGCGCCACACTGCTTAGACCATTCCCACCAAAAATATCGTTGTTCGGCGCTGATATAGTGCAACGCAACGCGTACAACTCCCATGGCTCGTCCGTAGCGAAACCATATAAACGCTTATGTGCTTCGCGGAATTGACGACCTAGGGCTTCTGTATTATCCAAATTTTGTGTAGGAATTTCTGTTGCATAACTCTGTCCATGATACCGAATACTAGCAACATATTCCACGTCAATTGCGTCAATGTGGTGCCCTGCAGCACGGACCGGAGCCATAAGTTGGTCAACCAGACCTGTCTGAATTTCGGAGAGTCGTTGCGCATCCCAGGCGCGAATCGGCATACGTAAAGTTTGCTGCTGCGCATAGCTTATTTCTGCACCAGCGCAACCGACGGCAGAAAAGGCACTGGAAAATGCTGGCACAATCACCCGGTTGATCCCGAAAGCACGTGCCAACTCAACCGCATGCATAGGCCCCGCCCCACCGAAAGCCAGCAAATCACAAGCGCGTCCATCAATACCACGTTCCACAGTAACCCTGTTCAGGGCTCGGACCATATTGGCATTGGCAACCCGAAGAATTCCGTAAGCGGCATCAGTAATTGTAACACCAACTTCCTTGGCAAGGGGGGAAAGCGCATTCCGAGCAGCATCAAGATCCAATCGAATTCTTTCGCCTAATTTTTGATCTTGTTCGAGATAGCCAAGCACAAGGTTTGCATCAGTGACTGTCGGGGCGGTACCACCTTGGCCGTAGCCCGCGGGACCCGGATCAGCTCCAGCACTATCCGGCCCAACTTGAACGATACCAAGATTCAATCGGGCAATAGAACCCCCGCCAGCGCCAATTGAGATGACATCGACCATTAGTTGTCGAAGGGGTCGGTCACCAAGGCTGCGGTCAGCGGAAATTTGTGCCTGACCGTTAACTATCAGACTTACATCGGTAGTCGTACCACCCATATCCAAACTGACTGCATTACTAATGTCGAGTTCCTTGGAAACCTTACATGCTGCCGCAACGCCCGCTGCTGGCCCCGAAAGAGCCATACCGAGAGGAAGACCGCGGAGGGCAGCCGGCGAGGCCATACCCCCGCTCGAGTGGAAAAGATGAAGTCGACTGTTTTTCGGAGTCGCCTCTTGGAGTCGCTCCAGATAGGTTGCAGTGAGGGGCATGAGGCTCGCGCTCAAGACCGTGGTTGCGGTTCTCTCATACTCCCGTGCCTCGGGGTTAATCTGGTGTGATAAGGCCACGGGTAAGCTTGTTTGGCCCAGTGCCCCCCCGATTTTCTGTTCGTGGGTAGGGTTAGCGTAGGCATGTAAAAACGATACCGCTACAGCTTCTGCACCACTTGCTAGCGCTCGCTCTACGGCCTCGTTAATTGCCTCCTCACTTATAGAAACTAAAACATTGCCATCAAAATCAAGCCGCTCTTTGATTTCGATACGCCTCTCCGCTGGCACCTGCGATTCCGGTTTTGGGATTGAGTCTAAGAGATAAAGATGTTTCCGGTTCTGTCGACCGATAACCAAGCAGTCACCAAAGCCTCTCGTTGTAATCAATGCCACCCTGGCCAATCGATCTTCGACTATCGCGTTGGTGACCAGCGTTGTACCGTGCACGAAGTCGGAGATCGTTTCTCCCTCCAGGCCTACTGCCGCCAACGCCGCATCAAGTCCAGCACGCGGGTCCGAGGTCCGGCTTTGCACTTTTGCGGTTCGTGTTTCGCCTCGGGCGGAGTCGAGTGCAACTACATCTGTAAATGTTCCTCCGACATCAATGCCCACTTTCCATCGTGGTTTCATTTTGTACCAGTCCTCATTTTCGTACTGTCGTCCAACCTTCCTGAGATTCCTACACCACTGTCCCTTCAGGAGAAACTTTCACCTCCTTTTCAACAGAGAGAGATAGAATTCCAGTGCCAGGACAAACCCAACAAGCAAAGCATACACGACTAGACAAGAGTAATCTCCGTTGTCAGATTTTTTGGCACATTCCGAGGAAGGACAGAGTGTGTTTTGTCAACCAACTATCAATTTCCCCCTTGCCTCTAACGCCAATTGGGCAGAGACAACGGAATGTGTGTACTAATTTTTATTACTCTGGAGCAACGCAGCTGTGCCAAGTAGGATAACCGACGCGACTATAAGCATGGTGGATACCGCGGCGATGGTGGGGTCGATCTGATCGCGTAAACTGGTGAACATGCGCCGTGTGATTGTTGATTTCGGGCCGCTCGAGATAAACAATGCAATCACCACTTCGTCGAACGAAACTATAAAAGCGAACAGCGCGCCAGCGATAACCGAATTATGAATTTGTGGCAAGGTGACCGTCAGAAAGGCCTTCAACCGCGACGCGCCGAGACTGCGCGCCACCATCTCCTGACTCATATCAAACTGCTTAAACGCAGCAGCAGCCGTTATCAAAACGAACGGCATCGCTAGCACCGAGTGCGCAACCACCAAGCCAGTCGTGGTATTGACCAGACCGATGTTGACGTATAAATAAAACGTGCCGATCGCTACGATAATGATCGGAACAATCAGCGGTATAATCAGCACCATCCGCATCATTCTGGCCCACCGGCTGCCAGAAAAATGAAGTCCATATGCTGCTGCGACTCCCAAGGGAGTGGACACCAGCATGGTTAGAAACGCGGCTCGAAAGCTAACCCAAGTCGCAAGTAGCCATTCATCGGAACTGAAGAATTCACGATACCATCGCAAGGACCAAGTTTCAGGCGGAAACTGCAAATAAGTGGAGCCGGAGAACGACATTGGGATTACAATAAAAATCGGCCCCAGCAAGAATAGGAGCACGAGTGCCCCTAAGATGTAGAGCCAAAGACGCGCAAGATGGGTGATCTGCGTATCGGATGCGGGTCCGCGCAACATCCTCAGCGCCCACCCACTAGTCTATCGATTGGAAGCGCGCGGCCAATCGCCAAAAACAGCAAAATCGTCGCCACTAGTAGGACAACCCCAAGCGCGCTTGCGGCACCCCAATCGAAATAGAGCGCCGCGTTCTGCTGGATCTGCATCGACACCATTGTTACCTTACCGCCGCCGAGCAGTGCAGGCGTGACGTAAAACCCGAGACACAGGATAAACACCAGAAGTGACCCCGCCATGACGCCCGGCATCGAAAGCGGGAAGAAAATGGTCCAGAAAGCGCGCACCGAAGTGGCCCCCAAGTTCGCGGCGGCGAGCAGATAAGTCCGGTCGATACTTTTGAGGGCATTGTAAATCGGCAAAATCAGAAATGGCAACATGATGTGCAACATGCCGATCACCGTTCCTGTGTAGTTGTGCACCAGCCTGATCGGTGTATCGACTAGGCCAAGATCGAGAAGCCAAGAATTGATCAATCCCTTGCGCTGCAGCAGTACCAGCCATGCATAGGTGCGCACCAGGAGAGAAGTCCAAAACGGAATGAAGACCATCACTAGGCACAAATTGGCAGCGCGGCGCGGTAGCTGCGACATTAGGTAGGCGAGCGGGTAACCAAGCAACAACGCCAGTGCCGTGACGACGACGCTAATTTCAAATGTCTGCCGGAAAATCTTAAAATAGGCGGGGCTTTCTATCATGCGTTGGTAGTGGGCAAAGCTGAACTCCTCGCTCTCGACGAAAGAGAGGCCAAACAGCCACAACGTGGGGAGAAATACGATCACCGTTATGATCGTCGCGGCTGGCACAGACAGACACAAAATCCTACGCCGCTCCCTACTAGCATCTACAGCAAGTTTGTTGGCGTTGCTCATCGATCAGGGGGCCTCACCCGGAACGACAATCGCGTCACTAGCACGCAGACCCAAAGTGACATGGGTGCCGATATCAGGCACCGATTCGATCTCCTCACGCCGTGTTGCTCTGCGCGAAGTCACAATGGTCCCATCGTCTAGCCTGATGCGGATCAACAAATCCTCACCCTGAAAGATCTTTTCCTCCAGCACACCGCTAAGCAAGTTGAGGTCGGGGGCGGCTTTACCACTAACAAACTCCAGCTTCTCGGGTCTAGCAATCAGATAGGTGTCGCCACTTGCCGGTAGCGCATGCTCGGCCATGATCGCTTGGTCTCCCAGCATGAGCGCACCGCTGCTGTGGCGGAGAGGTAGTACCGTCGACTCGCCGATGAAGTCAGCCACAAATAGTGAGCGCGGCCGATTGTAGAGTTGTTGCGGGGTGTCGACTTGAACAATGCGGCCATCGTTGATCACTGCAATCCGATCGGACATGGTCAGCGCTTCCCTCTGATCGTGGGTGACGTAGACGGTAGTGATACCGAGCCGCTCGTGCAGATGGCGGATTTCGATCTGCATCTGCTCACGCAGTTTTTTGTCGAGCGCCGACAACGGCTCATCCATCAGCAAGATACGGGGCTCAAATACAATGGCGCGGGCAAGCGCGATGCGCTGGCGCTGTCCGCCCGATAGCGCGTTTGGCATACGATTGGCGACATGGGCGAGCTGCACCAAGTCGAGTGCTGCGAGCACCCGCTCCTCGATCTCGCCACGCGAGACCTTCCTGACCTTGAGCGGATACGCGATGTTGGCGCCGACCGTCATATGGGGAAACAGCGCATAGCTCTGAAACACCATTCCGAAGTCACGTTTGTGCGGCGGCTGCCTGGTGATGTCCTCCCCACCGATATGCACGGTTCCAGAGGTAGGTCGGGCGAATCCCGCGAGCACCATCAAAAGCGTTGTCTTGCCGGAACCAGATGGCCCCAGCAAAGTGATAAACTCCCCGCTCTTGACCTCCAGATCGACCGTGTCAAGCGCCGTTACATCTTGATACGTCTTGGTGACCTCTGAAATTTTTATGGGCACGGGTTTCTGATTTGTCATATGTGTCCCGAAGTTCGCATTAATTGCCGGGGTAGCGCGTCCGCTCTCACTGGATATGCCAGGCGTCCCAGCGCTCCTGGACAGACTCGCCATTCTCAGCCCACCACTCGGCACGCACGATAACTTGGTTCTTCAGGTTTTCCGGCGCCGACGGACTACGGGCGGACATCTCGTCGGTGATTTTTCCCAAGGCGAACGCACCACTGTTGGTCGGACCATAATTGATATAGAAGGGAATGTTGGCCTGCAAATCGGCTGAAACCAGCGCAGCAAGAACCTTCATCGCTACGTCCACATTCTCGGACCCCATGGGGATTGCGAGGCAATCCAATGACGCTATACCGCCATTAAAGGTGTAGTCGCCCATAGCTCCGTCGGTGATGGCAGTGTCCATACGACCGTTCCAAATCGTCGACATTTCGACCTCTCCGTCCTTCATCAGCTGAGCGGACTGCGCGCCCGAACTCCACCAAATGTCAATATGCGGTTTGATTTCATCCAACTTCCGGAATGCTCGGTCGAGATCGATCGGATAAATTTCATCAAGCGGAACGCCATCGGCAATCAAAGCAATCTCGATGTTGGCGCTCGGATGTTTCCGCATGGCGCGGGCACCTGGAAAGCCCTCTACATCCCAAAAATCGGACCACGATTGTGGAGGATTATCACCATACGCCTCGGTCGAAAAGGCCAGGACGGTGGAGAAATAGATCACGCCGATCCAGTGTTCGGCAAAAGCAGCTTTTTCGAAACCGTCATTTGAAACAATGGTGTAGTCGATAGGTTCAAGTAATCCCTCCTGCGCGGCGCGGACACATTCTTCGAGTTCAAGGTCAACTATATCCCATGTCACCGCGCCAGCTTTCACCTGCGCTCGTACCTCGGCAAGGCCAGTTAGAGTATCCTCCAAGATCTTAACGTTCAGTAGCTCCTCGGCCGGATTAAGAAGTGCTGCCCGCTCTGCCTTCTGATAGGCGCCCCCCCACGACACGAAGGTCACAGTGTCTCCGGCGAACGTGCCACTAGTTCCCAAGACCAGCAGGCAAATTGTCCATAGAAATATCTTCATTCTCATCGATTGTTCCCCTTTCAACATTCTAATGTGAACCTTTTCTTATCTGGATTTCAAAAGCTTACAGCAGCTTCAACCTTTGGAGCTGAAACCGGAGCCACTGTGGCCACCTGACCCAAATAGAAATCTATCATCAAGGCGCACTGCTGACTCAGAGCGCATTGACCAATATCCACAAAGCCAGCCACTTCCTCAATATGTTGCTTGATCGCACGCATAGTTTCGACCTCAGTTCCTTTGGAACTCATTAGTCCCAACACTACGATTTTCGAGTTCAACAAGGTTAAGCCATGTTATAGATCTAATCTTATTAGAGGAACCAAATAGAATAAGAGATTGGCGGGGAACACACCTTAGTTGATCAGGCTATTCATCCTGGTCGAAATTTTTGCAGGGATAGTAGTCGGGTTGACTGGAAATGTCGGTGCACAAGAGATGACTTTCAAACTGCACCACCTGCTGCCACCGGTGCCCGCCTTAAAGAAAATTTTCGTGGAGGTTTACCATTCCTGGTATCTGACGCGGCTCGTGTCGCATTATTGATTTTGGTGTCCTCCCTGACACTTTGATTTCCCCATTTTCCAAAACGACTTGGTTGTCATATATTCTTCTCTCTGCATCACCCCACTAATCCATCAAGGAGTGATTTTCGTGTCTGAGCCCTTTCCCACCCAGTCGCGGGTTGTCATTGTCGGTGGCGGCATCATCGGATGTTCTATCGCCTACCACCTTGCCAGGTTGGGGTGGAACGATGTAGTTGTTCTGGAGCGCGGCGAGCTGACCTGTGGTACGACCTGGCATGCGGCCGGTCTCGTCACGCAGCTTCGCGCCACTCGTACCATGACCGAGCTTTGTCGATATGGCCCAACCCTATTCTCCTCACTGAAGGACGAGACAGGGCAGGACACTGGATTTAAGCAAAACGGTTCTCTGCAAATTGCGCGTACGCCAGAGCGTCTGACTGAAATCTCGCGTATGATTTCACTTGGTAAGGTCTTTGGCGTCGAAGCGCGCATGGTAGACCCCACCGAAGCCAAGTCGCTTTACCCGTTGCTCGACAAGACCAAGGTTGTTGGTGGTGGTTTCATTCCGGGCGACGGCCAGACTAATCCGATTGACACAACCATGGCGCTCGCCAAGGGTGCACGTCTTGCCGGCGTTCAGATCATCGAGAGGGTCAATGTCAGGGGGTTCCAAATCGCCAATGGGGCGGTGACCGGCGTGGAAACCGACCATGGTCCTATAGCCTGCGAGATTACAGTCAATTGCGCCGGCATCTGGGCCCGAGATATCGGTGCCATGGCCGGCGTCAACGTGCCGCTTTATGCCGCTGAACATATGTATGTGATGACCGAAGCCGATCCCTTGATACCGCCCAACTTGCCGGTCTTGCGTGACACCGATGGCTATGTGTATGTCAAGGAAGACGCCGGAAAACTGCTGATCGGCGCGTTCGAGCCGAATGCCAAGCCATTGCCCTTGAGCGCATTACCAGAGAAGTTCGAGTTTGGGGAGTTGCAAGAGGATTGGAACCAGTTTGAATTGCCGATGACCCGGGCAATAGAGATGATTCCAACGCTTGAAAAGGCTGGCATCCGCCATTTCATGAACGGGCCGGAAAGCTTCACGCCGGACAACCGCTTCATCGTGGGCGAAGCGCCTGAATTGAAAAACTTTTTTGTCGGCGCCGGGTTCAACTCTCAAGGGATTCTCAGTTCCGCCGGTATCGGACGAGCACTCGCGGGGTGGATAGTCGAAGGACAGCCGACCATGGACTTGTCTGAAATCGACATCGCTCGCTTCCAGCGGTTTCAGGTCAACAGCTGCTATCTACATGACCGCACTAACGAAAGTTTGGGCCTTCTCTATGCCATGCATTGGCCCCATCGACAAGTCGAGACGGCGCGCCCCGTGCGAGAGACGCCTCTGCACAGCCGCCTGGTCAAGTACAATGCCTGTTTTGGCGAGGCCGCCGGGTGGGAGCGCGCCAACTGGTACGCGCCTCAGGGTGTCGAGACGGCGTACCAATATTCCTATGGCCGCCAAAATTGGTTTGAGCATGTCGGTGTTGAACACCGGGCAGTTCGCGAATCTGTCGGGATGTTTGACCTCTCGTCCTTTGGCAAAGCGGTTGTTCAGGGACGCGACGCGGAAGCCGAGTTACAACGAATCTGCGCCGCCGACATCGGGCTGCCGGTGGGCAAGGTCGTCTATACCCAGTTTCTAAATGAACGCGGCGGCATCGAGGCCGATCTGACGGTGACAAGATTGGCCACGGACAAGTATTTAGTCGTCACCGCTGCCGTATCGCAGGCCCGTGACTTCAACTGGATCCGCCGTAACGTTCAGGACGATGCTATCGTGACCATGGAAGACGTCACGTCGGCGTATGGAGTGCTGTCGGTGATGGGACCCAACTCACGCCAATTATTATCGCGTTTGTCGAACACCGATTTCTCTAACGAATGCTTTCCTTTCGGCACCTACCAGGAAATCGAGATCGGGTATGCCAAGGCATACGCTCTCCGCATCAGCTATGTGGGGGAGTTGGGGTGGGAGCTTTATCTACCGACCGAATTCACCGGCCCAGTATTTGACCGTCTGAAAGCCGAAGGCGCTGATCTCGGACTTCGCCTTGCCGGCTACCATGCTCTCGATTCACTCCGCAGCGAGAAGGGCTATCGCCATTGGGGACACGATATCTCGCCGGCCGACACGCCACTCGAGGCGGGCCTAGGGTTTGCCGTTTCATTCAAGAAAGACAGCGACTTCATCGGACGCCAAGCCCTCGAAAGCCAAAGAGAAGCCGGACTGAACCGACGTCTACTGCATTTTCTGATGGACCATCCCGATCCGATATTACTCCACGACGAGCCAATCTTCCGGAACGACCAACTAGTTGGCATGACGACGTCTGGATCGTTCGGCTACTCGCTCGGCCGATCCGTGGGGATGGGCTACATCGAGACGCCAGAAGGCGCAGACAAAGAATGGTTCGAAGATGCCACTTACAAAATCGAACTTGCCGGCAGTCAATTCACGGCGAAAGCCAGCATCACACCCTTCTTTGATCCGAAAAACGAGCGCGTGAAGAGTTGAGCGATATCCCGCGAACTTCTCTCTCGGGAAACGAAGTCAGACACATGCCTAGGTAGAGCGGCGGACCCCTGCTATAAGTATACGTATAGCGTAGCGGAAGCAGTGTTCCTTACGTTTTATTTTGAGAGTTTGTCGTATATATTGGAGATCATGAAAAACATCGTAGTGGCAACATTTTATCATTTTACCTGTTTCAAAGATCCCGAAAAATTGCGTAAGCCTCTTCTGGCGCAACTCTCTAAGCATGATCTGAAAGGAACGGTCCTATTGGCCCGTGAAGGCCTTAATGGAACCCTCGCTGGCTCGCGAGTGGGCATCGATGCTGCTTTAGTTGTTTTGCGTGCGTTGCCCAATTCCATGCAGTTGGAGCATAAGGAATCTCATGCCAAGAGCATGCCGTTCTACCGTCTAAAAGTCCGCTTGAAGAAGGAGATAGTGACCATGGGGGTGCCCAATGTCGATCCATCGGTAAGCGTCGGCACTTATGTTGCACCTAAAGATTGGAATGCTCTAATTTCCGACCCAGAAACACTTGTCATCGACGCACGCAACGAGTTCGAAGCAGAGATCGGCACATTTGAAAGCGCTATCAATCCGAAAACGGCAAGTTTTAGTGATCTCCCGCAATGGCTCGAGGAACATCGCACTGAATTAGAGAATAAGAAAGTTGCAATGTTTTGTACAGGCGGGATCCGCTGCGAGAAAGCAACATCATACTTGAAAGAGCGGGGCATCAATCATGTGTTCCACTTGAAAGGTGGTATCTTGCAATACCTGGAGGATATCCCTGCGGCAGAAAGCCGTTGGCGCGGAGAGTGTTTTGTTTTTGATTATCGAGTGTCGGTAAAGCATGATCTGGAAATCTGCGAATATGAACTGTGCCACGCGTGCCGATGGCCTGTTAGCGCCACTGGG
>CAZSYW010000028.1:0-16387 GCA_964611315.1 uncultured Rhodospirillaceae bacterium
AAAGGATCCTGACAATGCGAATGTCTGGGCCCAAGCCTGCAACTTATATACGGCAGAGCACTGGTTTAGCCACAATCCACTACCTAATCCCTTGGACCGTGGTTTGAAAGCGGCACAACGTGCAGTAGAGCTTGATCCAGGCAGTGACCGGGCCTATGCATCGCTCGCCGGCGCACACTTCCACAGGAATGAACTTAGAGCGTGCCAAGCCGCTTCAGAGCAAGTTTTAAAGATAGCCCCCAATAGTGGGATGCGTAATGCTCAAGTAGGTATGTATTATTATTGGTTGGGTGATCATAAACGAGGGATGGAACTCCTAACCAAAGGCCTTGCAGCAATGACGAGAATCACGTCTTCTCCAGTCCCAGGGATGTGGAGGTTCTGTCATTTTATTGATTATTATCGCAGTGAGAACTATGAGGACGCACTCAACGAAGTTAGCAAGATGGATATGCCTCGGTTTTGGGGTGTGCAGGCATTTACAATAGCTGCCCTACAGCGACTCGATTTGGGCGATGAAATCAAGTCTGCGAAGACAAAGCTTTTAGACATTTGGCCTGAATTTCCAACTGACGGCAAAACTGCCATCCGAAATTTCATCAAAGAAGAAGATATTGTGAACAAATTAGCAGGGGATTTGGAGCAGTCCGGCATTAAAATGCCAAATGACTAAGTGAATGTTATTCGGATTAAAGGGCGCTTGCGGAGAACGGGTTTGAGCCGAAAGTTAAAAATTTTTATTTCTTCCCCTGGTGACGTTATTCCGGAACGGCAGGTTGCCCGCAAGGTTATTGGCGAACTTAATGAGGAAATGATGGGGAAAGTGTTTCTTGTCCCCGTTCTTTGGGAGCAGGAACCCCTACTCGCTTCAGGAAACTTCCAGACCCAGATAGATTCACCCGAAGGAACAGACATTTTACTGGGCATTCTTTGGACGAAAATTGGGTCCCCGCTGCCTGAGAGTATGCTTCGAACCGACGGCACTCGTTATGATTCAGGAACGGCTTTCGAATTCGAAAGTGCGCTAGCAGGATATAAAAAAAATAGAAAGCCCGACATATTACTTTACCGCAAACTTGGTGCCCCCAGCATTTCTCTAGACAACCAAGAAGAAGTAATGGAACGGATGAAGCAAATTAATTTGCTAGATGCCTACATCAAAAAACATCTCATGGCAGAGGATGGTTCATACATCGCCGCATTTCACACATTTGAAACTGAGGAACAATTCGAAACCATTCTGAAAACTCACCTCCGCAAATTGATACTTAAACAGTTGGAGAAACCTGAGGTAGATGGAGAGAAAGAATCAGACACGTTAGACGACACTAAAGTATCACCTTCACTCCCAGACACTCTATCCGTTGCCGTTTTACCGTTCGACAACATGTCAAAAGATCACGAACAGGAATTCTTCGCGGACGGTCTGACAGAGGACATCATCACTGAGTTATCCCGGTTCAAAGATCTAGATGTTATCGCACGAAACTCAAGCTTCCAATACAAAGGACAGTCGGTAGATGTGCGCCAAGTCGGACAAGAACTAGGCGCTCGATATGTGTTGGAGGGTAGTGTCCGCAAAGCTGGAAATGCCCTTCGCGTCACTGGACAACTACTAGACGCCAAAGATGGAAGCCATCTCTGGGCGGAAACGTACAACCGCGATCTATCGGAGGTCAGTATCTTCGATGTGCAAGATGAATTGTCTGGACAGTTTAGCTCCACTATTGGCGATTTATGGGGTGTCTTAAAACAAGTACAATTTGAGAAATTAAAACAAGAAGACTTGGAACAATTAAATTCGGAACAGAGCGTAGCGTATGCATTAGCAACAGTACAACGGACAGGGTATCACTCTGAGGCGCGGCACGTGCTAGAACTCGCCGCAGGACGAGACCCCAACAACGGACATGTCCAGGCATTGCTGACACATGCCTACATAGATGAACACACGTCTGGGGATGATACAACACGGGAGCCACTCGAACGAGCGCTGCGAGCAGCACAAAAAGCCGTGGAACTTCAACCAAAGAGTGATCGAACACACAATGCACTCGCGCGTGCCAACTTCCACATTGGAGAAATAGGGTCGGCCTTGGCAGAAGCGAAGCGCGCCGTCCAAATAAGTCCAAACAGTGGAGTTCGACTGGCACAGCAAGCCACCATTTTAGTAATGAGTGGAAATTCGGAGCAGGGCTTGGAGATTTATAAGAGGGCCCAGCAACTTATGGAAAGCATGCCTCCAATTCTGTTTATGGGTTTATTTATTAATGATTATCAAAATGAACGTTATGAAAACGCTCTTGAAACTCTGCACAAACTTGATGCTCAGAAGCTTTGGATTTTACCGGCATGCTTTGCCGCCACGTACGCTCGGCTTGATAATCCTGAGAAGGCTAATGTTTCAATTAATTCGTTGTTATCACTTCTACCTGATTTCGGTAGCGATCCATCCGGTTATTTGGAGAGATATCTTGGTTCCTCTGAGGGAGTTGAGACAATCGTGGACGGACTTCGCAAGGCTGGATTAGAGATCAAAGCTGAGCCAAGAAACAACGCATAAGCGCCGGAAAAGGCGGATACAGAAAATTTAGTACGCCTTTATTCTATCGTTTGGCGCAAGGCAAATGTAAGGAATGAGGTCAACAGGAAAAGTTTCTAATGAGTTACAAAATAGCGGGTTTTGCAGGGAGGATAGCGGTAAATTTGATCGAGTTGACGTCTTAACTACTGATCCTCTTTGTCGCAAAACTCATCATTCCGATTACTTAAATAAGGCTTTCTCAAGTCGCAACAAAGAAGAGCGTAGCATGACAACTATCGTCATAGTCGAGGTTAAAGCGAAACAAGGTTCCGTGGATGACCTCCTAAAAACTTTTAGTAAATTCACACCTGTAGCACGTAGCACAGAAGGGAATATTAGCCTTGATCTCATCCGTGACCAGGATGACCCTGACACAATTATTTTGTATGAGATATGGGAGTCTCGGAATCACTACGAGAAGTACCTTGCTCATTTTGAGGAACTTGGGAAGAGGAAAATTTTAGACGCACTAATCGAAGGAGACGCCAGCATTCGTTATTTTGACGTAACTCCCGTCTAGTATCTTTGCCTTCACGACGCGTTCCTGCCCGAAGAAGCTTCAAGATACTGGTGGAAGACCCTAAAGAATGACGATCCAACACTACTTAAGAAAGATTCATTCCAGAACAGTGAAAGTCTACTTTCTAATCATTCAGTGGATAGTAAATCTCGGGGGTGTATTTCGGACCCTTCCGAGAAAGATAACTAGAAAAAAGAACAAACTGCCCAATTTCAATAGAAGACGCGGGCATATAGTCCACACGAGCCATAAAATCAATCAGGTTGGAACATCGCCCCTTGAGCTTAGCTACGGTAACGTGTGGGACATATTTCCGAGCATCAGTCCCGAATCCTACACGAGCCAAAGCGCTATCGATATCGCCCTTTAAAGAAACGATAGGTGATTCATTTTTAACCCCAATCCACACACTTCGTGGCCTACTGCCCGTGGAGAACACACCGGCTCCACCCAATTTAAGGACAAACGGCACACTGCGAACTTTGCACAAAGCAGAGTGTATATCGTCCACCTCTAATTCGGAAACCTCCCCGATAAAACGAATAGTTAAATGCAAGTTCTCACGAGCAATCCATTTAGCACCACGCAACCCATTCTGCAAAAGAAGTATAGATTCCTTAACAACGTCGGACAAATCAATGGCGATAAACATACGAGGCATTTGCCAGTAATCCGATTATCTTTATTTTTTTTTCGCGCTGTTTGCCATGTAACCGATTTGACCATGTAGCCGCCACGAAAACCGCTCATACGACTTACATAATGCCCGCAAACTTTCTCCGTCGGTAATTTTATTGTTTGCCGCAGCACTAGCTAACTCACGCTGGGCCCCATTTCCTAATACGTTAACTAGTCTTTCCGTCTCCGCAACCAATCTGACAAGATCCGCGTGGATTACTCGAACCTTTTCACTTGCAATCAAATTTTGCTGCTCAGTGTCAACTCGATGACGTTGTTTACGGAATGTTTTAAATTCCCGAAAACTCGTGATTTTTTTCCCCATGACTAATACCTTGTTCCGGCATAAATACCCAATGCATGTTTCCAAAAATAGCCACTACAGTTCCCGCGATCACGGCATTGGTATCGATGCTCCAGTCTCTGGCACGTCGTAACCGCGCACAGTCGCCGGCCGCTCAGCAATTTCCGTGTACCAACGTTTTAAATTTGGATAGTCGGCAAAGCTCATTTCTTGCCACTCAAAACGGGAGATCCATGGCCAAGTTGCAATATCCGCAATTGAATACGTGCCCGCCAGATACTGACTCCCGGAGAGCTGACGCTCCAAAACACCGTAAATTCGAGCATTTTCTTTTGCATACCGCGCCTCCGCGTAGGGCGCCTTTCCCTTGTTAAACCGCACAAAATGATGCGTCTGACCTAACATTGGCCCGACGGACCCCATTTGCATCATTAACCACTGCAACACCTCGTAGCGCCTCAAGCCCGATTCCGGCAAAAACTTTTTAGTTTTATCCGCGAGGTAAATGAGTATGGCGCCAGATTCCATGAGGGAAACTCCATCATCGCGATCCACCAATGCAGGAATCTTGTTATTCGGGCTAATTTTAAGAAACTCAGGGGTAAACTGCTCGTCTTTAGTTATATTTACGGTATGAACCTCGTACGGTAGCTCGAGTTCCTCCAGCATGATCGAAATTTTACGGCCATTAGGTGTGGCCCAGGTATACAAATCGTACATCTCTTCTCCTGAATATTGATCGTCTGTAAACATGGTGATTTTCAAAAACGACAGGTAGGTAAACCCCTAACCTTACCACCGGTCCTAAAAACATCTTATTGAAAATAGCCGGTATTCCCAAACTTCATGTCTAATTCGTTGCTACACAAACGCTCGCGTCTAAGGCTCCGATAATTCCGCCTTAAGCAGTTGGTTCACGAGTTTTGGATTAGCCTTACCATCGGTCGCTTTCATAACTTGGCCAACGAAAAATCCCAACAATTTTTCCTTGCCCGTTTTATATTCGACGACCTTGTCGGCATTGCGATCAAGCACCTCTCGTATATGGCCGACCAACGCACCCTCGTCACTGACTTGGGTTAATCCCTGTTCCACGACGACATCATCTGCACGTTTTCCTGTCTCAAACATTTCTTCAAAAACTCGTTTTGCCATTCTACCCGAAATGGCGCCTTTATTGATCAGATCAATTAAATGGCCCAGCTCTGCCGGGTCTATCTTCACGTTAACTAGTTCGGTGTCACTTTTGTTCAGTTTTCCAAGTAAGTCACCTATAACCCAATTAGCCGCCTGCTTTGGATCACGTCCTTTGGCGACGGATTCAAAAAACTCGGCACGATCGCGTTCAGACACGAGAACATCAGCGTTTTCTGCTGACAGGCCGTACTCCTCCATAAAACGCGACATTTTTTGATCAGGCAATTCTGGAAGCCCGTCCTTTAATTCGGCAACCCAGTCAGAATCCAAACGCAAAGGCAATAAGTCGGGGTCCGGAAAATACCGATAGTCGTGGGCGTCTTCCTTCGAGCGCATTGAACGAGTCTCAGAACGATTGGGGTCGAAAAGACGTGTCTCTTGCCGCACAAGACCATCATCCTCAAGAACTTCTATCTGACGAGCTGCTTCAAATTCGATTGCTCTAACAAGAAATCGAATTGAGTTTAAGTTTTTAATCTCACATCGTGTACCAAACGATTGCCCGGGTCGACGCACAGAAACGTTTGCATCGCACCGCAAGGAACCTTGTTCCATGTTCCCGTCGCATGAACCGATATACCGCAGAATCGATCGCAATTTTTTCAGGTAAGCCCCTGCCTCTTCCGCGGACCGCATGTCTGGATCAGAGACAATTTCCATTAATGCAATGCCGGAGCGATTGAGATCGATAAGTGTCTTAGTGGGATGTTGATCATGCAAACTTTTCCCTGCGTCCTGTTCCAAGTGAAGGCGCGTGATACCCACAATTCGCGAGGTCCCGTCATCAAGGTCAACCTTGAGTTCACCCCTGCCCACAATGGGCTTCGTGTACTGCGATATTTGGTAACCTTGGGGTAAATCGGGATAAAAATAGTTTTTACGATCGAACACAGATTCTAGATTGATCTCCGCGCCCAGCGCCAAACCAGTGCGAACCGCCTGAGAAATACAGGCACGATTTATCACTGGCAGCATTCCGGGCATCGCCGCATCAACCAATGATACCTGGGCATTGGGTGCTGCACCAAAGGCAGTTGAGGCTCCTGAAAACAGCTTCGCGTCCGATATTACCTGTGCATGAACCTCAAGGCCGATAACCAATTCCCAGTCGCCTGTGGTCCCTCTTAACAATTTTAGTTTCTCAGACATCAATGGGAACCAGCAAGGACCGTTGGTTTAGCTACAAAACCAGCGCAATTTTCTAAAGATGAGGCCGCACGCAATAGAATTGATTCCTGGAAAGCCGGCGCAATCAATTGCAAACCCAAAGGCAATCCATGGGGAGACAAACCAGATGGCACAGAAATGGCAGGTAGACCCGCTAAACTGGCCGGCACAGTAAATACGTCATTAAGATACATCGCCACTGGATCCTCCATCTTGTCACCCAGGGCAAATGCCTCGTGCGGCGCTGTTGGCGTCAGGATCACGTCCACTTTTTCGAATGCGTGCTGAAAATCCCTGGCGATCAGTCGTCTTACCCGTTGCGCCCTTATGTAATAGGCATCGTAATACCCCGCGGAGAGTACGTAAGTACCTATCATGATTCGACGTTTTACCTCTGCACCAAAACCGGTGCCTCGAGTCTTTTCGTACTGGGTATCTAGATCATCGTCAGACAGTCGCAATCCGTATTTCACACCGTCATACCGGGCAAGGTTTGAGGACGCCTCAGCTGGCGCAATGATGTAGTAAGTCGGGAGTGCATATTTTGTATGAGGCAAACTTATATCGACTAAGTCTGCACCTGAACTCGAGAGCCAATCGGCCCCCTCCGTCCACAGTCTCTCTATCTCCGCCGGCATATCCGCAACTCGGTATTCCCTGGGAATACCGACCTTTAAGCCCCTGACACCCCGGTTAAGATCAGCCTCATAGTCAGGGACAGCCATGTCCACTGAAGTTGAGTCCTTCGGATCATGCCCGGCCATAGCATTAAGTATTATCGCGGCATCCTGTACTGTTCTCGCAATTGGTCCGGCCTGATCCAAGGAGCTAGCAAAGGCGATGATACCCCAACGCGAACATCTCCCATAGGTAGGTTTCATTCCAACAACACCGCAAAATGAAGCGGGTTGACGTATGGAACCCCCAGTGTCGGTCCCGACAGCACCTGGAACAGCGTTGGCAGCGACCAATGCCGCCGATCCCCCAGAGCTGCCGCCAGGAGTTACAATCTGCGCATCTCCTTTTCGCCGCCAGGGATTTTGTACGGGTCCAAAATGGCTAGTCATATTGGATGAACCCATAGCGAATTCATCCATGTTAGCCTTACCCATCATTATGGCCCCAGCCTCCCAAAGTTTCGCTGTTACGCTGGACTCGTACGTTGGCTTAAACCCCTTGAGAATCTGGGACGCAGCAGTAGTGAGTACGTCTTTGGTACAGAAAAGATCTTTTACCGCTAGCGGCACACCTTCGAGTACTCCCCCTTTGTCCTTAGCACGTCGCAGGTCGGAGGCGGCGGCCATCTCCCGTGCACGATCGGGCGTCGGAGTAATGTAGCCTCCCAGTTCCTGTACATTGTCTGCAGCATGAATATGTGCGTCGGCAAGATCGAGAGCTGTGAACTCTCCACGAGCCATCCCATCACGCATGTCTGCAATCGACAGCCCAATCATGTCATTGTAATTGCCCATTACTCGATTACCTTCGGTACCACAAAAAAATCCTCGCGTCGTTCGGGAGCGTTGGCCACAATATCTTCCGCGTGCCCGCCATCAGTAACCACGTCTTCCCGGGCTCGAAGTTCCATTTCGACAACACTCGTCATGGGTTCCAATCCCTCAATCTCCACCTCTTCGAGTTGCTCAATCCAAGAGATGATTTCAGACAGCTCCTTCGACATTACCTCTAGATCGCTATCAGTGACTTCAAGACGTGCAAGTTTCGCTATGTGCGTAACAATTTCCTTATCTAAGGCCATCCTAATGGCTGCTCCACTCCAGTTTTGAATCGAATTGCCGGATAATTAGACCCACCAAACAGGCAACGCAAGTAGGACCCAAGCCACTTGTGACACCAAGGCAGAATCTTCATTATGCAAACAATGATAAATGAGGACGTTAACGGATTTTTGTCGAGACTCCCAGAGAAAGGGCGTTTGCTCGGCCTGGACCTCGGGGCTAAAACGATAGGCCTTGCGTTGTCAGACGTTTCTCGCCAAATCGCCACGCCACTGGAAACCTTAAAACGCACCAGATTTGCTGACGACGCCGACAAACTTTCAGAATTATATGACACACACTCCGTCATCGGAATAGTTCTTGGCTTCCCCGTCAACATGAATGGCACCCAGGGTCCCCGTTGCCAAGCAAGTCGAGATTTTGCCCGAAACCTTCTCTCTTGCTTGCAAACGCCAATCCTGTTGTGGGACGAGCGTCTCTCCACAGCCGCGGTTACTCACACCCTGCTTGCCGCTGATTTATCTCGCAACAAACGGGCCAAGGTCATCGATAAGATGGCGGCAGGATATATTTTGCAAGGTGCTCTCGATGCCCTCAAACACTTAGAAGTTTCCGAGCGGTGAGCCCCATCCTCGTTTCATTGTTACCAATATTCCTGTTGATTTCTCTCGGGTATGGTTTGAAACGGACTTCTTTTGATAGCGATAATTTTTGGTTTTCCTTAGAGCGATTAATTTATTTTGTACTTTTCCCAGCTCTCATTATCGACAGCCTGGAGAAAGCGGACCTTTCGTCACTTAATATTATCCCAATGTCTGCCGCACTGGTGTTGGCTACGGTGGCAATAAGTGGGATTGTAATCCTCATCAAAAAACTGGTCAGCGCAGATGGTCCAGATTTCGCATCTATCTTTATGGGGGCGACTAGATTTAACACCTACGTCGGCATAGCCGCCGCCAGCGCATTGTACGGAGACGATGGGCTAGTTCTCGCAGCATTAACAATTGCCGTACTAGTGCCACTCGTCAATTTTCTTTCGGTCCTGGTACTGATTAAATACGCTTCAGCAACCGATGAACACAATTTTTGGCGTGCGATCATTTGGCCTTTAGTCACAAACCCTTTGATTGTCGCCTCGGGTATCGGAATTTTCCTCAACGCGATGTCATGGCAACTACCGGTCGGCATTGATGCCACGACAAGTGCCCTTGGCCTCGCCGCATTACCCCTTGGACTCCTGGCCGTCGGCGCAGGGCTGAAGACCGAAATTATAGGGGCTGCCAAAATCCCCCTGGCCTGGGCCAGCGCATTCAAACTAGTTGCTATGCCCGCAGCAATGCTGGTGACCTGTCGATTCCTTGGACTCACGGGCCTCCCCGCTCATATTGCAATCCTATTTGCAGCACTCCCATCAGCAAGCACCGCCTATATAATTGCCCGCCAAATGGGTGGCAATGCGCCACTTATGGCGGGCATAATTACAATCACTACGCTCATAGCCGCTATCACCATGCCCTTGATCATGGCATACGTGAAAATGAGTGCCGCGCTTGCGTGAAGACACAAGTCGGGCCTATATTGCCGCTTTATGGATGGACCATCATACGACAATCTGTTCCCGCACAGGCATTTGTTGGGAATCGCTGAATTGTCCGCCGACGAAATCGGATTCCTGCTAGACCTCTCTGACACTTACATTGATGTCAATCGAGGCACCGATAAGAAACAAACGAAATTGCGCGGCAAGACCGTAATTAACCTGTTTTTCGAAAATTCCACCCGAACTCGCACCTCTTTTGAATTAGCCGGAAAGCGGCTAAGCGCTGACGTTATTAATATGTCGGTGGCAACGAGCTCGATCAAAAAAGGCGAGACTATGGTCGATACCTCGATGACTCTGAACGCAATGCACCCTGACGTGCTTGTCGTCCGTCACCCGGACTCTGGAGCCGTTAAATTGCTCTCTGAAAAAATAAATGGTGCGGTAATCAATGCCGGTGATGGTAGCCATGAGCATCCAACACAAGCGCTCCTTGATGCACTAACGGTCCGACGCCGACGCGGTCACATACAAGGGCTAATCGTCGCAATTTGTGGTGACGTACTTCATAGTCGCGTCGCACGCTCGAATATCTATTTACTTAATAAAATGGGTGCCCAGGTTCGACTTGTGGCACCTCCAACCCTGCTACCTACCGACGTCGAACGACTGGGCGTAGAGGTATTTCATGACATGCGTACTGGTTTGACGGACTGTGACATCGTGATGATGTTACGGCTTCAGACCGAACGTATGAAGGGCACGTTTGTCCCGTCAACCAGGGAATATTTTCACTTTTTCGGACTAGACTCGGACAAACTGGCCGTAGCAAAACCAGAAGCTTTGATTATGCACCCCGGCCCCATGAACCGAGGGGTCGAGATTGATAGTGTGCTTGCTGACGATATAACTCACAGTGCAATCTTGGATCAAGTAGAGTTGGGCGTGGCTGTACGAATGGCATGCCTCGACATCTTGACTGGCAATTTGAGTTCCGCCAGAGGGGGTACCAACCCGTGAACTCGGCCGAACAGTCAACGCAAGGCCGGCGGTTAGGTCTGCTCAATGCGCGCCTCTTAGACCCTGGCAGCAACCTGGACCAGCCCGGCGGAATTCTCATAGAAAATCGACAGATCGCGGATTTTGGTCCGCGTCTATTTAGTGACGGGCTCGCCGAGGACATCTTAACGGTAGATTGTGCAGGGCGTTGTCTGGCACCAGGTTTAGTAGATATTCGCGCACATTTGAGGGAACCGGGGGCGGAGCACAAAGAAAATTTGGCTACCGCAAGCCGGGCAGCGGCGGCAGGAGGCATCACAAGTATCGTCTGCATGCCGAACACAGACCCTGTAATTGACCAAATCGCCCTCATTGAATTTATCGCTCGACGCGCACGCGAGACCAGTGTGGTCAAAGTATATCCGGCCGCAGCCATAACGAAAAATCTTGATGGCGAGGAACTAACAGAAATCGGCCTTCTCTTGGAAGCCGGAGCCGTTGGTTTCTCAGACGCAGATCGGGCAGTTGCAAACAGTCTAGTAATGAAGCGCGCGCTAGCTTATGCCAGCACTTTCGATGCTCTGATAATGCAGCATCCGGAAGACCCTGCACTTAGTGCCGGTGTTATGAATGATGGTGAACTGGCGAGTCGACTAGGCTTGGTTGGAATCCCTACCGCTGCTGAAACCATCATTGTGGAACGAGATATCCGGTTAATGGAACTAACGGGCGCGCGATACCATGTTAGCCATCTTTCCACTAACGAAACTCTGAACACGGTGCGCTCCGCAAAAGAGCGTGGCTTACCAATAACAGCCGCCGTCTCCGCGCATCATTTTGCACTGAACGAAAATGCCGTTGCAGATTACCGAACTTTTGCCAAGATTTCCCCTCCCCTGCGCGGTGAAACCGACCGTGCTGCAATGGTTGAGGGGCTCCGGGACGGCGCAGTTGATGTGATAGTCAGCGACCACGCACCCCATGATCAGGACTCGAAACGAGTGCCATTTGCCCAAGCGGCAAACGGGATAGTAGGCCTAGAAACCATGTTTCCCTTGGCGTTAGAAATATTTCACAGTGAACAAATTGGACTTCTCGAACTTTTAGCTAAGATGACGGTGAATCCAGCCTCTCTAGTAGGATTAGATGCCGGTAAGATTAAGGCCGGAGCACCAGCCGACCTCATAATGTTCGATTTGGATGCCCCGTGGCAGATCAATGTTAATAAGCTTCACAGCAAATCTCGCAATTCCCCCTATGACGGGCGCCCAGTTCAAGGACGTGTCATAAAAACGTGGATCAACGGCAGAATCGCATTTGATATTGACACGGAGGAGTGAGCAGTGGTTCCAAACATTTTTGGTGCTGATTTCTCCTATGCGTGGCCTATCTATGCGATTGCACTAATTTCATATCTCATTGGCTCAATACCGTTCGGCTTTTTACTTACACGATTTGCAGGTATCGGGGACCTCCGACACATCGGGTCGGGAAATATTGGGACAACCAATGTCCTTCGTACCGGGCACAAGGGCTTGGCTTTTGCCACTCTATTATTGGATTTTACAAAAGGAATGGGAACCGTGCTTGTGGCCGGTATATACGGACCGGACTGTGCCTGGATTGCGGGCTTTGTTGTCGTAATCGGCCACATGTTTCCTATTTGGCTAAAGTTCCGCGGCGGGAAAGGTGTGGCCACCGCGCTAGGAGTAATTTTTACACTATCATGGTCGATCGGTGTGGTCGTTGGTAGCTTATGGTTAATCGTATTCCTTTTGACCCGCTATGCATCACTGAGTTCAATAGTTGCAATACCAGTATCTCCAGGGCTGTTGTTTGTAATGCTACTTTTGCAAAGGAACGGTGGGCTCGCAAATTGGCTGCCTGGGGAACCATCGTATGTATCGCTTTTTGGGATTCTAGCGGTACTAGTAGTAGTTCGGCACCACGGTAACATTCGGCGTTTGTTAAATGGGACAGAAAGCCGGGTGTTACTCGGACGCCCCTGACTCAACCTCATCCAACCAAGGTACCCTACGATAGAGCTCTTTTGTGGAGACCATGTAAAATGAGCTACTGGGGCATGGCCCCTCTCAAACCCCGTAATCGCGCCCAAGCTAGACCCCAAGAACACGTCCAAAAACTCAAACCATCCTAGCCAAACACTTTCTCACAGCCCATCTTTGGTTGACGAAACAGCCCCACAGTGCCAATTAACGTCGAAATAACTAAAAACCCTGTATCAAATAAAAGAGGGAAAAGCACAGAAAATGATACATTCGTAACTCTAATATTAACTATATTTCTGATAGTTATATGTTATTAATATTAAATTGGATTAATTGAGACTTTCCATATGAAGAATTTAGTAATCGTCGAGTCGCCGACCAAGTCCAAGACGATTGAAAAATATTTAGGGTCGGACTTTTCTGTCCTGGCAACAGTCGGCCATTTTCGTGACCTCGATGAGACAGCCGGGAAAAAATACGGGGGAGTAGATCCCGAAAATAATTTCTCGATGAGTTATGCCGTATACCCAGCGAGCAAAAAAATTCTATCCGAGATTGTTAAAACTCTGAAGGGCTGCGAAAAACTGATATTAGCAACAGACCCTGACCGTGAGGGAGAGGCGATCGCTTGGCACCTGCACGAATATCTAACCGAAAAAAAGGCCCTTAGAGATAAAACCGTGCAGCGAGTGGTCTTTCATGAAATCACACAAAAAGCTGTTCAGGAAGCATTCGAAGAACCCAGAGATCTAGATCTAGATTTAGTTAACGCCTCGCAAGCTCGACGAGCGTTGGACATGATTTTAGGTTTTGGACTGTCAGAAGTTTTACGGCATAAATTGCCCGGCACTAGAAGAGCAGGCCGAGTGCAGTCGCCTACCTTGCGACTGACTTGTGAAAGAGAGGAGGAAATCGAGAATTTTGTTCCTGAGGAACACTGGACGGTTAACGCCATTCTCAGAACTCAGATGGAAAAGAGTTTTGACGCCCAATTAACCCACCTAGACGGCACAAAGCTGGAAAAATTTTCTCTTCCCGACGAGGCTGCGGCGCAAAGAGCAGTCGATCTAGTGAGAGCCCAAACATTTTCAGTAACTAGCATCAAACATCGACAGATACAAAAGCGACCGCCCGCCCCTTTTAGAACCTCAACATTGCAGCAAGTCGCTTCGCGGAATCTTAATATGAGTCCAAAACACTCCGCTGCTGTTGCACAACAACTATTTCAAGAAGGACTCATTACGTATATGCGTACCGACAGTGTCACTCTGTCCACAGACGCCATAAACGCTACGAGAGCCGCAATTGAAAAGAGTCCATACTTTGGCAAAAAATATCTCCCTGCCAAACCAAAATATTATACGAACAAGACAAAAAATGCCCAGGAAGCTCATGAAGCAATCAGACCTACCGACGTTGCACGTGACCCCAATGAACTCCCAAAACATCTGAAGCATGAAGCCGTTAGACTTTACGACTTGATCTGGAAACGCACTATGGCATGTCAGATGGAGAACGGTGTAGACGACCAAGTAAGTATCGACCTAAGCTCCCCTGACCAATCGGTGATACTTCACGCGGCAGGATCCACGGTCATTTTTGATGGTTATCGAAAACTTTTCGATGGGGAAAAGGGTGGTGGGCAGGCTCACCCAAAAAACGAGAAACGGATACCAGAATTAAACCCTGACGAGTCGCTTGAACTTGGGGAGGTTTCCCCTGACCAACATTTTACAAAACCTCCAGCGCGCTACAACGAAGCCTCATTAATCGCCAAACTTGAAGAACTCGGTATCGGAAGACCTTCCACTTACCCGACTATCATTTCCACCCTGCTAAAAGAATACGTTACCCTTGAAGATAAACAGCTGATACCACAAGGCATGGGTCGTGGAGTGGTTCTGCTCTTGGAAAGTAGCTTCGAACCCTATGTAGACTATGCTTTCACCGCTGGGCTCGAGGACAAACTTGACGAAATTTCTAATGGCAGACTCGCATGGAAGGACGTTTTAGAGGAATTCTATGGACCGTTTTCTGCTCAGTGCCACTCAATTAAAAACCTTACCAATACCGACGTTCTCAATGCTATGAATGAATGGGCTGGACCGCGTTTCTTTCCCTTAAATGAAAAAGGTAAGATTGAAAAATGCCCCAAATGCAAGGAAGGAGAGGTAAGCTTCAAGTGGAACAGGCAAAGGGGGCCTTTTATTGGGTGCGTAAAGTACCCGGACTGCAAGTACACCCTGGCATTTTCTAAAACTGCAAGAGACGGCTTGGACGGTCCAAAAATACTTGGCGAAAA
Organism: uncultured Rhodospirillaceae bacterium; assembly: GCA_964611315.1. Classification (GTDB taxonomy): domain Bacteria; phylum Pseudomonadota; class Alphaproteobacteria; order UBA7887; family UBA7887. The sequence continues at coordinate 15,040 of CAZSYW010000028.1, forward strand.
TGAAAACAACGATGTAATTAGCCTTCGCCGAGGTCCTTATGGACACTACGTGCAACAGGGGGAAGCAAAGGATGGAGAGAAACCAAAACGCATGAAATTACCGGAGAAAGTTGAACCGGAGCACTGCAGCCTCGAGACAGCCATAAAGCTGCTTAGTCTACCCCGTTTAATTGGCAATCACACTGAAACTGGAAAACCGATAACTGTGACCATAGGTCCCTATGGGCCGTACATTAACCACAACAACGACAAACGCTCTTTAAGCCCCGAAGATGACGTTTTTGAGGTAGGCATAAATCGCGCCGTAAGCCTGTTAGCGGAACCAAGAGGGCAAAGGCGCGGCAGCAAACAAGTAAAATTGTTGGGAGCTCACTCCGGGGACGGGAACGAAGTGGCCATCTATGAAGGTCGGTACGGATATTACCTCAAACACAACTCATTAAATGCAGGATTACCGAAGGGGACCACCCCGGAAACAATAACACTCGAAGAGGCGGTTAAAATCCTCGCCGACAAAAAAGAGACGAAACCGAAACGACGTTCTAAAACGAAGAAAAAGACCACCAAAAAAAAACGGCAATCTCGAGCAAAGACAGCTACCTAAGCTTTCTTTAAGGCATGCCTTAATATCCCCAACACTAGAAATAATAAACCAGTGTCAAACCCTGTTCCTACTTCTGAGGAATTGTTAGGTTTTGTCCGTAAATCTAGGAGCGCGCCATCTAAAAAAGATATTGTTCGTGCCTTCGGCCTCAAAGGTTCTGACCGGACAACTTTAAAGACGTTACTTGCCTCAATGGTCGACTCCGGTTTGTTATCTAGAGGCCGGAACCGTCGCTACGCGGCGCCAAGTGAAACCCCGCCTGTCGGAGTAGTTGAAATCACTGGACTCGACGAAGATGGTACTCCCATAGGACGCCCGGTAAGTTGGCGGCCCTCACAATCATTTACAAGAATTACCGTGATTATGCCTCGGCGCAGCCGTATCCGCGCGTTGGGAATCGGTGAACGTGCGCTCGTACGGCTAAATCCTATTGACCAAAACAATATCGAAGGTCGGGTTATGCGACACCTAGATGGACCGTCCGGGCGAATAGTAGGGGTCGTTGAGAAAAACAGGAATGGCGCACATTTGCGTACAGTCAACCGACGGGGCGTTCAAGGTGTAGCACTCAAGACGGAGGACCTGGATACGCTTGCCTCTGGCGAGGTAGTGGTCGCGGAGATGGAAAACCAACGCGCCTTTGGTTTGCCTCGGGCTTCAGTTCAGAAACAACTTGGACAATTGGAAACACCTGGCACGATTGAGCGGTTAATATGCGAAGATTTAGAAATCCCAACTGAGTTT
>CAZSYW010000029.1:0-16221 GCA_964611315.1 uncultured Rhodospirillaceae bacterium
ATTGTGAATGATGACGACTGGGTTGATCACGTAAACGAAGTATCAAAAGTCTCGTTACGTTCGACCTGCAGCTCCTGGTACGTAGGCGCCAATATTCCGGGGCGACCGCGCGTCTTCATGCCTTATATTGGGGGTTTCCCAATTTACGTGAAGAAATGCAACGAAGTTATGGAAAATGGCTTTGAAGGATTCTCGTTTAACGACAAGGGGAACTGCAACACAACCCCGAGGGTGCGTCAAACCGAAAGATGGCGCGCACCGCTGGATATGGAGGTAATGTCACCTGCCACACTCGCCGCGCGAAGGGTGCCCATTGTCTGAGCATGCCGAGAGTTTGTATTTGGTTGTAGTATTTCTGGATCTCTCAGTCGTAACCAAGAAACTTCACTAGACGTCTCACACAAACTGAATTTCAAGGGAGCCCAACCCCTGAGACCTCTACTGTTGTGACTTCTATCTTTCCGTTTTTTCTTAAGGCGACCTCTGGACCCGAGTCAGTGTTGGTGCAAACAAACAGGGTCCGGCGGTCCTTACCACCCAACATGCAAGCGTAAGCGCCACGATCTCCCAAGACGATTCGGTCTGTAACTTCACCACCACAACGAAACCGAACAACCTCCTTGTTACGCGGATCTGCGACCCAAATAGCGCCCTCCTGGTCAAGACAAATGCCATCTGGATACAGATTTTCTGTCTCAGCAAAAATTCGTCTGTTTGAAAGCATACCGTCCACGCCAATGTCGAATGCCGTAAGCCTATGCCCACGGGTCTCACCAACTACAAGTGTCTTTCCATCAGGAGTTATGACAGTGCCATTTGGAAACCATAGTCCGTCAGCTGCCACACTCACGCTCCCCTCGGGTGTCACACGCACTAACGTCGTTGCTCGTGGTGTCTCCCCGGCCCGCCGATTGTAACCAAAATTTCCTACATAGGCCCCACCAAACTGGTCCACCACCATATCATTACACCAATAATTTGAATGGCGCGAAAGATCAGCATGTTCAACCAACCTACTACCCTCTAACCGCATCAGTTTTTGATCACGCATCGAGACGACCAGCAATTGTCCTTCCGGCGTCCAGCCAAGTCCTGAAGGCTGTTCCGGTACGCTGACAATAGTCTCACGATTTCCCTCAAGATCGACCGCAATCACTTCATGGGCATAAAAATCCGAAAACCAAAGACGCCCGTCCCGCCAGCGGGGCGCTTCCGCAAAGGTAAGGTCATCCAATATGACGTCCAGTTCTTTCATCGCAACCGATCCTCAGGAGGATAGTTTCTCGCTGAATCAGATAACACCTTTGACTTTTTAGCGCTCTTATCTTCTAAGAGATATGTGCACATTGTTCTCAAGGTGATCTATATCACCGGTGTACGTATCGTCGGGAGTAACTTTCAAAATTCCCCCCACAACCAACGGAAACTGTGAGCAACGATTACCGTAATGCACCGGATCGACCAAGCGAACCCTTTAATTGGATAGCTCGCTTGGCAAGCGCTCGCAAACCGGTCGCCTTTTTCCTGTCCTGGCCATACACAAAGTTTATGTCTACATCGGGATTGTGTGTGCGGACATTTTCACGAGCAAGGCCTTCCAGTTTTTCATCGCCATACGTCATTAAAACATGCAACCCTTCCCCCATGCAGGTCTTACACATTTGGTGACCGTGCTTCATGGCTTGCAACCCGTCGAGTGGTGTATCAAGAAATGGTGCGAGCTTGTACCGACTCTGGTCGAAAACGGAGACACATAACATAACGTTACCCTCGGAAGTGATCGCCATCTGCCTGTCGCGAAGCCTACACTCCGATACCTTTGCCGCTCGAGCCACATTTATTGCCTCCCGCAATGGAAGCGCCAGCCGATCCACCAACAAGTGGTCTTCTTCATCGAATTTAGTGCCAGCATCTTTATGACCCAGAAATGCCATATTCTTTTCTAAGGGCATTAAATATGCCCAGTAGGTTGTGAAATCGAAACCTAGTGAACCTGCAAATGCACGCATCTCCATCTCCTCCCTTTGATTGCTCAAATAACGATGGAAGATAACGATTACACGTGTCTTTGATTTCGAAGACATCTTGGCAACCGCCAGGCGCTTCATATTTGTTTTAACGACGTCTATGTCGCCCTTGCGGTGAGTGATGCCATAGCTTTCCTGATCAAAACCAGAGACCGAAATTTTGATTGTGTCAGGATTTGCCGCGACAACCGCTTCAATTTGCTTTCCCAAATTGAGATTTGTACTGATATCACATCCAATACCATGCGTTTTGACGACACGAATCATCTCCGGTAAATACGGATGGATGAAGGGTTCTGTCCAATTGTAAAGAGCAAAGTTCGTCACGTGACATTCTGAAGTTGCCTTAGCTACAATCCGGTCAAGTAATTCCGGTTTCATATAACCAGATTGGAGAGGCGTGCCCGACATATTACCAACAGGACACGATGGACATGCAAGGTTACATCTCCCAACTATGTCCACATCGAACGACCAGCGAACCTTCCGCACTTAACTTCTCCGCCAGAATGAAGCTCCGACCTGTCAACATAGACCACTTTGGAGCAGTAGCTAACAGGGTTTTAGCACCCTTTCCTCAAACCTAGAACCTTTAGGTCATGGTTTAAAGCCGCACCATCAACAAATGATGGGGCACCGTTTGGAGCCCGCTGGTCTCATCTCGCACGTCGCGCCACATTTCCGCGCGACTGGCATTAGTGATTCCACCACGGCATATCGGAAAACGCACGCATATCGATTTCGTGCGTCCAAGACGACCTATGTTGCTGCGAAATGTGGAAATAAGTTTCGGCCACCTTTGCCGGAAGTATAAGCCCATCATGCTCCATGCCCCGCGTTTCCCTGAGGCGCTGAAACTCAACTGGCCCAAGCATTTTTCCTATTGTATCAGGAGCATCAACCATACCATCAATAAGAATATGGACGACGTGGATGCCCTTCGGACCAAACTCTGCATTAAGCGTCTGACACAGCATGCGACGCCCGGCCATTGCTGCTGCATGTGAATGTTGACCTCGGTTCCCTCTAACGGCTGCCGTTGCAGAAGTAACCAAGATTGTCCCCTTCCCCCGGTCTTCCATGAGAGGGCACAACGCCGATGCTGCACGAAACAGCCCGAAAGTAGCCATGCGCCAGCCCAACTCAAATGCTTTGTAACTAGTATCCTTTAAAGCCCTATCGCCGATTTGGGCGCCCAGATTGAACACCAAGACCTCTATTGGACCAATATCCCTCTCAACTGCAGATATTCTCTCCTCTACGCTATTGGCATCGACGATGTTGAGCAAAAAACCTGACGCGGAATCTCCCTCACTCTCAATGCTCTCAACTAACCCCTGCAAACCCTCCTTGTCGGTCCGTCGACACAGGACGGAATGATAACCAGCCTGAGCGAAACGCTTTGCAACATTTCCACCTATGCCAGCACCAGCACCGATTACTAAACAGACAGGTTTCATATTCTCTATTTTTCCTTATGTTTTTGCTAACTGACATATTCCACAACGAATTTTGATAGAATCACTGACAAAATGTTCGCAATCCACTCAACTATCGGTTCTACTCGGTTTCATTCTTATCATTAAGGTTAGGCGCACCATCTCGTCAGATCAACGTGCGTCCGTGGATATCATAAGCGCTAAACAAAAATAACCGTGTTAAAATTAAAATAAAAAAACATCAATTACAGTCATAGGGACAGCAAAATGGATATCGAAGCAGCTGATTTTAAAAAACTGCGTCAGCTCCAGTGGAAGATAATGGAAAATGTCGCTGCATCCGCCCTTATACCCCTGATGCAGATTGGAGATGAACTGGGTTTATTTAGCGCACTTTACAAAGCTGGGCCAACAAGCTCAAAGGAATTTAGTAAAACCGCAGGAATTGATGAGCGATATGGACGAGAATGGCTGCTCGCTCTCTCTGCCGCGGGCTACGTAACATACCAGTCTGAAGACGACACCTTTTCGTTATCTTCCGAACAAGCTGCAGTCTTTGTCGAAAACGAGGGACCGGCTCTGATGATAGGAGCCTATAACCTCTTGATGGGCACAATTTATAATACAGAGAAAATAAAATCGGTCTTCACATCGGGGACCGGGGTAAATTGGGACACTTTCCATCCGTGTGTCTTCCAGGGAACAGCAAAATTTTTTAAACCGTCTTATGCAGTGAATTTAGTCGAGAAATGGATACCAAACGTACAGGGTCTAACGGAGAAACTTAGCAATGGGGCGTCGTTTGCTGACGTCGGCTGCGGTCACGGAATTTCAACCCTAATGATAGCCGAGGCGTTTCCGACTAGCAAAGTCGTGGGTTTTGATATTCATCAACCATCCATCGACGAGGCGAAAAAACTTGCAAAAAAAGCGCAACTAAAAAACGTGGAGTTCATTTCAGCTTCGGCAAAGTCCTACGAGGGTGAATTTGATGTTATCGGATTTTTCGATTGTCTCCACGACTTGGGAGATCCCGTTGGCGCCGCGAAATACGCGAACAAAAAACTAAAACACGGCGGAACTATCATGCTTATAGAGCCCTCCGCATCAGACAACCCTGAGGATAATTTCAATACCATAGGACAAATGTATTACTGCTTTTCCACGATGGCCTGCATACCGGCATCAAAGTCTCAGGAAGTTGGGCTAGCTCTCGGTGCTCAGGCCGGCCCCGCTAAACTGTTCAAGATCCTCGAAGAGAGCGGTTTTACAAAAATAAAAGTAGCACACCAGAATGCTTCAAATATGGTTATTGAAGCAACAAAACCATAGGGTATCGAGGGCTATGAAAAGAAGCCTTTATCCTTTGCTCATTCATCGTTCTTAAGTTTTTTCTGAACCAGCTTTCGAAGATGAGTTTCTAGGATATTTCCAAAGTCCTCTTCAGTTTCAAAATTATGAAATGCCCCAACGTAAGAACCGTCCTCCCCAATGAACCATTTGTTTATATATTGATCGAGAAGCTCCATCTGCTGGAGCCGCTCCATTACTTGGTCCTTCTGATCAAGGGAAATAGTAGGCGCACCAAGTTTGCGGTAGAGTAGCATCTCCGGTGTTCCCTTTTTTTGATACGCGTTCATGGCGTCTTCAAACTCAAAGGCGGTGCCCGAATCGTAGCGCGTGCCGTCAGGCCGGAGAATACTTTCTGGCAACGGTGATCCAATCCGAGACCACAATATGCCTAAATAGAGATCAGTCTCATGCGGCGCTTCGATTTGTGCCTGGAAAGTCTCTGATGCCAGAAGCGGTTCCTCTTCCCAAAGAATCGGGATAAGCGAAATTTGGCCTGAAAACTCTTTATTGAGTTCGCCCATGACCCGCTTAGCAATTCTCCGCTCCGGAATCACGTCACCCGGAGATGAGATGAAAACTTTTAGATTCCGACCGGTTTCATTGCCTTTTTGCACTTTTTCAAGGCAAGCGGTTATCCGGGCCTTCAACAATACGTCGCTGGCATTTCTAGCATATCCTGCGAGGCGCTGCATAATTTCAAACGCCACATCTGGTGAACTTTCAAGGTATTCTAGAAAGTAGTCTTTAGTTATCTCTCTCACGACGGCTTCGCTTGTCGCTATCGCTGTCGCACTTCTCGGCCGTTTGTCAATTAAAGCTATCTCCCCGAAAAGAGTGCCTTCTTTCAACTCAGCGAGGGTTATATACTCTTCCTCTTTAAAATGGCGAATTTCGATTGTCCCCGACTCCACGACGTAGGCGCTCTCACCGCTATCACCCTCATAAAAAAGGACATCGCCAGAAGCAAGCGTACGCAGCACGGGAGATTTTACATCAGTTTCAGACAATGTTTTTGAATCCCCATTCTTGAATCACTTTTCGCCATTACCCATCATGTTCTCAAATTCAACCGTTGTTCTCGTGGCCTCAGCCCGGCACAAACTTCAAACTCCAACCAACACCCTCAGCACGGTAATGTGCGCCTAACTGACGCTAGATTGTGCTCAAACCAGGACGGCTCAAAATCAATTTGCGTCCCTCCCCAGCCGGCTTGTTCCAAGATAGACTTGGACCACTTTATCGTCAGCAAGTAGATCCGGCGCTTTACCGGACAAGAGGACTCGACCACTTTCCATCACGTACCCCCGGTCAGCAGTGGTTAGCGCCTGCCGAATGTTCTGCTCGACAAGGAGGATGGTCAACCCTCTGTCTCGCAGGCTTCCAAGAATATGAAACAAACCCTCAACTACCCTCGGAGCAAGCCCCAGTGACGGTTCGTCTAAAATCAATAGCCGCGGCCGAGCTATCATTCCCCGAAGCAACGCCAACATCTGCAATTCACCCCCACTTAAATTGCAAGCATGTTCATCAAGCCTACCACCCAGACTTGGAAATAGCTTGATGTCACTTTCAATATCCTGGTCTACCTGATCCTTGTCGTTTCGGTGGTGAGCACCCAATAGGAGGTTTTCCCGCAATGTCATGTTTGAAAAGATTCGCCGACCTTCTGGAACATGAGCAATTCCCATACCCATTATCTGGTGCGGAGGCAAATGATCTAGCCTCTGACCACAGAAAGTGATGCTTCCAGCTCGTGGTCTTTTAATCCCGCATATCGCACGAATAGTTGACGATTTTCCAGCCCCGTTGGCCCCAACAAGGGCAACAATTTCACCTTCACGTACCATCAGATCAACAGCAGTAACCGCACGTACCATATCGTAGTTAACCTCGAGCCCCTTAATCGCCAGCAACGTCACTTGGTGCCCAAACCCGTATAAGCTTCGATAACCTTCGGATCTTCTTGAACTAGATTGGGGCTCCCCTCTGATATCTTCTTTCCAAAATTCAGAACTACAATCCGATCACAAAGGTCCATCACGACATCCAATTTATGTTCTACGAGTATCAAGGATATCCCAGAGGCCATGACACGCCGCAGTATTTCCTTTACCGTTTCCGTCTCCTTTGGAACCATGCCGGCGGTTGGCTCATCGAGTAATAGAAGTTCGGGTTCACGAGCTAAAGCACGAGCTAACTCAAGCTTGCGAAGCTCCCCCGGAGGCAGACTTGCAGCTAATACGTCAGCTTTTTCGAGTAAACCGGTCAACTCAAGAAGCTCGTACACCCGTTCACGGCGCGCGTCCTCCACCAAGCTGTCAGGAAACACGGTGCGCCATACCGAGGCTCCCGGCAGTCGGTGTTGTGCGGACCAAACATTGTCGAATACCGTCAGTCTCTGGAATAATCGAAGATTCTGAAAAGTCCGGGAAAGGCCTAGCCGCATAATGGAGTGTGTTGGACGACCAAGTATGTTTTCCCCACAAAAACGGATTCTACCGTCTGTCGGTGTGACCACGCCCGTGATGATATTGAACAGTGTGGTCTTTCCGGCGCCATTGGGGCCAATCAAACCGACTGCGTCTCCCTTCATCATTTGCATGCGAAACTCGCTGAGCACAGTATTCGCACCATATTTCATGGTGACACCCTCCAAAGATAGCAAAGTCTGTTCGTCCATATCAGTTGACGGATGGAGCCGCCGCTGACCACCCAGCGAAATTGTTGTGGCCGAAGTGCGGTTCCTAACTTGTCGACGATGCCTGGGCGGAAAAAAACGATGCATCAGTTGTTCATCAAGTAGGCCGCGATGTCGAAAAATTAAGAGCACCGCGACTAGGCCACCGAATATGATCATTCGATACTGGCTGAGACCCCGAAAAGACTCGAGAAGACCGATGTCGATTCCAACACCTAGTAGTGGGCCAAACGCAGTGCCTAGCCCCCCAATGAGACCATACGCCAGACTATGAACGCCCAACATGATGCCAAAATTGCTTGGTTCCAGATACGTCGTGAAATGGGCGTAGAGTGCCCCACCTATGCCCGCAACAACACCTGCAGTAACTACTGCTAAAAGTTTAAAGCCAGCAACGTTTATTCCTTGCGCCGAGGCTGCCAGCTCGTCTTCCCCTATCATGCGAAAAACAGAACCTAACCGTGCGCGTTCCAGGATAAAAAATCCGCTTAACACCAGCAAAAGTATTGCATAAATCAGTAATACGTATTCAGTTTGACTAATATCGTTCTCGAAGACATATCTGATATTCCGGAAACCCTCTGCCCCGTTAGGCCCCACCATTTCGCCATCGATCTCTGTTTGATAGCGGAAGATGTTAAGCAACAGTCGCATCATTTCGCCAAATGCCAACGTACTTATCGCAAAATAAAGACCTTTAAGACGAAGGGTAGGCAACCCAAGCAATCCACCGGCAATCCCGGCAACGGCAGCGCCAGCCGGAATTGCGAATAACAATGGCAACTGCCAGACAGCTGTGCAAAGGCCGGCCACATATGCACCAATGGCAAAAAAGCCCTGTTGGCCAAACGAAATTTGGCCCAGTATTAGGAGTAAATATGCACTCAGTGCGACAAAGGCGATCATACCCATATTGGCTAGGATGCTAACCAGGTACTCAGTCATTCTAAGCTCGTCGCGCTGCAGTGTTGGCGCCTGCACCGTTGATTTTTCCGAACAATCCCCCGGGCCGAAAGATAAGAAAAGAAAAAAGCAAAAAATATGCGGTCAACTCGCGAAACTCGGAGCCCAAGAACCAATCAGCTTGGATTTCAGCAATACCAAGAATCAAGCCGCCGAATATAGCCCCCGGGATTGAACCCATGCCACCAATGATCATCGCAATGAGTCCCTTAACTGTCGCCCAGAGACCAAAGTATGGCGTCACCTGCTGGTGACTGATCGCTATCAAGTAACCCGCGCACCCGCCAAGTGCTGACGCCAACAAAAATGTCTTGAACCCGATGGAATGAACGTTGAGGCCAAGCACTTTTGCGGCGTCCACATCGTTTGCCACAGCACGCATGCTCCGCCCAAAACTTGTTCGCGAAACAATCCACCACAGAAACACCATTAAAACCACGGCGGCTCCCAACATAAAGACGTAGTCAACACGAGCGGAAAGCGGACCCAACCCCAACACCCCAAATTCGACTGGGGCTGGAAACGAATAGGTGTACATCTGGCTCCAGGGAGACTGAATTACGAACTCATCTAACTGCATCCAAATAGCGAAGCTACTAACCATTGACGCTAAAGCCGCTTTCTGTGGGATGGCCCGAAAACACAAGCGCTCCACGTAGATGCCTACTAGAACGGTCGCGGCGATCGTCACCACCAGCGCTAAAATTGGGTGGCCTGGCAAGACACTCAGGGTCGTGGAGCCAGCGAACACGCCGACCAGTATAGTGGAGCCATAAGCCAAATTAACCCGACCCAGGACACCAAAGATCAAAGAAAATCCGAGGCCGAGAAGCGCATAAGTTGAGCCAACCATGATGCCGTCGAGGCAATTCTGCAGAATGTTAATCAATGTTTGCATGGGACGATTGAGTTCCCTTGAGGGGCAATTACTGGCCACCAGCCTTTGAAGGGAGATTTGTACGGCCAAGATAGGCTTCATGAATAAAGCCCGAATCCACAAAAGCCCCTGGCTCTCCATCGAACGCCACTGTCCCTAATTCGAGAGCAACGATACGGTGTGCATAACGAACAGCTAACTGCACATTTTGCTCTACCAGAAGGATGCTGGTTCCAGCCTTGTGCAGCGCCCCCATAATCTCAAAAATTTCTTCGACCACCATCGGCGCAAGCCCCAGGGAAGGTTCGTCGAGCATCAGCATTTTTGGACTTGCCATCAGAGCGCGGGCAAGAGCCAGCATTTGTTGCTCACCCCCACTCATGGTTCCAGCTTCTTGAGTAGCTCTTTTTCGGAGACGTGGAAAATAGTCCAACATTTTTTCAGTGTCTTCGTTTACACCGTTTTTGTCGGAACGTAGGCGCTGGTACGCTCCCATCCGAAGATTTTCTATCACCGATAAATTTGGAAACACGAGTCGATTCTCGGGAACCAAACACAAACCGTTCTTTACAACGTTCGGAGGAGAAAACCCCGTAACATCCTGCCCGTTAAATCGGAACCGGCCACCGGACGAACGAAGGACACCCGAAAGAGCCCATAAAGTAGTGCTTTTACCGGCCCCAATAGGCCCGACAAGACAGGTAATCTCTCCAGCTTCAGCTTCAAAGTAAATCCCGTGCACCACCTCTATACGACCGTAGGAAACCCGAAGATCCGATACACTGAGCATCACACTTCATCCTGTGTTCCAAGATAAGCTGCCCTCACCTCAGGGTTTTCTTGGATTTCCGTAGGCGTACCTTCCGCTAATTTCTGCCCGAAATTTAACACCACGATCTTTTGTGCCACATTCATTACCAAATCGAGCACATGGTCGATTAAAAGAATAGTCGTGCCATGTTGCTGTAAGGCACGAATGGTATCAACCAGCTCGCTGATCTCCGTCACATGCATTCCTGCAGCCGGTTCGTCTAGCATCAGGAGTTTAGGGTCCGTCGCCATACCGCGCGCGACTTCTAATCTCCTTGCCTCCCCGAGGCTAAGATCGCTAGCCAATGACTCTTTGCGGTCAGAAAGGTGACTGTTTTTCAGAATTTCGTTGAGCCAGTTGCGCGTGGCTTGATCACCGGTGATCCAGGTCTTCAGCCTAGAACTTTCAGGCCTACGCTTCGATGCAACCCATAGGTTCTGCCAAACTGTCAAATTATCGAACACTCGTATATTTTGGAAGGTACGAGCAATACCTGTGCGGACTATCTGGTGTGTCGGCAATCCAGTTATATCATGATCCTCAAAGTATATGGTGCCGGAGGTCACTGGATAAACACTGGTAATCAGATTAAGAGTTGTACTTTTCCCTGAGCCGTTAGGCCCTATTAATGCCACGATCTCTCCGGACCCCACCGCGAAGGAAAGATCGTCAACGGCTAAAAGCCCGCCAAACCTTTTTGCTACTCGGTCGAGCGCAAGCATCAAGTTTCCTCGCGTTCTTCTCGCCTGGTGTTTCTAAGCATGCCCTTCAAATGCCGAAGCATTTTTGCGTCGATTAAGCCATGCGGTCGAATATTCATGGCAATTACCACGACGAGCCCATATATCATCATACGATATTCGCCCAAAAACCGAAGACCTTCGGTCAATGCCAGAAAAAACAATACGCCAACAACAGGTCCAATCCAGCTACCCAAGCCACCTACAAGCACATAGGCTACTGCCACGATAGCGATGGGCAGCCCGAAAGCTAGTGGACTAATGAATGTTGTGTAGTGGGCATACAGCCCACCCCCAAGCCCGGCTGCCGCAGCGCCAATGGCAAAAGCGCCGACCTTTATCCAAACTACAGGAATGCCCGCCGTTGCAGCAGCCAATTCATCGGAACCCACCGCACGCATGGTCGCGCCAAGCCTGGACCTTTCAAGAACAGCGTAAAAAAGCAGAACCAAGGCAACTATAACAACCACCAAAATTGTTACGTCTATAGTTGTCCACCCATTCTCATTGAAATAAGCGATATGGCGAAAGCCCTCTGGCCCGACCGGACCGACCTCGGCTCCACCAACGGTACGAGTAAAATAAAGGCTGTTCAGGCCATTTCGTACGATCTCGCCAAAGGCGAAGGTCGCGATCGCCAAATAAAGCCCCTTAACGCGAAGGGCGGGAAAGCCAACCAATACCCCGAATATCGCACTCACAGACATGCCCAATAATAAAGCAGGAAGAAGGGCTATACCCCACAGGGTAGTAGCAATCGCCGAGACATAAGCGCCAATAGCGTAAAACCCCTGCTGACCAAAAGAGACCTGCCCGGTGAGAGCAACGGTATATACAGATAGGCCCAACAAAATATGGATACCCGCTTGGGTTGTCAGTGAGTAAAAATATTCCATCTAGGACCGAAATCTCCTACTACGTTGGGAGTTGAGCTACCCGCAGCATTCCGTTTACTGATACAGACTTTCCTTGCCCAACAACCCTCGCGGACGCACTATCAGGACAGCAAACAACACGAGATAGGCGACAACATCGCGAGTGGTCGCGTTGAACAAATAATTTGTTCCCGCCTCGAGGACGCCTAAGATCAGACCTGCTATCAACGCACCAGGCATACTACCCAAACCTCCGAACACCGCGACCACCAACCCCTTAACAGTAAGCACACTAGCCATGCTCGGAACGACCGTCCCAATGCTCATCGCGATCATGAAACCGGTTGCTCCGGCTACCGCCGCCGAGACAATGAATACCATCTCGTTGACCCGGTTTATCATTACGCCGCACAACTGGGCTGCAACCGGCTGTTGCGAGATAGCTCGGGTGGCCAACCCCAGTCGTGTCCGATACACCAAGTAATAAAGAAAACTGACCGCCACGAGCGCCATAAACGCAAGTAATAAATAGTCATGGCGTAAAATAAATTCACCGTCGCCAAATTCAAAAGCTTCGTACATCAGTGGATTAGGAAACTCGAGCGGCTGTGCATCTGTTAAGTGAGAAATGATTTCCTCAATTAAAATCAACATACCCATACTGCTCATCAGAGGTGCTAGCTCGTATTCTTTAGGTAAGAAACGAAAACAAAACTGATAGATCAACCAGCCCATCACTCCGGCCCCAACCACAGCGACTACGAACAGCACGTAACTTGGCGCGAGTTGGTCAGACAAGCGATACAAAGCTAGCCCAAGGTAAGCGCCGGCCAACGCGGTTGGACCGTGCGCCAAATTAAATTTCTGCATGACGCCGAAAATGAGGGTAAAGCCAATTCCGATCAGGGCGTAGCTAAATCCGAATAAAAATCCATCAACTAAGGATCCAAGCATTTTTCACTCACGCTAAGCCTGACTCCTCAGGCACTACTCTTCTTTACACACGAGGGTAACCCTACACACTTTAATTTATCCCGTCCTATATTTACTAGGCCAACCAGGGCCAGGAGTTTTGGTGGGCAATAATTTTGGAACGGGAAACATTTTTGGTCTGAGAAACGTTAAGAGCATGATTCCGAATAATCTCAGTCCCGGACATCCAATTTTTGGTCTTGGTTAAACTTGCGAGACACCAGAGATAAGCCCCATGCCCGAAACACCTCCCGTCCTACCTTTGGCAGGCAACCTGCCTCTTACTGAACTCCCTCCAAAGGACCATCCCCACCCAGCGCCTTGGGGCGCCAATATATGCCCCAACTCGAACCCTGTGCCTCCGCAAGAAGCCAGGGTTTGCTAACATCGCCATCATGCTCAGCCGATTCCTGGTTTTTTGAGAGGATGCGCCCAAGCAAACCTTTCCAACTCCCGACGTTCGCGACATAGTCACGAATTTTTCTCCGATCGCCCTCAATCGTCTCTGGGGTCAGTTGCACGTCGGTGTTTTCTAAAGCCTCCACGACAACGGTCATAATTTCCCAAACTGCAGCACTGTGAATATCCACAAAACCACCCTTGTCGCCAACCAACTTGGTGATGCGTTTGGCCTCATCGTTCACGGGGGCAAAGCTGGTAGGGATAATCAACGTCTTTGCCTCTCGGGGGCAAGCCTGCAAAGTCTCTATTGATGAAGTCGACGTCAGCCCAATCAGGATTTTCTGCTTAATTCTCTGGCGCTTCGCCTCCCGAAGAAAGCCGCATGTCGTAAAAGGGTGCGCCGATATCATCAGGGCATCGGCTTTAGCCGACTTGATCCTACGCGCCTGGGTACTGAACGCGATATCATCATAGTGCCACCCTTGTTCTTCAACCACCTCAAGGTTTGTATCAAGCGCGTGTTTACGCATAACCTTATAGGTCGCCGTAGAATGCGCGAAGTTGTCTTCAAAGCCAAAAGCCACCGTCTTTACACCGATCGCCTTCAAGTGTTTCATCACATCCAGATACATGGATGTTTCATCGGGAGATGCTCGGAAACCCCAGGGCGAAATTTTACCAAGCCCTGGTTTGGCAGAAGTGTCTGAAAAGACCATGAACTGCAGGCCTGTATCAGTCGGATCATCAAGTTTTTTTTGTAAAATACCGAAAACTGGTTCCAGCGCACTCGAACAGCTCGGACCGACAGCCAGCAGCACCTTGTCTGCACCCGCCATCTTCCGGACCACGGCAAGCGCATCTTCAGCCCGACAACCGGAGTCATAAAACTGGGTCGTAATTTTTCCAATTCGCCCATCTTTTAGCTTAATACCACCTTTCGCATGCAAATCTTCCACGAAAGCATCGTAGACAGCCCTGGAATTCACCCCGAAGCTTTTGAATACTCCTGTCTGCACCCAAAAAGCTCCTAAAGGCACCTCCACTTCCTCTGCAGCAAGCATTGACAAGTTGCCTGTCATCAAAACGGCAGTAGCGATAGAGACAATGGCTTTTCGCATGATGGCCCCCAGAAACACGAATTTATTTCGTTAGCATACTAAGTATATAAAGTGACACCCGAACACAACGTTTACTTCCCAAAATATTTAAGGGATAGTAAACACTGGGTGTTCGATGATCAAGTTGGAGGATTACAAAGGAATACATGAACAATGATCGAATATGAGCAAAACAAATGATACCTGGAATAGTTTCGTCAGCGCATCTCAAGTAAAATAGAAAAGGGAGTTGGTTAAAACGTTGATGAAACCTAATAAAAACTGGTCCGCGGCCTCCTCTATTAAAATCATTATTTTTTCTGGAGTTTTTTGCGGGCTACTCGTGACACAGGCAGGGGCAGCATCTGAACGGGCGGAAGCCGACGTTGTGTGCGATGAAACAGGTAAGCCATTGCAATATTCGTGCACCATTGAGATGCACGAGCGAAACAGTAGTAAGCCGGTCACAGGCGCCAAAATTGTGATAAACGCCGATATGCCGGATATGCCCATGGCCCACAACGTGCCACCTGTGGTCGCAATAGAAAGTGAAACGCCGGGAGTGTATCAGGCAACCCTTCTTTTAGAAATGCGGGGCTCATGGGTTTTGCGGTTGTCAGTTTCTGGACCCATACGCGACATCGTCGTGGTAACAATGGAGTTTGGTCCCCACTCCGATCATGAGCAGGCCCTACATGAACATCAATAGGGATTTACACGAATCTAACTGGTGTCCATGAACGGCGGTTACAATAACGCGATGGCACCAGCTTGGAGTCAGAGGTTCGAGAAAATAGCAACCAATGGCCTACCACCAGAAAGCAAATTGGCTACGCCTCCAGGGCTATTGCAGTTCCTGCAGCAGGGCTTTCCCCTCTTGTAAATCAAAGGTATCGAAGCCCTCGGTATACCAGTCGTATATCGGGAACAGCAGGTCGTACCCCTTCTGTCTTTCTTTCCCTTCACCCCAGAGACGTGCCAGAGACGTAGCACTACGAAGCTCCCAAAGCTTACTTTTTTGTGACTTTGCCAACTCTATCGACTCCAAAAACATTGCTTCCGACTTCGCGAAATCGGAACCGTTGTTTCTAAGGTTACACACGGCATCAAGTCGCAAAATTTCGGGTAACGTCCAAAAACATCCTTGCTGCTTAATCATTTTTTTTGCGCGAACGATCGTCTCCTTCGCCTGGCTATTCTGGTTTAATCGAATTAGTGCATCAACATGGGTATTCAACTGTAAGATAGTCATGAATGAAGACAGATCATATTTTGTGAAACCGCTTTCTATTTTTACCAGCGACTCGATTTTGCTTTCAAAATGCTCCGTCCATCCAACCAATATGAGTGCCATGCTTTCGAACAGACGAATCTTTTTCTCCACGGCAATTTGAAGCAAAGCACTTGCATGTTTATGAGTCTGTTCTCGGTCATTAAGCCACTGAAATGCTATTGCCGCTATCCAGTGAACATAGGCGGTTACAAAAGGAAAATTTAAGGTGTCTGCGAAAGATGTTGCTTCTTCAGTAAAAGTCATCGCTTGATCCGGGAAACCTCTCAAGGTTTCGACCATGCCCAGAATTACCAAGGCCTGTGCCTTCGGATCGTGACCATATTCGTCGACCAATCTTCGGGAGTTCAGTTCCTCATATGCCGTAATTGCTTTTTCGCAATGCACCTTTGACAGCTCATAATCCGGCAAAAATAAAAGAATTGAACCCAGCCATCGATGTGCCACGGTATAGCCCCCTTTGTCACCGGCTTGATCAGCATATGAGGCAAGCTCTCTAGCGATGGACAGTCCTTCTCCGTATTTGTCTCCTAGTGCCCGATTTTGGCTGAGACCATACATGATCTGAAAGATTTCCGGCGGACTATCCACGTTCCGGCTCAAAGCAAATGCGCGCTCATATACAGCACCAGTTTGTTGTGCCCCGTAACCGTAAAGCGCGGTCACAGCAAGAGCG
>CAZSYW010000030.1:0-16190 GCA_964611315.1 uncultured Rhodospirillaceae bacterium
GGATGAATCGCTCGTCCCACGTCCTGAACAGCGGTGTAACGGACAACGGAGACCCTGCCCGTTTCTTGGTCGACCTCCACATCGCAGATGTGGGTGCCAAAACCTGGGCCCGCACCCTTTACGTTTAACGAAGCATGACCACTAATTGGTCCCCCGGTTTTGCCTGAGGCACCCGCAATAGTACTTAGTGGCATTGGTTCAAAGTTACCCGCGTTTTCACCTGCAGGACGGGCCTCTCCGTCCACCCATTCGACTGCGTCTGCATCGATTTCCCACAGTTTTGCGGCTCGAGCGCAAAGTTCTGAAACAGCACCTTTGGCAGCCTCTATGACTGCTTTCCCGCTAGCGAAAGTAACCCTACTGCCGCCCGTAAGAAAATTGTAACCGATCGAACTTGTGTCAGCGACCGAGATTCGAATCTTATCGTAATCAATTCCTAACACCTCCGCCGCCATTTGTGCGAGGGACGCGCGACTGCCACCGATATCGGGATTGCCCTCAATAACGGTGGCTGTGCCATCCTCATTGATGTGAACACTCGCAGTTGAATCGCCTCCAATATTAAACCAAAAACCAGACGCGACACCGCGCCCTTGGTTTTCGCCGAGTGGAGCCGAGTAATGAGGATGTTGTTTCGCCGCCTCTAGCGTGTCGGCAAAGCCAATTGGCCCGAAAGTGGGGCCGTAGTATGCTTTCGTACCCTGATGAGCGGCATTTTTTTCCCGTAGGTCAATCGGGTCCACACCGAGTTTGTCCGCAATTTCATCAACGACGCACTCAACACCAAACTCCGATATTGGGGCACCAGGTGCCCGGTATGCTGCAACCTTTGGCCTATTAACAACCACGTCGTGGCCCACCACATTAACGTTCTCAATTTTATAAGGTGCAAAGGCGCACATGCAGCCCGGTCCGATCGGTGACCCGGGGAAGGCGCCAGCCTGGTAGGCCAGAGTTGCCTGAGCTGCAGTAATAATTCCGTCCTTGGTAGCGCCCATTTTAATTTTCGTAGCGCCACCGGACGTGGGGCCGCTCGCGCGGAACACTTCAGTGCGGCTCATGACCATTTTTACGGGTCTTCCTGTTTTGCGAGAAAGTAACCCTGCTGTGGGTTCTAAATAAACAGTCGTTTTGCCGCCGAAGCCCCCGCCAATTTCTGCCGGGACCACTGTTACCTGGGAAATCTCGAGGTCGAGAACGCGGGCAGAAAATTGACGAACCATAAATTGGCCTTGGCTGCTACAGTGAATATACAGTTTTCCATCCTCAGAGGCGTCCGCCACGCATGCGTGCGGTTCGATATATCCCTGGTGGACTGGTTCGGTGGTGAAGTCGCGTTCCACAACCACGTCCGCTTTGGAGAATCCTGCTTCCACGTCGCCAACCACAAACTCCATCCGTTTCGCGATATTTGATGGTTTCTCCGGTTTCGGCGAGATGCCATCAGTAAAGAGGTCGTCGTGAAGTAGTGGGGCGTCCGGTTCCATCGCTTCTTTAACGTCGATGACGTGCGGTAACACCTCGTAATCGACCTCAATTAGGCCAAGTGCTTTTTCTGCGATGACGGCACTAGTTGCTGCGACAGCAGCGACGGCATGGCCATCATATAACGTTTTATCCCGGGCCATCACATTTCTCGCCAGGTCGCGGAAGTTAACCGGTGTCTCTCCGGCTGCTTCCCAAACAGGTGGTGGTGGCGGCGGGAAGTCACTGCCTGTGACAACGGCCTTAACTCCCGGCAGGGCTTTCGCTTTTTGGGTGTTAATTGAACGTATCCGAGCGTGAGCGTGTGGGCTCCTGAGGACGCGGCCTATCAGCATCCCCGGGAGATGCATGTCTGCGCCAAATTTTGCCCGTCCGGTTACCTTATCAACCCCGTCAGGGCGAATCGGCCGTTTACCTACCCATTTAAATTCTTGACTCTCATTGCCCATCTTCAGGAACTCCTCATGTCTGCCGCGACATCCATGACTGCGCGGACAATTTTGTCGTAACCCGTGCACCGGCAAAGATTTCCCGCCAGCCAGTAGCGCACTTCGGTCTCCGTTGGATTATTATTACGGTCTAGCAGCGCTTTTGCCGCGATTAAGAAACCCGGTGTGCAGAAGCCACACTGTAACGCCGCCTCTTCGAGAAATTTCGATTGCAAAGGGTGTAGTTCATCACCATCGGCCATTCCTTCAATGGTCTCAATTTTCTTACCTTCCGCCTCGACCCCAAACATTAGGCAGGCGCACACTAAGCGGCCATCCACCATGACGCTGCAAGCACCACAATCGCCGGACGAACACCCCTCTTTTGTGCCTGTTAAGTGGAATTCGTCTCTAAGCACATCGAGAAGGGTCTCTTCCGCATCGCATAAAAAATCCTGCGGTTCTCCGTTAACCTCAGTGGTTACATGTTGTCTGGCCATCAGTTAACCTCCGCACGTTCTTTGGCAATAAGTGCTGCCCGTCTTGCTAATACACCCGCCACGTCCACCCGAAATTCAACGGTGCCACGTTTGTCATCGATTGGGTTACAGGCGGCACTGGCAGCTGCCTCGAGTTTATCGAGGGCTTCATTGTCGATCCGTGAGCCAACTAGAACCTTTGCTGCCGCCTCAACCAACAGCACTGTTGGGGCAACGGCTCCCAAGCTTACACGTGCTTGTTGGCACACTCCTGACTCGTCGAGTGTCAGGTTAACACCCGCACCAACAACTGCTATATCCATTTCTGTGCGTGGGATAAAGCGCAAGTATGCGTCCCCTGAGCGGGGGGGTTTCTTCGGGAACTGGAACGCCACAACAAATTCACCATTTTGGAGTGATGTCTGGCCAGGTCCCGTTGTTATCTGCTCCACCGGTATCTGACGTTGGCCGCTAGGCCCTGCAATCAGACAAACGGCCCTTGCTGCTACTAATGCAGGAACGGTATCAGCTGCGGGGGACGCATTACACAAGTTTCCACCCAAGGATGCACGGCCTTGAATTTGAGTAGAGCCAATCAGTTCCGCTGCCTCCACTACACCCGGCCATTCCTTTTTCACAGCGGCATGCTCGCCCAGCTCCGCACCGCTAACGGCCGCCCCGATGCGAATACCTTCGTCCGTGGAAGAAATTAATCGGAGTTCTTTAATATTTTTTACATCCACGACGAGAGGAGGTTTGATAAATCCGGCTCGGATTTGAACCAGCAAATCCGTACCACCTGCTAATATATGCGCAGCGCTGTTTGCATCGGCCAACAGTGCAACGGCTTCATCTATTGAGCTTGGAGCCTTGTATTCCATCGCTTCTTATGTTCCTGCAATAATCACTTATACACATGGGGCGCCCGCCCCGCCAGCTGGGGAACCTAGCAAGGAGAGCCGGGCAGCGCTAGCCCTTGGTCAGAAAACTTGCAGCCATTTTTGTAACGGGTGCCTAAAGAACCCGCTACGTCGCTGCCACGAAAATGATAAAACGCCTGAGCCTTATACGCGTAGACGCTTCGGTCTTACTTTGCATAAATAAATTGGTAACTATTGCCGTGTCGTTGGATGTGCCCGGACGAGGGGGAGGGAAAATGGGCAGTCATCACCTGTACCGGATTCTCGCAGTAATGTTCAAGAAACTTGCGTCGAGTTTGCCTGGCGAGGGGTTTATCGAAACAGGCGCGGGATACAAGGTCAGGATAAGTACATTGCAGTATGTTATGCATTAAATCCCCCGAAAATACGGCCTCTGAACCCTTGGACCGTGCCCGGATGCTCACGTGACCTGGTGTGTGACCGGGAGATGGTTCCAGCCAGATTTGATCATTAAGAGCATGGTCCTCGTCGACTAACAGGGCCTGACCAGCTTGAATTATTGGTAATACGCTGTCCTGATAGCATCCATCGTCATATTTACGTCGGTTCTTTGCAGATTTTGCCTGCCAAAAGTCGTGCTCATTACGAGCGAATATATATTGTGCGTTTGGAAATGTTGGCACCCAACGACCGTCAAGCAAACGCGTGTTCCAGCCTACGTGGTCCGCATGGAGGTGGGTACATAAGACGTAATCTACTGAGGCTGGCGACACCCCGGCAGTAGCTAATTTCGCGATGTAATCTGTATCTGTCCGCAAATTCCAGTCAGGAAATCGGGTGCGTTCTTTGTCTTCGCCGATGCAAGAGTCAATAAGGATTGTGTGGTGTTGGGTCTGAAGCAAATAGCTTTGGATTGCAAAAACTAATTTTCCGTTTTTGGGATCAAGGAAGCGTGGTTGTAGCCAGTTGAGATGCGGTTCGAGCATTTCCTGGGTGCAGTCCGGGAAAAACTCGAACGGAGCGAAATCGGGCCCTTCCACGTCGATGATTCGAGTCACTTCTATTTCGCCAATTAAAAAATCAACCATAACCTATCTCATTTCGCCCTTGATAATTTGTCCATTTAATTTGTTTCTGATAGCTGGTGGAATGATTGTGCTGGGTTGAGTTCCTAGCAAGATTGACGCGTATCTGATGTCTAAATAATTGAGCTCGGCTCAACCTAACTCCAAATGTGCGCTAGGCCAACATGGGAGATAGGTAATTTCAGGTGCAGTTGACTCTGGTCATGGTTGTTGCAATGCAGATCGGGTGCGCAGTTTCAGAACATCTGGTTTTTGCTGTTGTCCAGGTAGAAAATAATTACGAGCAAACCAAAAAAGTTGGTGATAGTAGTGATTGAGGCAATTGAGTCAGTTGGCACAGAGGTGATAGGGTGCCCCAAACCTTTCCCATCCCTTTCCCATCGGCCTTTGTAGAGGCAGGCTGTGCAGTAGTGAGTTATCCTAGAGTGTGCCCGCCATCAAATTATCGCGAAGGCTTGGACATCAATTACAATTACAGGAGGGACTGTGAAACTTGTTTGTTTAGACCTAGAGGGAGTGTTGGTTCCGGAAATTTGGATTGGGCTTGCTGAACGAACTGGGATAGATGATCTTCGGCAGACGACGAGGGATAACCCTGATTATCATGATTTGATGCGTGGGCGAATCAATCTGCTGGACGCGCATGGTTTGAAAGTAAGCGATTTGCAGGAAGTTGTGGCTGAAATGGTTCCGCTTGAAGGCGCGGTTTCATTTTTGGAACGCTTGCGTCCCCAGTTCCAAGTTGTCATCCTCTCGGACGCTTTTTATGAGCTGGCAATGCCTTTGATGGGGCTACTGGGTTGGCCAACGTTACTCTGTCACCGTTTGGAGATCGAGCAAGGCCGGATGGTTGGTTACCATTTACGGCAAGAGGATCCAAAACGACGCGCCGTAAGTGCTTTTCAAAAGTTAAATTTACAAGTTATTGCTGCCGGTGATTCGCATAACGATATTTCGATGCTTACTAAGGCGGATGCAGGGATTTTATTTAGACCTCCGGAGCATATGATTGCCGAGTATTCGCAATTTCCTGTAACACACGATCATCCGAAACTTGGTGATGCTATCGAAGCTGCTGCAAGACGCCTTGGCACGGTTTAATCTCACCAACTTAATGGGCGGCGATTAGAGTACGGAAGTAACTAATTGCTTCCGCGGAATCCCACTCTGCTGGCCCCTCGAGTCGTGCTATTTCGAGGCCGTTTCGATTCACCAGCAGCGTTGTCGGTAAGCCGCGAGCGCTGAGTGTCTGCCCTGCGCTCATGGTTGGATCGAGGTATATATCCAAATTAGATAGGCCGGTTCGGGTCCAGAATGGATTTACATCCAATAACCCACCACGGTCCAAATTGAGCGCGATCACCTCAAAATCCGGGCCCCCCAGAATTTGTTCCAGTCGGTCAAGGGCGGGTAGCTCCTTGATACAAGGGGCACACCAGGTAGCCCACAAATTTAGAATTACGAATTTGCCGATAAAACTATGTAATTGGACGGAATTTGTATCTTTATCGGAAAATGTGAAAGCCGGCAGCGCTCTTGGCACATCGTGCAATTCTAGCGAAAAATCCCTTTGCGTGGATTCCTTGTCTTGACCCAATTGGCCGGGTGGGGTTGATTGGGTTGGCCAAAACGCAACAATGGCGATTAGGAAGAGACCTGCGCCTAGGGCTGCAAAAATTCGCCAACCTAAGCCGCTTGACATAGACTTGTGCACTGCATTTTTCGCTGTTGCCAAATAGAGTTGCATACCATGACTGGGAAGCTACCCCCACAGAAAAAGAGTAAAGGTCTGCTTCGTCGCCACTTTGAAGGCGACACAAGCGAGGTTATGAACAAAATTAATGCCTCGATTGACGTTGACAAGCGCCTGTACGCCCAGGATATAGCGGGTTCCCAAGCGCATTGCCAAATGTTGGTTGGGCAGGGGATCCTATCTTCGAGTGACGGTGCCGCCATAGAGAGTGGGCTCCAGACGATATTAGCTGAGATTGAGGCGGGGAATATGCTATTTGATCCGGCTCTTGAAGATATTCACATGCACGTGGAAGAGCGGTTAACTGAGTTGATTGGCGAACCCGCAAAACGGCTGCATACAGCGAGATCGCGCAACGACCAAGTCGCCACTGACTTCAGGCTTTGGGTGCGTGACGCATTAGACGACTTGGATCTTGTTTTTCGCGACCTGCATGCCGCGCTGATCGAGCTTGCCAGTGACCACATCGAAACCATCATGCCGGGTTTTACTCATTCCCAGCCGGCACAGCCAGTGACTTTTGCGCATTACTTGCTGGCTTATGTCGAGATGTTTGGACGGGACCGAGATCGGATAAAAGACGCGCGCGTTCGTCTGAATGAATGTCCGCTTGGGTCAGCTGCCCTAGCTGGAACTTCTTTCAATATCGATAGGGAAGCAACCGCGTTAGCGCTCGGTTTTGATCGCCCCACGGCCAATTCCATAGACTCGGTCTCGGATCGGGATTTTGCTCTTGAGGCGCTCAGTTTGTCGGCGATAGCTGCCGTTCATTTATCCCGCCTTTCAGAGGAGCTAGTTCTTTGGTCAAGCCCATCATTTGCGTTCGTGCGGCTGCCTGAGGAATTTTCAACTGGCTCCTCCATTATGCCACAAAAGCGGAACCCGGATGCTGCGGAACTTATACGGGCCAAGACGGGGAGGATTGTTGGGTCGCTGACTTCCTTGTTGGTAACCATTAAAGGTCTGCCATTGGCGTATGCAAAAGATTTACAAGAGGACAAGGAACCAACATTTGATTCGCTTGATACGTTGCTGCTTTGTGGACAAGCCATGACCTCCATGATCGAAGGGCTTGAGGTCGATGAGGGGGCTATGACCTCTTTGGCTGGCGCAGAATATTCAACGGCGACTGATCTTGCAGACTGGTTGGTCCAGACCGGGGGTTTAGCGTTTCGTGATGCCTATAATGCGACCAGTGCGTTGGTGCGCCTTGCAAAGGACCGTGGTTGCGACCTGAAGGATTTACCGCTGGTTGAAATGCGAACAATCGAACCATGTGTGTCAGAGTCAGTGTTCGATGTGTTGAGCATCGATCAATCCGTGGCGAGTCGAACGAGCCAGGGCGGCACCGCTCATGTGAGAGTTCGTGAGGCCCTAGCAGCGGCGAAGGCACGCTACTTATGATTAGGCGTCGTCGTCTGGGTCTCAGATGCTTATTGTTGTTTGCGATGGTGTTTTTTGTCGGCCTTTCCGCGTGCGGACGGAAGGGCCCTCCAGTGGCTCCGGAAGTCGAAGAGTATGCAAATTCTGGAAGTTGGTGAGACGTATGTCATGGTTTGAGTATCGCAACCAGATCCTGTGCGCCGAGTCCGTTTCGCTAGCGTATATCGCTAAGGAGGTTGGCACGCCCGTGTATTGTTACTCAACCGCAGCTTTGCGCGCCAATTACGAGGAGTTTGCTGACGCTTTCAGAGACCAGGACGTGTTAATTGCCTATTCGGTAAAAGCGAATGCAAATCAGGCTGTGATTGCGACCCTATCGGCGCGTGGTGCCGGTGCAGATGTTGTGTCAGGTGGTGAACTCGAACGTGCGTTGGCGGCTGGCGTCCCGGGCTCGCGAATTGTTTTTTCTGGCGTGGGTAAAACAAGTGGAGAGATGTCGGCTGGGTTGGCTGCACAAGTCCACCAATTCAATCTCGAATCTAAAACGCAGCTGGAATCGTTGTCAGAAATAGCGTCAAAGCAGAAGTCGGAAGCGCGGGTTGCATTCCGGGTTAATCCCGATGTCGATGCTATGACACATGAGAAAATCGCAACCGGCCGGAGAACGGATAAGTTTGGTGTGCCAATTGGGGAGGCTCGGGCTCTTTATGGGCTGGCTCGAAGCCTTCCTGGGATACAGGTGGTCGGGGTGGACCTACATATTGGATCACAACTGACCGATTTGGAGCCGTTCAAGAAGGCTTTCTCGCGATTGGCTGAGTTAGTCAGTGTGCTGCGTGAGGATGGCCACGATATTAGACATATTGATCTGGGCGGCGGACTTGGCGTGCGATACCGCAATGAAGAGCCGCCGACAGTCGCTTCGTATGCGGAACTGGTGAATGAGATACTTGGTAACCTCGGCTGTCAGCTGATACTGGAGCCAGGCCGGGCGTTAGTAGCGGACGCCGGCATATTACTATCTCGGGTAATTGAGGCGAAACAAACAAGTGAGCGTGTATTTGTTATTATTGATGCTGCTATGAATGATTTTCTCCGCCCTGCACTCTACGATGCGTGGCATCCGATAGACCCTGTTGCCGAACCGCACTCAGATGCGAGTCGAGATATTGTCGATGTTGTCGGGCAGGTTTGTGAGAGCGGAGACGTGTTTGGACGAGCACGTGAGGTGCCGCCCTTGTCCCCCGGTGATCTCGTCGCCATCGGGGCTGCTGGAGCATACGGTGCAGTCATGGCATCTGACTACAACACGCGACCACTGGTGGCGGAGGT
The DNA here is from genome assembly GCA_964611315.1 of uncultured Rhodospirillaceae bacterium. GTDB lineage: Bacteria > Pseudomonadota > Alphaproteobacteria > UBA7887 > UBA7887. The sequence goes on from CAZSYW010000030.1 coordinate 8,827, forward strand.
AATGGTTAGTGGCGAGCGGATGGCCGTAGTGCGCCCGCGAGTTCAAGTGTCTGAGCTAATCGGGCGGGATCGGTTGCCTGGATGGCTGGGCAATTTAAGTGAACCATTAGAAGGAAGTGGTTCTAAATGAGGCGCAGGCACGAGCCAATTTTGTGGAGTGATGTTCGAAAAGCAAACGGCTTGGACCCGCGCCTTGTCCGGCAGATCCGGCTAAGCGGCGCCGCTTTGCTTTGGGAGAGGTTTTGGTTGGCTGTATGGCCTTTGATTGGGTTTGTGGGTTTGTTCCTAATAGCCTCGCTCTTCGGAGTCTGGAATGAGATATCCGAGTGGCTTCACTTGCTTATGCTTTTGTGTTTCTTCGCCGCTTTCGTTTGGGGTATTACGTGGGCATGCAGCTCAATTCGGTTACCGGATCTTACTAGTTGTATTAACCGATTGGAGCGTGAGGGTGGAAGAACGCATCGTCCGATAAGGAGTTTATTAGACGTGCCTGCCACACCCCTTGACGAACCTGAAGTAAAGCATCTTTGGAAACTGCATATGATTGGGGTAGCCGGTGCGGTTAGGCGGTTAAAGGTTGCTTGGCCAGCTTTCACGTTCTTTCGACGTGACCAATTTGGTGTTCGGGCCGCTATCTTGTTGTTTGTGGCAATCGGCTTTGTTGTCTCTGGCAAGGATGCGCCGGGTCGGTTGGCTGCGGCCGGGAAACTGCAACTAAGTGTATTTGAGCCTGGCCCGCCGGGCACACTAACTGCTTGGGTAACGCCCCCAGCCTATACAAACCTGGCGCCAATTTTTCTTACCGATCGGTCTGATGGAGAGGGCTTTGCAGAATCTTCTGGCAGACTGTTGGTAGCTGAAGGGAGTCGCTTCGTTGCTCGCGTTCACGGTGGAAACGGGGAGCCAACTTTAAAAGCACCGTCTGTGGGTGCTGATGTTCCCACTCCGCAGGAAAAAGTGGTCTCCTTTCAGGTCGCCGATGAGGGCAACTATAGTGCAGATAAAGAGCTTTTTGAGTCAGGTGCGATCCAAGTTTTTCAGAATCATGTGGTTCTTGGGCAATGGGAATTTGAAGTCATTGTGGACGACGATCCAGTAGTAGAGTTTTCCGAGGCTCCGCAAAAAACTCACAAAGAGGTTTTACGGTTGGGCTACCGCGCGGAAGATGACTATGGCGTTTCCAAAATTGTCGCCCATATAGCCCGGTCAGATGTAAACTCTGAGCCGTTTCTGCTGCCCCTGCGGGTCCCGGGCGGTGTTCGGAAATCTATTGAGGAATTCAGTTACCATGATCTAACCCCGCACCCTTGGGCTGGATTACCTGTCACGGTCCGGCTCGTTGTGCAGGATGTTGCTGGCCAATCTGGGCAGAGCCCCCTTGTTAATTTGGAATTGCCAGCGCGAATATTTAAACATCCAGTTGCTAAAGAGATCGTTAATCAGCGGAGGGTTTTGGCTTTGGATTTGGGCAGCCCAGAAGTGGTGAAAAATAACCTCGATGTCATCCTGCAGACTCCTGAGCAATTTGGTGATGATGTTGTGGCGTACATGTCACTGCGCACGGCGCTGGCCAGGCTCGAGGTAAGTGGAGATGACGGAGCGAAAGCAAGCGTCGTCGATCTACTATGGGAGGCGGCACTTCGGATTGAAGATGGAAATCTATCAATTGCGGAGCGAGATCTCCGCGCTTCAGAGGAGGCGTTGAGAGACGCTCTGGACCGTAACGCATCCAACGATGAAATACTGGAGCTTACTCGTGATCTGCAAAAGAAACTCGATCAATTCCTTGAGCTATTGCAAAGTGAGAGTGAGAAGTACGAACAAGGCCCGTTCGGTGATGCAGAGCAAGCCGGGTTTGATCCGGATAGTGAGTTGCCTGAGACAGTCGACCATGCCGGAAACACATTAAACCCAGAGGCAGAGAGCCAACGACGCGCTGAAATGCAAAGTCAGCGCGAGTTGCAAGAAATGGTGGAGAGGGCTCGTGACCTTGCATTGACTGGATCCCGCGAAGCTGCGCAGAGCATGCTGCAGGAGTTACAGGAAACTATAGAGAATCTGCAGCGAGGTCAGGGGGAGCAACGGTCGAACGCGGAAAGCGGACAAGGGAGAGATCTTGAGGCCTTAGAGAATGTTGCTGAGGAACAAGATTCTTTGCTTAACGAAACTTTTGAGCAACTTCGTGGCGACCAAGGAGCTGCATCTCCAGCAGCCCTTGAAACTCAACAGCAGGCCGGAGCGGTGGCGCAGGAATCTGGCCGCGCACAAAGCGGTGACTCGTCAGAACGGCGTGATGACCAGATCGAACGCATGGACGATTTAGATGGAGGGGATCCATCGCCAACCGCATCCCGTCAAAATAACTCGGTTCAGCAAACGGAAGATCAGCAGATGGGGCAGGAGAACGCGGGAAATGATACACAGACCCGTGGTGATCCGGCTGGAGGTGACCAACCCGCTGCAATGGCACCGCGCACTAGGGATGCAATGCGACAAGATAGGTCGGGTGGAGATAGCGCTATGGCTCCATCCCAAGCGGGAAGAGGAGGCGAGGGAGCGGAAGGGGAGACGCGGCAAACGGGGGCTGGCCGATCTGCGCGACAACACAGTGATTCTTCGGCGCAGAGCAATGCCCAACGTCAGGAGGAATTGAGTCAAAGACTTGGTGATGTGATGCGCGACATGGAAGAGACCGGTGCTCAGGTTCCTGCAGAATTAGGTGAAGCCGCACAATTCATGCGTGACGCTGTTGAGGCGTTAACACGGGGTAGGCCGGATAGGGCTGTGAGGTCCCAAACCCAGGCTCTTAACCAGTTGCGACAAGGAGCCGCGACATTACGTGGGCAGCGAACAAATAATCGCTCCTCGAATGAACAAACTGAAGAAAGTTCTTCTCAACGCCTTGACAATTTACGAGATCCCTTTGGCCGCAGGCCGCCCGGGAAAAACGGAGATCCGACCGGTTACGTTGAAATTCCAGCAGTTTCAGACGTTCAGCGAAGTCGACAAATACTTGATGAGCTGTATCGTCGGTCAGGTGATGCATTCCGGTCAGAGCCGGAACGTTCATATATAGAACGTCTGTTGCGCTGGTATTAGAAACGCTGTCTCAACCGAAGTTCGACTGAATTTTATACCTGGGATTGAAGGGGAGGTCGCGAGCTAGGAAACGAATTGATCGGGTGTAACATTGGGCGATATTGTGACCAGCATGTTTCTAACTGAGCCACGTGTAAAACTGGACGGAGAGCGTGGTTTCAGTTTTCAGTTTTACCCGAGGGCGATGGTCTGCAGGCTTGGCTTTGAAGCAAAATGATTTTGCAGAAGGCCGCGGCGCGAGGATGGTCGTTGTCCGAATATTCAGGCGGGGAAAGATAATGCATGTAGAACGTCTTCCTTAACCATGGTCCGGTTTGAGAACGTTGGAATGCGTTACGGTGTGGCACCAGAGGTGTTGCGTGATATTAATTTTTCGTTGGAGGCTGGCTCATTTCACTTTATCACGGGGGCAAGTGGTGCTGGGAAATCCACCCTTTTAAGGTTGCTTTATCTAGCGCATCGGCCTTCGAGAGGCCTTATAACAATGTTTCGACATGATCTTGCCACGGCAGACCGGGCTACGCTGACCGCCCTACGTAGAAAGATCGGTATAGTATTCCAAGATTTCCGATTGCTTGATCATATGACTTTGCGTGAAAATGTTGCCTTGCCGCTAAAGATTGACGGACTGAGCGGTCCTGAAATTCAGTCTCCTGTGGAGGAGCTCCTAGATTGGATAGGGCTTGGCAAGCGGATAGATGTCAATGCATCAACTTTGTCAGGTGGTGAAAAGCAGCGTCTAGCGATTGCTCGGGCGGTTGTTCGTCGGCCATCCTTGCTGTTGGCAGATGAGCCGACGGGAAATGTTGATCCTGATAACAGCGCACATCTTATCGGTCTATTCCGGGAGTTGAATAAATTGGGCACGAGCGTCGTTGTTGCTACTCATGACGAGTCGTTATTTAGACGGCTCAATTATCCTCGACTCCATTTACTTGACGGATTCTTAAGGTTTATTCCGGCAGGGGGAAGCTAATAAGCGGTTTTTGACGGAAATGATACGGATTGGTTCCGACCTTGCTTTTAGCCGTGACAATAGCGCTTGGTTTTTACCTTGGATGCTGGCGGTAGTAGTTTACCTAGGTTCGCTTACTATAGCCGGCATAATTCTAGCAGACGGGGTATTGGAGCGTTGGGTAGGAGATGACTACAGCTCCGTCACCGTACAGTTACCATCAAACACAGAGTGGTCCACAATAGAGGATGTTCTCGGGACCCTAAATCAGGCGCCTGGTGTGGCGCAAGCCCGTCCTGTCTCTAAGGAGGAAATAAATGAGTTGATTGAACCTTGGCTCGCTCCCGGTGACCTAATGGATCAACTACCTATGCCTTGGTTGATTGATGTGCTGCCAAAGAAAGGTGCAACCGTCGATTGGGTGGCGATTGAAACACGGCTGTCCGAAAATGTTCCTGGGGCGTTGGTTGATACCGGAATGGTGTGGGTCGAAGAACTTGTTGACCCTGTTCGCTCTTTCCAGGTGGCCGCACTTTTTATTTTGGCGTTGATCGTAGTATCAACAGTAGCGGCAGTGTCTTTGACGGCTCGAGCAGCGTTCGCTATCCACCGAGATACTATTGAAGTGATGCACCTGCTGGGGGCAGCCGATAAATACATAATGCGACAAATCCAGCGCCGTGTAACTGGCATGGCGGCTAGAGGTGGCATTGTAGGTGCGGCGTTCGCGGTGACGACCATCTTTGCAATAGGTTATGTTATAAATCGCATAGATAATCCCTTATTCCCAGCCTACCAGCTAGGCATGGGTTGCTGGGTAGCGACGTTCGCAATGCTACTTTTGGTGCTGATTATTGCGGCGTTGTCGTCACGGAGGGTCGTGGAGAGAGAGCTCTCTGACATGCTCTGAAGAATTAACATGATTATTAAACTTAAACGTTTCCGCGTAACAGCCCGTGCCGCCATTGTTTCTGTAGTGCTTGGTGGCTCAGTCACGTTTTTGGCCGGTTTTCTGGTATTCGCTGCCAAAGTGCCGCGTGCTGCTGAACCTCTGTCAGAAATTACGGAGGCGATTGTGGTGTTGACCGGAGGTAGTGAGAGGTTAAGGACGGGCCTGCGCTTGTTGGAGGCGGGGTGGGCGGAAAAGATGTTTGTTTCCGGCGTACCTGAAGCAGTGGGTGTGCGCGCGCTTTTAGCCGTGTCGGAGCAAGAAAGTGAAAAACTTTACACCCAAATTGAAATTGGTCATGAGGCGCGGGACACCGTCGGAAACGCTCGAGAGACCGAAAAATGGATGATGAAACAAGGGTTCAAGAGTCTACGGTTAGTGACTGCTGGGTACCATATGCTCCGGAGTCTTAGAGAATTTAGCCGTGTCATGCCAGGGATAAGAATAGTGCCATATCCCGTGTTTCCTGAGACTGTACACCTTGATAATTGGTGGCAATGGCCGGGAACCACAGCCTTATTGTTTGATGAATATGTTAAATTTTTGGCTAGTTATTTTCGTGCGGCCATGGAACCTGGTTTAGCCTAAAACAATGCTTTTCGTTCGATCTTTGATTTTTAACGCTGGGTTTTTCTCGGGCACTTTAGTGTTAATGGTACTTTTTTTGCCAGCCTTGGCGTTGGGCCGATTTGCGTTACCTTGGTGCGGGCGGGCCTGGGCATTAATGCTACGTTGGTGGCTTACAGTGATTGTCGGAGTGCGAATCGAGATCCGTGGTAAGATACCGAACGGGCCATGTTTAATCGCGGCAAAACATGAATCCGCATGGGAAACAATTGAATTTTTTGGTCTGCTCCCCGACGCTTGTTTTGTTCTTAAGCGTGAACTGACCTGGGTCCCATTCTTGGGTTGGTACATTGCTAGAAATAAGCAAATTGTCATTGACCGATCCTCTGGTGCTGGAGCTTTAAAACGAATGTTGGCAGAGGCGAAAGTTGCGTTGTCATCGGGCCGACAGATTGTTGTATTTCCCCAGGGGACCCGCGTTGACCCTGACGCTGAAAAGCCGTACCAACCGGGGATCGCGTCTCTTTACAAGCATCTGGGTGTTCGTGTGATCCCGGTCGCGTTGAATTCCGGGGTGGTATGGGGCCGAAACAAATTCGTCAAATTCCCAGGGACCATAGTGCTTGAATTCTTGGCGCCGATGCCGGAGGGCCTAGGATCAAGAGTCTTTCTCACGGAGTTGTCTCGGCGCATCGAGGACGGAAGTCGAGAATTAGTCGAGGAGGGGCGTCAAAATACCTAGGCAGAGTGAAAATAAAATGTCCTTGCACTTCGAGGTTTAGCTGGCGGAGCTCTCGCCAACCCTCCTGGAAGTATTGAGAATATAATTATCTTTTTATTCTCTTGCTAACCTGTTAATCAGCCGCTTCATAAATATTGCGCAGGCCTCGATTTGCTCATTTTCTATATACTCATTGGGCTTATGAGCCTGCTGGATGCTGCCGGGCCCGCATACGACGGTTGGAAATCCGGCGAGTTGAAATAGCCCAGCTTCTGTGCCAAATGAAATTGCGCCGGCGGGCCCGTTATCGCCACTAAGTTCTCTGCCTAGATTTTCGGCGTCTGGATTTTCCCCTGGTCTAAGGCCCGGTATCTGGGCGGTCACCTGAGTGTGAATGCCCGCCCGTTTAAATTTGTTGTGCATGAGCGGGCGCACTTTCTTGTCGAGGTATTGTTCAAGTGGGTCAAGCACCAAACTATGGAAATCGCCATCGGGAATCAATCGGGCCTCCCACTCAAAAAAACATTCACGTGGCACTATATTTGGAGCAGTTCCACCGCTCAGTGTCCCAACCTGAAGAGTGTGATAGGGAGGATTGAAATGCCCGGTTCCGTCGGAGCGAGCGCGTAAATCGTTCGATAGTGTTTCGAGGAAATGAATTGCCTTAGCGGCGTGGAAGATCGCGTTAACGCCATGATCTGGATACGCAGAGTGGGTCTCCACGCCAGTCGCTGTCGTTTTGCATCGAACGACACCTTTGTGTCGGTTGATCACCTTCATTTCGGTTGGCTCTCCGATTATGACAGCAGCGGGTGATACGCCCAGGCTCTGGATGAGCGCGATCAGTGCCGGCGCGCCCAGGCAGCCAACTTCCTCATCATAAGACAACGCTAAATGGACCGGGACGCGGAGGTTAGCCTCTAAAAAGTCGGGCAACATCGATAAAAATACTGCCGGGAAACTCTTCATATCTGCTGTTCCCCGGCCATAGAGCCTCCCGTCCTTAGGTGTGACCGCAAAAGGGTCGCTGTTCCACTCTTGCCCGTCGACCGGGACAACGTCGGTGTGTCCTG
>CAZSYW010000031.1:0-16012 GCA_964611315.1 uncultured Rhodospirillaceae bacterium
GGGCATCACCAAACAATTTTCGTAGGTCGCTTACTCCAGAGAACACCGCGGATAAGGGGCAAAATTCTAAGTCTATTTTGTCTGCGAGTAACCGTGCAATCGTAGTCTTACCGCAGCCCGGCGGTCCCCATAAAATAACTGAAGCTAACCTGCCGCTTTCAATCATACGGCCAATTGGCCCCTCAGGTCCGAGCAAGTGATCCTGACCCACAACTTGATCCAGGGTGGATGGACGCAAACGATCTGCGAGAGGGCGCCGCACCCCTTCGTCAAGTCCGGCCGACTCGAACAAGCTCGACATTACAAAGTCACGACAACGCTCATTGACGCACCACCTCTATTTATTACAACTTTCCATCGCCCTCTCCTTTTTTTTAATTCCACAATCAGCTTTTTGGTCGTATCTATTTTTTCCCCATTAATTTCAGTCACGATGTCACCAGGCCGCAGGCCAAGTCTCGCTGCGTAGCCCCGGCCAACCTTTAAAACTATTACTCCCGATTTAGTAGCATCAATGTTAAGTTCCTCGGAAAACGCAGGTGAAAGATTGCCGACTACCGACCCGGAAAGCGGGTTATCGCCTGTTATATTTCGAATATCGCGTGGGGGTCTCTCGGGAGGCGCAACGAGCTCCACCTTTGCGAGAAAGTCCCTACCTTTTCGCATTATCTTGAGATTGACCGTCTCTCCAATCGGTCTGGTGACAAAACGAAATCTAAGCCCCTGGAGGTCGAATACTTCATGTCCATCAACGGAAAGAATAATATCACCAGCACGGATCCCGACTGTTTGTAACGGACTGTCAACGTGTAACTCGCTGATCAAGACCCCGGCTGGGCGCACGAGCTCAAGCGAATCCGCGATATCTTGAGTTACCGCCTGCCCCTTTACACCTAACCACGGACGAATTGCTCTACCACCAGAAACAATTGCGTCCACGACAACACGCACCAAGTTCGACGGTGTCGCAAAGCCGATCCCTATCGAGCCTCCGCCCCGGGAATAAATTGCTGTATTGACGCCAACCAATTTCGAATCGGACGTAACGAGCGCACCGCCGGAGTTTCCGGGGTTTATTGCAGCATCTGTTTGAATGAACGAGCCTACATCGGATAACCCAACGCTGGTCCGTGCCAACGCAGAAATAATGCCACTAGTAACTGTCTGCCCAACGCCAAACGGGTTTCCGATGGCAAGCACTAAGTCACCCACCTCCAGTGAATCCGAGTCGCCTAGCTCTAAAAAGGGGAGTAAATTTTCCTCAACCTCGATACGGAGCACTGCCAAATCAGTTGCTTCATCTGTTCCAACTATTTTCGCATCAAATTCTCGACGGTCAGAGAGAACAACAATAATTTCATCGCTTCCTTTTATTACATGATGGTTGGTAACTATCATTCCATCAGATGCGATAATGACGCCTGATCCGAGCGACCGTTCAATTCGGTCCCTCGGCAAGCCAAACGGCGCACTCTCAAAGAATCTTTTAAAAAAGGGATCATCAAAAAAAGTCGGCTGTCTTTGCGAAACGCGTCGACGGGTATAAATATTGACCACAGCCGGTGCAACCTCACGAACCGCGGAGGAATAAGAAAGTCGGACCTGTGCCTGCGACTCGGGAACCAGCCTCTGCTCCGCCTGCACGCCTGAAGTTCCCGTACAGGTAGCCGTAACGAAGGCCAAAAGAGCGATACCGTTCAACAAGTTTCGATTTAATCTAGGGAATAGCATATTAAATTTAGACAACATGCGAGTCTATCCACCCTTTGACACGCAGGAGAGGCAAAACATCAACGAGTGCTGAAGGAACCAATCTCAGAACCAATGCCATAGAAACATTGGACTCCTTTATTATCCGAGAAACCCCCATTTTGGTACTCCTCCTTGACAGACTACATCGCCATATAACGGAGCACCAAAGTATGGCAAAGCGGGCAAGTCTCAGGCGGCCTCGACAGCGCTCTCCTCTGCATCTTGATCAAGTGTCGTGGGCCCAGAATCTTGGCCCTTTGCCTCAGGGTCTCTATCAACAAACTCAATAATTGCCATTGGCGCATTGTCGCCAAAGCGGAAACCTGTTTTGAGTACCCGCAAGTACCCACCGGGCCGCTCACGATAACGTTCATTAAGTATGGTAAAGAGTTTTTCTACCAACACTGTGTCGTTACCCAATTTAGAATACGCTTGACGACGTGCGTGAAGGCCACCTTTCTTAGCTAGCGTCACTAACCTCTCCACAACGCCACGCAATTCCTTCGCCTTAGGCAAGGTAGTCTCAATTTGCTCGTGCTTAACCAACGCGGCTGCAAGATTCATAAACATTGCCTTCCGGTGGCTACTCGTACGGTTGAGTTTCCGCCCGCTTATCCGATGGCGCATCTCCCGCGCTCCTTCATCACTTACTTGCCTAAAATGGCTCCTCTAGTCGTTTGGCCATCTCTTCAATATTCTCCGGGGGCCAATCAGCCACTTGCATACCTAGGTGCAAGTTCATGTGCCCAAGCACCTCTTTGATTTCGTTCAAAGACTTTCGACCAAAATTTGGTGTTCTTAACATGTCCCCCTCGGACTTCTGGACGAGATCCCCGATATAAATAATATTATCATTCTTGAGACAATTGGCCGAACGAACCGACAACTCTAACTCATCAACCTTACGCAACAGATTTGCGTTTATAGAAGGCTCGTCAGCTCCCTCTGTCACCGCCTCACGAGTTGGTTCCTCGAAATTAATAAAAAGCTGCAGTTGATCCGTTAAAATACGGGCCGCTAAAGCTACCGCATCCTCGGGAGTAACTGTGCCGTCAGTCTCTACATTTAAAGACAATTTATCATAATCGGTAACCTGACCCACACGGGTATGCTCGACTTTATAACTTGCTTGTCGCACAGGGCTGTATACCGCGTCAATCGGCACGAGTCCGATGGGCGCATCCTCTGGCACATTCTGTGCCGCGGGTACATATCCTTTGCCACTCTCAACAGTTAATTCGAAATTAATAGACGCGTCCTTGTCGAGAGTGCAAATCACCAAATCCGGATCCATAATCTCAATATCGTGACCAGTTTCTATGTCACCCGCCGTCACTTTCCCAGGCCCCTCGGCCTTGAGAGAAACCCGTTTCGGACCCTGTCCATGCATCCGAAGAGCAATGGCCTTCAAGTTCAGCACAACCTCTGTTACGTCCTCACGTACTCCGGGGATAGACGAGAACTCGTGCAATACGCCGTCAATTCGAAGACTTGTGATTGCCGACCCCCGCAGGCTCGACAACAACACCCGCCGCAACGCATTCCCAAGGGTGAGGGCAAAGCCACGTTCAAGTGGCTCAGCTACAACCGTACCGCCGCGCAGTGCCGGCTGACTCGCCTGCACTTCCAGCTTGGTAGGTTTAATCAGTTCCTGCCAGTTTTTCTGAATCACTTGGTCAACCTCAACAGTTTCAAGGCACCAAACCTCCAATCGATTTTTCCCGATAAACTAGACTCAAAAACTTAGAGTCCTAGCCTCACTCTAAATTTAAACGCGTCGCCTTTTCGGAGGCCGACAGCCATTATGCGGTATCGGTGTTACATCTCGTATAGTAGTCACCGTAAACCCCACCACTTGCAACGCTCGAAGCGCCGACTCTCTACCTGAACCCGGCCCCTTGACCTGCACCTCCAACGTTTTCACACCATGGTCAGCAGCCTTGCGGCCAGCATCTTCGGCGGCCATCTGAGCAGCATAAGGCGTCGATTTCCGTGACCCCTTAAAACCCAAAGAACCGGCAGAGGACCATGAGATGACATTCCCCTGTACATCGGTGATTGTCACCAGTGTGTTATTAAAAGTTGCGCTAACATGCGCAACGCCAGAAGTTATGTTCTTTCGCTCACGGCGTTTTACGCGCCCGCCCGATTCCTTCGCCATACGATACCCTTGTTCAACTAGCTTTCGTATTTATCCGCAATTATCCACTCACACGGCTTTCTTCTTGCCTGCTACCGGCCGTGCTCGGCCCTTCCGCATTCGTGCATTTGTATGCGTTCGCTGGCCGCGAACAGGCAACCCGCGACGATGCCGTAGACCACGGTAGCAGCCCAAATCCATCAGCCGCTTTATGTTCATTGCTACGTCCCGACGCAAATCCCCCTCGACACGATATTCGCCATCGATGATTTCCCGCAGGCGAGTTACCTCGCCCTCTGCCAGCTGGTTGACACGATTAGACTCTGACACACCGGCCTTCTGGCAGATCTCACGCGCCTTGGTGCTTCCTATTCCAAAGATATAAGTTAAAGCAACCACAATCTGCTTATTGGTCGGGATATTGACCCCGGCGATTCGCGCCAATTTATCGCCTCCTCAAGAAAATTTTCCGCGCAAAAAAAGCGCTCGACCGCTCCAGCGAGGCGCCTACACAACAGACCGCCATTATAACGCCCTCCTCAATTAGGTCAACGCCTTCACGGAATAGCCAAAACGCTCTGGATTTCAGATGTCACGTCTTCAATTTTTGCCATCCCATCTACAGGGGCCAGCAAACCCCTTCTGCTGTAATACGGCAACAAGGGCTCAGTTTGGGCGTGGTAGCTATCTAGCCGTTGTCGGACCGTGACCTCATTATCATCCTTCCGACGAGCGAACTCAGTACCACCGCAGGTGTCGCAAATATTCACTCTTTTGGTTTGTCTAAAACGATCATGATATCCAGCTCCACATTTTGAGCATGAAAACCGGCCCGAAATCCGCTCAATTAGCAGCTCATCTGCTACCTTCATCTCTATCACACGATCAAGCTCAAACCCTTTTGCTACCAGCAATTCATCAAGGGACTTAGCTTGCGCAATCGTCCGCGGGAAACCGTCCAAAACGAACCCTCTCCCGCAATCCTGCTGATCGAACCTGTCTGAGATTATGCCTACCACCACATCATCCGGCACCAGCGCCCCAGCTTCCATGATCTCCTGCGCTCGGCGTCCGGTCTTTGTTCCTGCAGAAACTGCATCACGCAGCATATCGCCAGTTGAGAGGTGCGCAATTCCAAAGTCACGACAAAGGAGCCCAGCCTGCGTTCCTTTACCGCACCCGGGCGGGCCAAACAAAATTAGCCTCACCCCCGACGTCCTCGTAACCGGGATTTTTTTATCAGCCCCTCATACTGGTGCGCCAACAAATGCGAATGCACCTGTGCAACAAAGTCCATGTTAACGTTGACAACAATCAGCAAACTGGTGCCGCCGAAATAGAACGGCACACCGTATTTCGAGATGAGAATTTCGGGTAAAACGCACACTGCGGATAGATAAATAGCACCCACAGTAGTTAAACGCCGGAGAACAAAGTCAATGTACTCAGCCGTGTTTTTTCCTGGTCTAATACCTGGAATAAAACCGTTGTTCTTCTTTAAATTATCCGCGGTATCTTCAGGATTAAATACAACAGAGGTATAGAAAAAGGCAAAAAATACAATAAGAGATATATACAAAAACAGGTAGCCCGGTGAACCCCGAGAAAGCATCGCAGCGACGCTGCCCAGCCAATCTGGACCTGCATTCGCGGAGAAACTCATCGCAGTAATAGGCAACAAAAGCAAGGAACTAGCAAAAATCGGAGGGATCACTCCGGCGGTGTTCAGCTTCAAAGGTAAGTGGGTACTCTCACCTCCAAACATACGGTTCCCAACCTGCCGTTTCGGATACTGGACAAGCAATCGCCGCTGTGCACGTTCCACGTAGACGATAAACGCGATGACACCAACAGCCATCACCATCAATAAAATAATAAATAAAGCTGATAATGCACCTGTACGTCCTAGTTCCAACGTGCTCGCCATCGCACTAGGAAGCTCAGCGACTATACCTGCCATAATAATCATGGAGATTCCGTTTCCAACGCCGCGCGCCGTAATCTGTTCTCCAAGCCACATAAGAAATATCGTTCCGCCAACCAGGGTGATGACTGTCGTTGCCCTAAAAGCAAGACCCGGCTCTGCCACCGCCGTTCCCTGACTACTCGTCATACCCTCAAGCCCTACAGCGATCCCAAGCCCCTGGAAAGTCGCCAAAATTACCGTACCATACCGGGTGTATTGTGTAATACGTCGCCGGCCCGATTCACCTTCCTTTTTCAGCTGCGCCAGGTGCGGAGAAACAGTGGTCATCAGCTGTATTATGATCGATGAAGAAATATACGGCATGATGTTGAGAGCAAAAATCGTCATCCGCCCCAAAGCACCACCGGAAAACATATTGAACATACCGATTATGCCGCCGGCCTGCTGGCGAAAGATGTCGTCCAAAATTACTGGATCGATGCCGGGTAGAGGAATGTACGTTCCAAGGCGATAAATAATCAACGCACCAAACGTAAACCACAGCCGTTTCTTTAACTCAGTTGCTTTCCCAATAGCGCCAAAGTTTATGCTCGCCGCAAGTTGTTCCGCCGCCGAGGCCATAATCGACTAACACTCCATTGCAATGAGACCAATCATGCTTTTGGACTCGGGTTTGGCTCGGTAACATCAGAGGTAGAAACTCCTGCACTCAAAATATTCAGCGTCCCTCCTGCGTTTTTAACACCAGCGATCGCCCCTTTGCTTGCCGCAACCGCTTCAACTGTTACTTTACTCGTCAACTCACCTTTACCAAGTAGACGCAAACCGTCGCCGATCCTTTTTATCAAACCTGCCGACAACAACATTTCCGCAGTAATAACCTTCTTCGGGTCCAATTTCTTTCGATCAATCGCCGCCTGAATTTGGCCAATGTTTACGCTGGCATAGTACTTAGGAAAGGGATTAGTAAAGCCCCTCTTAGGCAAACGCCGGTAAAGTGGCATTTGACCTCCCTCGAAACCCTTCATGCCAGACCCGGAGCGTGACTTTTGACCTTTATGACCTCGACCACAAGTCTTCCCGAGACCTGAACCAATCCCACGTCCTACCCGAACACGATTGCGCGTCGCATGGGGGTTATCGCAGAGCTCATTCAGCTTCATATCCTGATACCCTTCCGGAGTCTCACACACTCCGCCTCAATTGATGTCCTCAACACGGACCAAGTGCTGGACCTTATCAAGCATCCCCCGCACGGCTGGACTGTCATCCAGAAATCGGGTTCGGTGCATCTTATTCAGGCCCAAACCAATCAAAGTAGCTCGTTGACCCTTAGACCGTCCGATAGGACTGCCAATTTGCGTTACCTTCAGCTTCACTGACTTGGTGGATGCCATGTTTACTCCTGTGGGACCTCTGCTTTAGCGCCACGCCTCCCGAGGAGTTCACCAATTTTTTTCCCTCTTTTAGCTGCAGTCAGCCGAGGTGACTCTATCTTCGCCAAAGCATCAAAGGTGGCGCGTACCATATTATATGGATTCGAGCTCCCGATGGACTTGGTCACTACATCCTGCAGCCCCAAGGTCTCAAACACAGCACGCATCGGCCCGCCCGCGATTATACCAGTCCCAGGCGGAGCCGCTCGAAGCACCACACGCCCTGCACCAAATCTCCCTTGAACATCATGGTGAAGCGTTCGACCTTCACGTAAAGGTACTCTTACTAGTCTGAGTTGGGCTTTTTGAGTAGCTTTGCGGATTGCTTCTGGTACTTCACGAGCTTTTCCATTTCCAAATCCTACCCGGCCACGACCATCCCCAACTACAACTAACGCTGCGAAGCCAAAACGTCTTCCACCTTTAACCACTTTAGCAACCCGATTGATACTTACAAGTTTATCAATCAGATCCGAATCAGCCTCAGCCCGGTCCCTATTTCGTCGGCTTCCCGATTCACCTCTTCTGCTATCATTTTTCGCCATGACACTTGGCCTTTTCTTGACTCAAAATTTCAAACCATTCTCACGGGCGGCGTCACCCAACGCCTTGACACGACCGTGATACAGATATCCTCCACGATCAAAAACTAATTCAGTGGCCCCGGCCGCCTTCGCACGTTTAGCAATTAACAAGCCTACCTGTTTCGCCGCCTCCTTATCCGAACCGGTTTTAAGGTTGGACCGGAGCTCTTGATCCAGCGTCGACGCCGCCGCCAACGTGCAACCAGCATTATCATCTATCACCTGCGCATATATATTTTTATTCGACCGAAAGATGCTTAGCCGAACCTTCCCAGCAGATACTTTGCGAATCCGATTCCTAGTTCGCCGACGACGGCGTTGATATAATTCCAAGGGTTTCGACATTGTTTAAACCTATTTCTTCTTGCCTTCTTTCCGAAAAATATACTCACCCTCGTATTTTATGCCCTTTCCTTTATACGGCTCGGGCTTTCGTAAACCACGAATATCGGCTGCGATCTGACCAACTTGTTGCTTGTCAGCCCCCGAAATTTCAATTTCTGTTGGCTTTGCGCAAACTACCTTGATTCCCTCCGGGATCATCACCTTTATTTCATGGCTATAACCAAGTTGAAGATTAAGAACATTCTCATCAACCGCGGCACGGTACCCGACACCAACGATTTCGAGCTTCCGGCTAAATCCTTTTGAAACTCCCACCACCATGTTCTCAACTAATGTCCTACCCAGACCCCACATAGATTGGTTGCGCGTATCTTGATTACACGGTTTAACCCAAACCTTGTCATCGTCACGAGTTACTGCAACCTCAGGCGGGAGGATGCTTTTTAGTTCACCCAACTTTCCTTTAACAGTGACCTGTTGACTGGAAATGGAAACCTCAACACCGTCAGGCACCTTAACAGGGTTTTTTCCTATACGTGACACTACAACCTCCTCCGCCACCTACCGATGTATATATATCAGACGACCGTACACAGGACCTCTCCACCGACGTTGGCGGCGCGAGCCTCTGCGTCCGACATAACCCCCCTGGGGGTCGATAAAATTGATATTCCTAAGCCATTATTTATCGGCCTCAACTCTCTAATTGAGGAGTAAATTCGCCGCCCTGGTCTCGAAATCCGTTTAATAGTTCTAATAACCGGGGAACCTTCGTGATACTTCAGCTCAATCTCTAAGTGAGGTTTCGACATACTCTCCTCAACATGTCGATAGCCACGTATGTACCCTTCCCGTTGCAAAACCTCTAACACGTTAGCGCGAAACTTGGAGGACGGACAATTAATCTGCGGCTTACCTACCCGCTGACCATTACGGATTCGAGTAAGCAGATCTCCGAGGGGATCAGTCATCGTCATCAGATCACCCCTACCAACTTGATTTAACCATGCCCGGAATATGACCCGCCGAAGCAAGTTCTCGAACCGCGATACGAGACATTCTGAGCTTTCTATGGTAACCGCGCGGACGGCCGGTCAACTCGCAGCGGTTTCGGATACGAACCGCTGAGCTATTCCGTGGCAATTTGGCTAACTTTAAAGTCGCCGCAAATCGGTCCTCGGGAGACAACGAACGGTCTCCTGCAACGTCCTTCAACGCCGCTCTCCTCGTGGCATTTTGTAGCACGAGTTTTTGACGTTTTTTATTTCTCTCGATGGCACTGCGTTTCGCCATGCCAATCCCTCCCCCTATTTAAAGTTGGCGTATTACACCGCCAGCGGAAAATTAAAGCCTTGCAATAGTGCACGCCCTTCATCGTTAGTACTCGCTGTCGTCACAATCACCACATCAAGCCCCCGCACCTCATCGACCGCGTCGTAGTCAATTTCCGGAAACACGATTTGCTCTTTCAGCCCTAGTGAAAAATTTCCTCTCCCGTCGAAACTTCGCAGCGGCAGACCATGAAAATCCCGTACCCGCGGCAGAGCTATGTTGACCAAGCGATCCAAAAACTCGTACATCCGGTCCCCGCGCAATGTCACTTTGCAGCCAACCGTCATACCCTCTCGTAACTTGAAGTTCGCTATCGATTTCTTCGCCTTAGTAATAACCGGCTTTTGCCCCGTGATCGCTGTCAGGTCCGTCACAGCCCCGTCGATCTTCTTTGCTTCACGTCCGGCTTCCCCAACGCCCATATTCACCACTATTTTTATGAGCTTCGGCACTTGCATCAGATTCCCGTACTTAAACTCCTCAACCAGTTCAGGCCTAATAACTTGGTCATAATGTTCCTGTAAACGAGACATGGCCTACACCTACCGGTCAATAACTTCGCCAGAACGCTTGGCGTAACGAACCTTGCGTCCATCTTCCAAAAACCGAAAACCTACCTTCGTTGGCTTACGATCTTTGGGATCTATTAAGGATACATTGGAAATATCTATCGGAATTTCTTTTTCAATG
This sequence comes from uncultured Rhodospirillaceae bacterium, assembly GCA_964611315.1. Taxonomy (GTDB): domain Bacteria; phylum Pseudomonadota; class Alphaproteobacteria; order UBA7887; family UBA7887. The sequence continues at coordinate 10,207 of CAZSYW010000031.1, forward strand.
ATCCCCCCAGGGTTATTTGCAGACGGCGCTGTATGCCGCTTGATTACGCTCACCCCCTGCACCAAAACCTTATTTTTCTTGGAAAGCACCCTCGTAACTTCCCCAGTTTTTCCTCGGTCGCGGCCGGTAAGAACAATCACCGGATCGCCCTTCTTAATTCGCAATTTTTCAACCATCACAGCACCTCCGGGGCCAAAGAGATGATCTTCATAAACTGCTTAGCTCGCAATTCACGGGTAACAGGTCCAAAGATACGTGTTCCAATGGGCTCATTTTGTGGAGTGAGTAGTACGGCCGCATTCTTGTCAAATCGTATTGCGCCTCCGTCTGAGCGACGTATCTCTTTTGCCGTACGAACTATCACAGCACGATGAATATCGCCCTTTTTTACTCGACCTCTCGGAATTGCCTCCTTCACTGAAACGACAATTACATCCCCAACTGACGCGGTCGTCCGGCCTGACCCACCAAGGACTTTAATACACTGGACGCGACGCGCCCCTGAATTATCGGCGACATCAAGATTCGTCTGCATCTGAATCATAATCTAAGCCTCCGCACACCGCACCTTTTTCGCCCCACAATCCACTCCACCTGCTACTCAACTACTAATTCCCAATGTTTGCTCTTCGACAACGGACGACATTCACGTATCTGGACCCGGTCCCCCACTTTGCTTGTATTAGTTTCATCGTGCGCCATATATTTCTTTGAACGTCGAATGAATTTCTTATATAGCGGGTGCTGTATGCGACGATCCACCTGCACAATAATCGTTTTGTGAGCTTTGTCAGCCACCACAACACCTTGAAGAACTCGTCTTGGCATTTCGTTATCCGATCACAATCTATTTAGACGGTTGTTGAGCACGCTGGTTGAAGACAGTCTTAATTCGGGCGATATCTCGGCGAACAGACCGAACGCGAGCAGTGTTTTCAATTTGACCAGTCGCACGTTGAAATCGCAGGTTAAGTTGCTCCTTTTTAAGCGCCATAAGCTCGGTTTCGAGCTCACCATCATTTTTTGCACGAATATCCTCAATTTTCATTGTCAAGCATCGCCTCCTATGCGGGCAACGAAACGAGTCCGGATGGGCAGTTTATCTGCGCCGCGCCTGAAGGCTTCCTTTGCCAACGGTGCCTGCACTCCATCGACCTCAAACATAACCCGCCCGGGTTTCACCCGACAAATCCAAATCTCTGGGACACCCTTGCCCTTCCCCATCCGCACCTCCACCGGCTTCTTGCTGACCGGGACATCGGGAAAAATTCGGATCCACATACGTCCGCTGCGTTTTAAATGGCGAGTTATAGCACGCCTTGCCGCTTCAATTTGGCGCGCTGAAATCCGCCCGGCCTGTTCCGCTTTCAATCCGAACGATCCAAAATTCAAAGTCGTTCCGCCTTTTGCAGCTCCGTGTATACGACCCTTTTGTTGTTTTCGATATTTTGTTCGTTTAGGAGCCAGCATCACTCATTATCCTGTCTTGTTAAACCCGAACGCCCTGGAGCTGAGCGCGTCTCCGGTCTTGAGCCATCGGGTCATGCTCCATTATCTCGCCCTTAAAAATCCACACCTTAACACCACAAGTACCATAAGCTGTGTCCGCACGTGCAACACCATAATCAACATCCGCCCTTAAAGTGTGCAACGGCACCCGCCCCTCCCGGTACCATTCGGTTCGCGCAATCTCAGCACCCCCAAGCCGGCCGCCCGCGTTGATTCTTATGCCCTGAGCACCAAGCCGCATGGCCGATTGGACAGCACGTTTCATAGCTCTTCGGAATGCAACACGCCGCTCTAATTGTTGCGCAACATTTTCCGCAACCAATTGCGCTTCAATTTCTGGCTTTCGAATTTCTACGATATTGAGATGAACCTCGCTCTCCGTCATTCGACTAACTTCCGAACGTAATTTTTCGATGTCCGCACCCTTTTTGCCTATGACGACCCCAGGTCTAGCGGTATGGATAGTTATCCGAGCGTTCTTCGCTGGACGTTCTATTACCACGCGGCTAACACCAGCTTGTTCCAATTTTTTCAGCAAATATGATCTGATTTTCAAGTCTTCCTGCAACAGAAGACCGTAACCACTATCAGCGTACCAACGAGAATCCCATGTCCGATTGATACCAAGGCGCATGCCAATTGGATTGACTTTTTGACCCATGGTTAACTTTCCTCTCGTTGTCGCACAACTACAGTAATGCGGCTAAACGGTTTTTCGATGCGGCCCATCCGTCCACGGGCACGTGGACGGAATCGCTTCATTACTAGGCTTTTACCAACGAAAGCCTCTGCCACCACTAAGCGATCGACGTCAAGATTGTGATTGTTCTCAGCATTGGCGATCGCTGACTCGAGAACTCTCCTGACCTCCCCCGAAATTCTCCGCGGCGAAAATGCCAACTGCGCCAGCGCTTTTTCCACTGGAAGACCACGGATCATTTGTGCAACCAAATTGAGTTTTCGTGAACCAGTTCGCAAACGACGTGCAACAGCCATCGCTTCGTTATCGGCAAGCCGACGTGGTGTCCTTTGCTTTCCCATCTCTATACTACTCTTCGCACCTTTTTGTCGGCCGAGTGGCCATAGAAAGTACGCGTCGGGGCAAATTCACCGAGTTTGTGTCCGACCATATCCTCCGTCACTAACACAGGAATAAATTTCTTACCATTGTGAACGCCAAAGTTAAGGCCCACAAATTGCGGCAAAATTGTGGAGCGTCGTGACCACGTTTTTATAACGGACTTGCGGCCCGAAGCATGGGCCTCGTCCACCTTTTTCAGGAGGTAACCATCTACAAATGGACCTTTCCAAACCGAGCGCGCCACAGCTAGACCTCCTAATTATTTCTTATTACGCCGACGCCGCAAAATTAGCTTGTCGGTGCGTTTGTTACTACGAGTTCGTTTGCCCTTCGTAGAGACGCCCCAAGGGGTAACAGGATGTCGACCACCCGAGGTGCGGCCCTCTCCTCCGCCATGAGGATGATCAACCGGATTCATTGCCACGCCTCTTACTTTTGGACGGCGGCCGAGCCATCGACTCCGGCCCGCCTTACCAAGCTTTATATTCTGTCTGTCGGGATTGGACACTGCGCCAATGGAAGCCATACATTCGCCCCGCACCATCCTTTGTTCGCCGGACGAAAGCCGAAGAAGTGCGTACCCCGCGTCTTTTCCTATCAACTGAGCATAAGTCCCACCAGCACGCGCAAGCTGTCCGCCCTTGTTGGGTTTCATCTCCACGTTGTGGATTACAGTACCGACAGGCATGTTCTTCATGGGCATAGCGTTGCCCGGCTTTATATCTGCACGTTCTCCCGAAATTACCACATCCCCGGATCTAACCCTTTGGGGTGCAAGAATATATGAGAGCTCACCGTCATCGTAGCGAATCAGCGCTATAAATGCGGTCCGATTAGGATCGTATTCAAGCCGCTCGACCGTCGCGGGAATATCAAATTTACGCCGCTTAAAATCTATTAGACGATAACGTCGTTTGTGTCCGCCACCCCTGTGACGAGCGGTCATGCGACCTTGACTATTCCGTCCGCCTGACTTGTTTAGCCCAACCGTCAAGGATTTGACCGATTTTCCTTTGTGCAACAAACTGTGATCAACCAACACCAGTTGCCGTTGTGACGGTGTCATCGGTCGAAATTGTTTAAGTGCCACGGCCAAATCCCCCCTACAAACCAGCCAAATAATCTACATTGTGACCTTCAGCTAGCGTAACAATCGCTTTCTTGTAGTCTGAACGCCGACCGCGCCGGCCCCTAAATAGCTTGGTTTTACCTTTGACACGGATGGTGTTAACACCGGTGACTTTTACATCAAACAATTTTTCGACCGCTTGACGAATCTCAAGTTTGGTAGCATCTAAACGAACGCGGAACGCGATCTGACCGTGCTCGCTTAGCATAGTAGCTTTTTCTGTAACTAGCGGGGCAACTAACACGTCGTAATCTCGTTCAGCACTCATTTCAACCGTTCCTCAAGAGAATCAACTGCTGCCTTTGTCAACACCAATACATCTCGGCGAAGAATGTCGTAGACATTTGCTCCCTGGCTTGGAAGGACGTCGATATTGGGCAAATTTTCTGCCGCCCGCCGGAAGTTGAGGTCCACCTCAGTTCCGTCAATCACCAAAACGGATTGCCAACCAAACGCCTTTATTTGTGTCGCCAATACCTTTGTTTTCGGATTTTCTAAAACAGCCGCATCAAGGACAACCAGCTTGCCTTCTGCTCTTTTAGAGGACAAAGCACATTTTAGAGCTAGACGTCGAACCTTTTTCGGTAACTCGTGCGCATGACTTCTTACCACTGGCCCAAATACCACTCCGCCACCGACAAACTGGGAAACGCGCTTCGTGCCGTGACGAGCACGGCCAGTACCTTTTTGCCGATACATTTTCGCAGTTGTACCCCTGACTTCCCCGCGCTCCTTGACCTTGTGAGTGCCAAGCTGACGTTTTGCGAGTTGCCACTTTACAGTTCGATGCAGAATATCACGACGAACGTTCACGCCGAATATATCGTCCGCAAGCTCAACCATGCCGGCTTGTTTTTTATTAAGGGTAAAAACTTCACATTCCATTAGAGTTATGCCTTTACCTCTTCTTCACTCAATACAACAGCATCGGCGCCTGTGGGCGCATCAGGGTTCTCGTTCAATTCGCCCTCAACTTCAGTAACCTCTGAGCCCTTTAAACAAGCCGGGTAAGGGGCTCCTGGAGGCAACGCGCGTTTTTCAGCATCCTTTACCCTAACGTATCCGCCCTTGGGGCCCGGGACTGCTCCCATCAAAAATATTAGGCCACGGTCCGAATCTGTCCGAACTACATAAAGGTTTTGCTCCGTCACTTGTTTTGCCCCCATTTGGCCGGCCATCTTCTTACCTTTAAAGACCTTGCCCGGATCCTGGGAATTTCCAGTAGAACCATGGCTGCGATGCGAAACCGACACTCCATGACTCGCACGTAGACCGCCAAAATTATGTCGCTTCATGGCACCAGCAAACCCCTTACCAATAGAGGTCGCCGTAACATCCACAAACTGTCCCTCCACAAAATGAGCTGCCGACAGTTCGGCACCAACTTCGATCAACGCGTCGTTACTGACCCGAAACTCAGCCAATTGACGTTTAGGGGCCACTTTAGCCTTAGCAAAATGCCCACGGCCAGGTTTATTGACATTTTTGGTTTTGGCCTCTTCCGATCCCACTTGAACCGCGTTATAGCCATCCCGTGCCACAGTCCGTTGAGCTATAACTTGGCAACTATCCACCTTAAGAATAGTCACCGGAAGATGGGCTCCATCGTCCAAAAACAGACGCGACATCCCCATTTTACGAGCCAAAAGACCTGTGCGCATGATTATCAACCTCTAAAGCTTAATCTCAACATCGACCCCGGCGGCGAGATCGAGTTTCATCAAAGCATCAACGGTTTGCGGAGTTGGCTCAATAATATCCAAAAGTCGTTTGTGGGTGCGGATTTCAAATTGTTCACGTGATTTTTTGTCAACATGCGGCGACCGCAGCACTGTATATTTCTCAATATCTGTTGGAAGTGGAATTGGACCACGAACCTGAGCCCCCGTCCGTTTAGCGGTATTAACTATCTCAACTGTTGATTGATCAAGAATTCTATGATCAAACGCTTTGAGACGGATACGTATATTTTGACTGTCCATGATCATTCAGCCTTACACAAGTCCCCAACCCTGAAACACTGCTCGTTAATAACCTCTTAGCGTCGTGAATTATTCGATGATTTCCGCAACAACGCCGGCACCAAC
>CAZSYW010000032.1:0-15428 GCA_964611315.1 uncultured Rhodospirillaceae bacterium
TGGAACCGACCACTCAACACGCTTAAACATTCCCTCGCGTTCACAATTATCTCATTTTCTATGAAAATCACCGCACCTTCTCTGTCCAAAAAACAAATATTTGTGTATGTAACACACGCCCAATGGGAGATTCGAAGCGCAAGATGCAAAGTGAGAAAAAATGAAACAAAAATTTGGATACCTGCTACCTACGCGAGAACGGGTCATGAAGGGTCAATTGGAGACGGCACCTTTACTTGCGCTTGCAGAAAAAGCCGAAGACCAAGGTTATGACTCAATATGGGTAGGAGACAGCCTTGTCGCTCGACCGCGCCACGATCCCTTAACAACCTTGGCAGCAATCTCGTCAAGAACACAAACGGTTGAACTTGGAACAGCAGTACTCCTTCCTGCACTACGCAATCCCGTCGCATTGGCGCAAACTGCCGCAACAGTGGACCAACTGAGCGAGGGCAGACTTATCCTGGCGGTCGGTATTGCCTCGGATTTACCGAATGTCCGCGCTGAATTTGAGGCGGCTGGCGTCCCTTTTGAGAAACGCGTAGGTCGAATGATGGAGGGTATCCGCCTGTGCCAGGCCCTTTGGACAGGTGATGCAGTTGAATGGAATGGCAGATGGAATGTGAACTGCGAGACGCTGGGAATACTGCCAAATCGACCAGGTGGGCCCCCAATTTGGGGAGTTGGAACTGCCCGAGGAAGCTTGGAGCGAGCGGGTCGTCATTTGGACGGATGGCTCCCGTTTGGACCAGATGCGGAAACCATTGGGAAGTGTTGGCGAGAGGTGCAGGAGATAGCAAGTAGCGAGGGTCGCACCCCACAAGAACTTTCTTGCGCCGCATACCTCACGGTATCGATCGACGAAAATCTGCAAAAAGCCCAAGAGGGACTCGACGAATATCTCCAAAGTTATTATGGAACTTCTGCCGATTTGTTGAAATCAATGATGGCTTGCTTTGCAGGACCTTTGGACGAGGCTGGCCAATGGCTGCAAGACTATGTGGATGCTGGCGCGCGACATATAGTCCTTCGCTTTGCGGGGGATAATGAGAAACATTTGGATATGTTTATGAAACTTCGAGCCGATCGTGGTTGGTAAAAAATAACACTCGCCCTACGCTGGGGAATGGTTCGAAAATAATTTATCAACCGCGGGACGTTGGTTTGTCTATAATTGGCCATAATGTGCCGCTGTAACTTTTTTGAATTGAGTAATAACTTATGAAAATTTTTCACGCCCCTAACACAAGATCTGTACGCATTGTATGGTTATTTGAGGAACTTGGCCTCCCGTACGAAATAGAATCATATAAACTCGGCGATCCAAGTATGCGGGCACCTGATTACCTTAAAGTACATCCAATGGGTCGTGTGCCAGTTCTCCAAGACGAAAACATGAAGATTTTTGAATCCGGGGCGATCGTTCAATATGTTCTTGAAAAATACGGCGATGGAAAGTTTGTACCTGCCTCCGCATCTTCGGATTTTGGTACTTACCTGCAATGGTTCCACTACGCCGAGGGAATGATCATGCCACAGGTCAATATCATTGTGGTTGAGAGCATCTTGCTACCGGAAGACCGCCGTAACAAGGTCAACCTTGAACGGGCAACGAAACTTTTAACTCGTATGCTGACTGCAGTCGAAGCCGGGTTGGACAACCATGACTTTTTGGCCGGAGATTTCTCAGGCGCGGACATAATGACAGGGCATGCCTGCGTAGTTGCAGCCCGTTTGGGAGCAGATCTTTCGGACAAACCTAATGTTACCTCGTACACAAAGCGACTTGAGGCACGGCCGGCTCTGCAAAAAGCCTTTGGAACTTGATCGAGATCCAACGCCTGCAAAGCGCTTCGCATATGCCTCAAGTTTAACCAAACCGGTATCGAGCTATAAAGGAAGATACACTTTGGAAATAATCCAATGACGAACCTTCGCGTAGGAATCGCGGGCCTCGGCACAGTTGGAAGCGGGTTAGTAAAGTTACTAACAGCACAAGACGCGATTATAAGGGAGCGTTGTGGTCTTACAATTTCGGCGACTGCTGTTTGCGCCAAGAACCGCAACCGCGAACGAGACTTCGACACAAAAACATTTGTTTGGCACGATGATGTTTCCTCCCTCGCCCAAGACGAGAACATAGATGTGGTATGCGAGTTAATAGGCGGCATCGACGGACCGGCTTTGACAGTCTGCAAGACTGCACTCACTTCAGGTAAACATGTCGTTACGGCTAACAAAGCCATGATGGCCGTACACGGGCAGAAATTGGCGAATTTGGCGGAACAAAATGGAGTAAGCATTCATTATGAAGCTGCGGTGGCAGGAGGGATTCCTATCGTCAAGGCAGTGCGCGAAGGTCTTTCCGGAAATAATTTCTATGGTGTAGTCGGAATTCTTAACGGTACCTGCAATTATATTTTAACCAGCATGCACGATGCCGCCCTGGAAGGTACGTCTCAAGATTTTGGGGCTGTTCTAAAAGAAGCACAAAGGCTTGGTTACGCGGAAACAGACCCGTCAACGGATATTGACGGCGTCGATGCCGCCCATAAATTAGCAATTTTGACAAGCTTAGCGTTCGGCACTGTAATCGATTTTGACTCAATACATGTAGAAGGTATTCGTCACGTCAGTGCCGTCGACATTGAGTACGCGATTGAACTTGGATACCGAGTAAAACTTCTTGCCATTGCCCGAAAAAGCGGGGAGGAAATTCATCAAAGGGTCCACCCCTGCATGGTCCGAGAGCGTGCTACAATCGCCCACGTTGACGGTGTCAACAATGCGATAGTCGTGCAGAGTGACTTTGCCGGCACTACGATTTACGAGGGACCCGGTGCCGGCGGAGATGCCACTGCATCCGCAGTTGCCGGAGATTTAGTAGATATTGCAAGGAAACACCGAACCTCAACATTTTCAATTCCCGCCTCCGATTTGGAACAACTATCCGCAGCATCTATGGATGAAGTAGCGGGCCCCTACTACATCCGTTTAATGTTGGTAGACAAGCCTGGCGTTATTGCCGACATCGCGGCTTGCCTCCGCGATCAAGATGTATCCGTAGAATCCATGATACAACGGAGCCGAAACCCAGGTGATGTGGTCCCGGTCGTGCTAACCACTCACGAAGCAAACGAGAAATCTATTCAAAGCGCGTTACAATCAATAGAGATGCTGCAATCAGTTGTTGAAAAGCCCAGGATGATCCGAATAGAAGAAATTTAGATTTTCCGGAGCGAACGAGTCATTATAGTGGTGGCATCACAGCAACAACGTTGTAATGCCATAAGAGATAGAGAGAGTGATGCACATCAAAACGTCCCATCAGAACAGTTTCTTTCCAGGAGCACTTGGCGCGTGTCTGTAACAGAGTCTGTAAACCGCATCACTGCATGGAAAACCTCGGCAAAAGCTACCCTTCACTGTCTGACTGGATGCGCAATCGGCGAAGTTGCTGGACTTTTAGTCGGTGTTTCGCTTGGCATCGGGGTCTTTTGGACAATCACATTAGCCGTTGTGCTCGCATTTATGGTCGGGATATCGTTGGCCGTCAAACCGATCATGCAGGATCAAGGAATCGGAATCGGAGCTGCCCTGAAAATAGTTTGGGTTGGGGAGATTATCTCAATCAGCGTTATGGAAATCACAATGAATGCCGTTGACCTCGGCATTGGTGGTGTCGACGTTCCCACTGTTTTCACAGGAATCTTCTGGTTTGGTATTGCCGTTGCAATCCCTTGCGGGTTCATAGCGGCCTGGCCCATAAATCACTTGCTTCTAAAAAAACATCTCAAGTCGTGCCATTGAAGAAAAAACAAACACTACGGCACATACCCTCTTCAAATATTGTTAGGAACTAGAGAATCAGGGAGGCGCGCAAAATCCAAAGTTCGCCAACCTCCCTGCCGCCAAATCAATCAAAATCTGCTCACACATGGCTCTCGCTGCCACACATTAAAATTTAGGCCGCGTGCGCAAACCCGACAATTTATTGCACTGCTGCAAGAAACTCATCCACAGTGGAGACATTATGGGCAATCCTTGGATAATCCAACTCCACCGCCGCCTTATGTTCCGCTACTGAGAATGCAGCCACTGCATCTGTCAAAAGTGTCGTGTGGTACCCCATTTCTACCGCAAATCTCGCAGTCGATTCGACGCAGGTGTTCGAAGTTAGCCCAACGACCACTACATGATCGATACCGTGTTGACGCAATATGTAATCAACATCGGTATTGGGGAATGCACTCGTGAGCCAGTGTTCTTTAGCAACCTCATCTCCCGGCTGTGGCGCCAAGTCTGGATGCCACTCTCCGCCCCAGGTGCCGGCCGCAAAGATCTGCAATTTTGCGGACCCTACATGATTACCGTGCAAAAACTTCCAGTTTTCATAATCTCCTTCACGCCACCTCCGGTGAGGCGTGTAGATGAGTTGTATCCCTTTAGAGCGTGCGCCCTCCGCTAATCTCTTTAAGTTAGGGACTAAATTTACGGCCTCCGCACTCTCCTGCACCATGGGCCAAAGTTTGCCACCGTCCGAAATAAAATCGTTAAAAGGGTCCACCATAAGGATGGCTGTTGTTTCCGGATCGTACTTAAACGCGTTGCCTTCTGCCGCATAACCCGGCACCACGCCCTTAAATATGAAAACCCCAACCACCAGAGCAAAGACACCAATTAACTTCCTTAAACCTGCACCATTACACGTTGTCACTTCCCAACCTCCATTTTTAGGGGCATCAATATTCTTATGATCTACCCACAATGCATAAAACCCTTCCATCTATTGGACCGAAGGGGTCCCAAGCCTCCATTTACGGTCCGAAAACCACACAAGCAACAAATATTTTTATTGGCTATCCAGCAGGCTGATTCCTGCGCAAGAACACGATAAAAATCAACGCCGTCCCGAACATAATTAAGCTGTATGTCGCGGCCGGAACGAGAATTAAACCACCATCAAATAACAAGGTTGCAACCGCGATCGCCAACGTCCCATTTTGCAATCCGCACTCTATTGAAATAGCAATTTTCTGTCGCGACCCAGATGAGAACAGACTCGCTATTAAATAAGCTAAGCCCATCATCAGCACATTAAGAGTAAGCGTAATCAATCCTGCTTGAGAGAAATATTCGGCAATATTACTTCGTTCCTGGTAAATCGCACCTACAAGAACCAATACAAATAACGCAGTTGAGACATGTCGGGCCAAGGGCTCAAAACCTATCGCCAGATTCTCAGCGAATCGTCGAAACAGTAAGCCCAGCAGAACCGGAACCGTAACCACTAAAAACACGCTGATTGCCATTTTCTGCACCGATACATCAGTATCGATACCTTCACCCATAAATTGGCCGTAAGAAAATACAACCACCAAGGGGATGGTGACAACGCTGATCAAGCTAATAATTGCAGTTAGCGATATCGACAACGCGACATCCCCCCGAGCAAATGCCGTTAAAATGTTTGAGGTAACTCCTCCGGGGGCCGCTGCAATAATCATAACGCCAAGTGCCAGCTCAGGCTGTAGACCCCAAACACTAACAAGCAAAAACGCCACTATCGGCAGCAATGCAAGTTGCAACAGGGAACCAACGATAAAATCGCGCGGACGTCTTGCAACGCGCGTGAAATCATCCACCGTTAACCCAAGCCCGAGTGAAAACATAATAAAAGCTAACGCAAGGGGCAAAATAACATCTGTTACTATTCCCATAATTTCCTCCAGATCGTCTCACGACTCTGCCCATAAATTTTGGCACAATTGGCTCTCGGAAGCCCGCAGCACCACATGCAGCTTCAAGGTGCCACGTTAGAACGATACCTCTTTTAACCCAAGTTCGGCCCATTTTTTTATGGACACCTGGTCAATTGATCAGCAAATTGAGCCCATTGGTACCCCCCAATCATTTCTTGGGTTCCCGCAACCTAGCCCAGCTCCCCTCGACACGGAGAAAGTATTTTTCGAATGAGATGGGCAATGTTGACCTGCAAACAACCTAAAATGACCGTTTTCCGATTGTTCCTTATGCCGGTTGTGATGCTTATAGCGACCTTAGGCAACGCCGCCGCGGACATGAACAAACCCCTAAAAACGCGGCTTTCAGACAGCCTCGTTAGCGATTTTTTCCCAGAAGCAGACGGTTTTGAAGTCGAACATGCGTCCGACGCACTTGCTCACGTCAAAGCGAAAGGATTGACTGCAGGTTACTTATTTTCAACTCACGAGATGGCTGAACCCAAGGGATTTAAAGGCGATTCCTTTGACATAATCATTGCGCTCGACTCCGGTGGGCGATTGATCGGGCACAAGGTGCTCGAGCAACACGAACCTTTAGTCTCCCCGGACAAAGTTTCAGAAACTGAGCTTAGTCAGTATTTGAATCGATTGAACGGCTACAGCGTACGCACGGGCAAAGGCCATATGCCGGGAGGCCTAGATTCCGTGTCGGGCGCAACTATAAGTGCTAAAGCGATGCACAATGCTGTGTTACGCGCGACAGATCGCGTAGGGCTTTTAGCTGGGCTATCTCAAAACCGAGACACATTACAGATAGATATGTACAGCTTTGCGCCTGCGGACTGGAATCAACTCATAAAAAATGGTTCCGTTGCAGAACTCAGGTTGAGCAATCAGGATATTCGCCTTGCCATAGAGACCCAGTTCGGGCCAAACGCAAAACCGGCACAGCCTTTAGGTGACGACAGGGAGTTGTATGCGGTGATATACACCGCGCTGTTGACCCCTCCGGCTATCGGCCGAAATCTCATGCCGAGTGTGCGCTACCTTCAGCTCCTCGATAGCGACAGCCATTCGATCATGGTTGCCTCCGAAGGACAATTCACTTGGTGGGAGGTGGGAGGTGGGAAAACCTTCGGTAAGGTCTCTCTTCTACAAAATGGGCAGCACATAGGGTTAAGCAAAGAAAATTTAAAACGTTCTCGTTTTAGCGCAACGTCTGCCCCTGATTTTAAGGCTGTCGGCCGGATTAACCTCCCAATGCGAGGCTCATTTGAACCGTTGCGCCCCTGGAGCATCGAAGTTCATGTTCCTGTATCGGGCCCAAATGACGAACCGAGGAGTGTAGTTTTCCCTCTTCTATACCGTCTGCCATTTCAACATGTGACTGGCGACGACGTCTTATTGGAGGAAGCAGGCCTTAAGGAACCGCAATATGTTCTCTTTGGGCTAATAAGAACCAGCTCTCTTAGCGATTGGCAGCAAATTTGGGTCGACCGCGCTCAGTCTATCGCCTGCCTTGGGGCTTTGCTTTTTATTCTAACCGGAATCCTGTTTTTTAGTGACCGACTGACCGCGCACCGTCGCTTGTATGGGTTCGTTCGAATGGTTTTTCTTGTAGCGGTATTGGTTTGGCTAGGTTGGATTTCTGGAGCCCAGTTAACCATTCTCCATCTATTAACATACGTAAATGTTACGCTAGGCATTGTCGATTGGCGGAGTCAGCTAGTCGACCCTCTAATGGTGATTTTGTTAGGGTATGTAGTGATCTCTTTAGTCCTTTGGGGTCGAGGCGTGTTTTGTGGCTGGCTATGTCCCTTCGGAGCGTTACAGGAAATAACAAACAAATTGGCTCGGCTCTTTCGGGTGCCGCAAATAACTGTCCCTCATACTTTGCAAGCAAGACTATGGTCACTCAAATACCTAATCGTGATCGGAATTTTAGCGCTTGCCATATCAGGTAGCCAACTGCTTGCAAGTGCAGTTGAGATAGAGCCATTTAAAACAGCTATCTCCACAAGGTTCGATCGCTCCTGGCCGTATTTATTTTATGCATTTCTACTTCTCGGCGCGGGTTTAGTAGTCGAACGCTTCTATTGTCGCTACTTGTGCCCCCTTGGCGCTGCTGTCGCTTTTTTGGGAAGAATACATCTCCTTAACTGGCTACACAGGAGACCCCAATGTGGAAATCCATGCCGACTTTGCGAGGCATCATGTCCGGTTGGAGCTGTAGAGCCAAGCGGAACGATTAATATGGCAGAGTGTTTTCAATGTTTTGACTGCCAAGTCGATTATTTTGACGATCACAAATGCCCACCCCTGGTGCAAAGGAGAAAACGCGTCACCTTCGTCCAAACGGAGCCAACAGGCAACGCTGGTCCCCTCTGACATATTTCGACATTTATTCCCATGGTCTCTTGGTAGGACACAAAACACTGGTGATTTGTCACAAGTCTTTCTACTTAAATGTTTTCTTAGAGGATCATGACGGTGATTCGGTCAAACCTTCCACGATAAGCAACTGTTTAGTCGTAGTGACTGATTCTCGCAATTTCTTCCAAGGCTGGTACTCTGGATCAGACTGAAATGATTCCAGCGCTTCCCGAGACGGCCATTTAAAAATTACAATCCTATTTGGTTTCCAATCCCCAACAGGGACTTCAAAATGTCCATCTCTTGCGACATATTCTCCGCCATGGCGTGCTACATACTTAGGTACAGCTTTTTTATATTCGTCATATTTGATAGCGTCGTGGATCTCGTTTTCAAAAATCACGTAAATGGGCATTTGTCTCTCTCAGTTCTTCGTGACGATTCAGTAAAAATCAGGCGACAGCAACCGCGCACTGTAACACAATTAAAAAGACGTGCCCGTGGATAAATAATCTGTCGAAAGGGAAGAGAACTGTCTTCGTTTCTTAAAATAGCAAGTACTCTTACACAAGAATCAGCCGGAGAAAATCAAAGGGGCAGCAATGGGAGAAATGTCAGGCAAAGTCGCTGTCATCACGGGTGGCGCAAGCGGGATCGGTGAAGCCAGCACTCGACTTTTTGTGGAAAATGGCGCAAGGGTCATTATCGCAGACATGCAAAAAGAGCGAGGCAACGCGCTGGCGACCGAGTTGGGCGACGCCGCTATTTTTTGTCCGGTTGAAGTTCGACAGGAACAACAGGTGAAGACGGCCATCGATACCGCAATTTCCAAATGGGGGCGGCTCGACTGCATGTTCAATAACGCCGGATTTGGCGGTGCACTTGGACCTCTGGAAACCACTCCAGTTGAGGAGTTCGAGATGACCTTTGATGTGCTGGTAAAAGGTGTGTTTCTTGGAATGAAACACGCCATCCCTATAATGAGAGAACAATCCAGTGGCAGCATCATTAATACCGGCAGCGTGGCTGCCGTTACTGCTGGACTGGGCCCCTTACTATACTCAGCGGCCAAGGCCTCCGTTGTTCATTTATCCAAAGTTACAGCGCTCTCCGTCGCAGATAGCTCTATACGGGTGAACACAATTTGCCCCGGCTATATTGCAACCCCTCTTTCTTCCAACACAGTTGGCAAGCCTGACGAATTAATAGACCAAAGGCTGGAAGGACGTCCTATGCAGCAGCCAATCCCACGCATTGGTCGCCCTAAAGACATCGCAGAAACAGCACTCTTTCTTGCGAGCGATCGCTCAACTTTCATTACTGGTCAGACGATTATCGTCGATGGTGGAGCCGCATCAGGTGTTTTTTGGGAAAGCCAGAACCCAATTTTCAAGACCCATCGCCCTATCCGCGTTTACAACCCAGATCAAGACTGACTTCCGTTTTTTAGGGTAAGGACGATGCACAGGAGCCAGATAAAAACAGCAAGTTATAACTTAGAGCTCTTTCTCACGGACATCATTTAGGTTCTTAAGGTTCAAAACCAGAGATCAACTGATCCTGATTGCACCGTCTGAACGCCGCTGACGCTCCTTATTATTCAGGCCTGCCAACATTTCTTCTGGCGACCAACCAATTTGTCCATGCCTGCCATTCCCGTAACGTATTATGGCCTCATCAAAAAACGGACGAACCTCCCCAGGCATATCAAGCCATATGCGCATAAGAACTCGTTTTTGTTCCTCATCATTGATAACCGCATGGGCAGCACGTCCATGCATTACCGTGTAATTGTTACAAAACTGAATATCGCCTTCATTAAAAGCGAACTCCAGACGGGCCGCAAAAACGATGTCATCCATTAGGTCGAGGATCGCATTTTCCTCATCTGACAACGGCCTTTCCTGTCGCATCGCCGCGTTTTCAATCCAATTCCGGTTATACTGACAAGACACGGTGCCACCCCTCTGACTGAAAACTGGCACTTTGTATCCTGATGTTGGGCTCTCACCGTTACCATGTTCGTCCATACGGTCCCACTCAAAACCTTCGTAAAGCCGCTTCAAAGCTTCGGGCTTACTACGTAGGATTCCATTGTAAGCATTCATTGAACTTGCAACCCAACTTGGAGGATCATCAGGGGCCTGACGTACGCACAACAGAGATACGACGTCCGTCAAATCAATGTGAAGCTTTGCCTCCTTCGGAAAACCTACTCCGCGCCTTCCTTGGCTCGGTCGACGCTTGCCATCGGTCACATAGTGGATAAACGTGGCGTCCCCGTTCTGCGTTAACCCCAGGCCGATATGGCTACAGAGTCCCCAATACATGAGCTCTAAATCTTCGTAAGGGTAGTCGGTCACAGGAAAACCCCGAATTAAAACGAAGCCGCGTCCTGTCCGAAGATCCTCGGCTATATCCGACAGTCGGTGCCCCAGATTTGGTAACAGAAATTCCGTTTTTGAGATCCTCTCAAGGCTGTAGCCCTTTTGACGGACCTGCGTCAGCGCCGAATGTAACTCAGAGCGGTCCGTATCATTGAGAATATACTCCCAACTACGATCATGCTCGAGGTTGAACCCAGTCCAGATAGTCTCGTCGTTAATTGGCTTTAGCCGAATATCAGACATATTCCTACACCGTTATGTAGTTTGGACCTGCTCCACAAAATGGATGTTAGGGAAACTTCCAGCCAAGCGCCATAGTTTTTGGTAATCTCTGGTATTCTGGACAACCCGCAGACCCCAGCGATGAAAAACAATTGTGCCCCAGACATACATTGGTTAAAGAACTTTTGTCGCACCGTGATAGAAACAATTAATGCAGGTTTGAAACTTGCTGATGTCTAATCCGATACCAGTTTGTAAGGAGTCCCTAAATGCCCGTTCCGTTTTCAGGAGGATGTGCCTGTGGCACTGTGCGCTACACCTGCACAGGCGAACCTATATACATGGGTAATTGCCATTGCAAAGATTGTCAGCAAGCAACCGGCACAGCCTATTTTGCAGCGGTCGCCGTGAAAGCATCCCAGTTCTCCATATCAAGCGGCGCACCCAATTGGTTTGAAAGGCCCGCAGACAGAGGTCACGCGATGCAACGGGGATTTTGCTCGAACTGTGGCTCTCCTCTCTTTCTGGTCAATGGATCAAACACACAGGTTATGGTGTTGTACGCTGGGAGTTTGGACGACCCCAGCTGGTACCAGCCAAGCCGAGATATTTTTGTAGGAAGCGCACAACCTTGGGATCTCATGCATTCTGATTTGCCCAAGGATGACGGTATGCCGAATTGGTAGGAAAGGTGGCAACCTCTATGTTCATTGTCGGCAGTCGAACCGGGCCAAACAAATCCGGGGTTCACCTGTGACTTTGCACTCCTTTACACCGTTTATCTAATTCACGTCAGCTGTGAAACCATTTCGAAAGTCAATGCTATGCTTTTAACACTTGTAGGAAATTGTCTGGTGAGGCCAGCGGGTCAGCCAGGCCGCTCATGCCAAAGATTTAGTGTTGGTCTAAAATGGGCTTCCAAATTTTCGAGATTACCAAATAATATTATCGTTGCTCTGTGTTTAATGGCGACGACCATAAGCCCGGCATTGTGTCAAGACGTTCGGGTCGGTGATCTGATAATTCACGATGCTCTTATCCGCGCCACCCCCCCTGAAGCCCCGGTAGCCGGTGGTTATCTGACTATCATTAACTTGGGATCTGAAATGGATCGTCTGATAGACGTTTCCGCTCCTTTTGCCGGTAAAACCGAAATTCACGATATGAAAGTAGAGAATAATATAATGCGGATGCGCAGAATCGAAGGGGGCATCGAAATTCCTGCCGATGGTTCTGTCACGTTAAAGCCAGGCGGCCGACACATCATGTTCATCCAACTAAAAGAGCAACTGATGCACGGCGAACAAAAGCCTGTCTCATTTGTTTTTGAGCGGCACGGCCATATTAGCATCCAGGTAAGTGTGCAAGATATTGGGAAGGAACTAGATGATGCCCGTCAAACGGAGAACTCGGTTGATCACTCCCATCACTGATGCCATTAGCATAGGCAAGCAAAGTGGATAGTCACCCAACGAAACATTTAGGAAGAATACTCTCAGAATCGGAACTGCAGACGTATAGGGATGACGGGGTTTTGGTGCCGAGGTTTAGACTGCCCGCCGAGAAACTTGCGCTATTGCAGCTGTTAGCAAAAAAGCTGATCGCCAACAACCCGAAAATGGGCGACCAACCGATGGCCTCCCCGCACGTTCCGGGCTCCGGCGTGCAGGGTTTGAAAAGCGATCCTCGCTGGATAGAAATCCCCAGACTTCGGCCTATACTCGACATGATGGAGCAGGTTTTAGGCCCTGACCTCGTACTGTGGGGGACAACTTTGTTCCATAAACCAGCCGGCACGCAACGCAAGGTGCCTTGGCATCGTGACGGTCGTTATTGGCCCATTAAGCCTCTGCGCACTACTTCAGTTTGGATTGCGGTCACCGATTGCACCGTACGTAATGGTTGCCTGCGAATCATTCCAGGCTCACATACTGCCCAAGTCACCGGTGACCATTTTCGTGACCACAGCAACAACGTAACCATTCCGGAATCACTGCTTGAGCACGAATATAATGAACGTCACGCGCGAGATGTTGTTTTGCAACCGGGGCAAATGGTTATATTTGATGTCTATTCTGCACACTCCTCAAATGCGAATAGCAGCGAAAAGGGCCGCACGGGTTATGCGCTCCGTTTCATGCCGGCGACGTGCCATTACGATCATAATGATATTCCAGTAGCTGAATCACCCGGTTCAGCACATCATACCCGACCGTTACTCCAGGTCCGCGGCACCGATCGAAGTGGAAAAAATAATTTTACAATTGGACACCCATAAGTGGGCTGATAGAAAGCAGCCCAATCGTAACTCCAAACATTCAACGGACACGGATCCCAGGCCAAAACTGGAGACAATTTGTCAGAACATAAAGTCACCCATCATTATGCCCAGATCGAAGACTGTTTAATTCACTACGTTATGGCCGGCAGTGGAGAGCCACTGGTATTGCTGCACGGCTGGCCCCAAACCTGGTACGAGTGGCGCCGAGTCATAAGACCCTTGTCCAAACATTTCCAAGTCATTGCTCCTGATCTTCGCGGCCTGGGTGACTCAGGACGACCCCAGGAAGGCTACGATAAACGAACCATCTCTGAAGACGTCTTCAAACTCATCCACAGTCACCTGGGCTTGGACCGTATATGTTTGGTCGGGCACGATTGGGGCGGACCAGTTGCCTTTTCCTATGCCGCCAATCACCGCCTGGCGGTTCGACGACTGGCCCTGTTAGATGTGACGGTACCCGGAGACGGAAAAGAATTTTTATCTCAAGGTGGTCGGCGCTGGCACCACGGCTTTCACCGAACACTGGATCTGCCGGAGGCGCTGATCCAAGGAAAGGAACGGATCTACCTAAGCTGGTTTTATCGGAATTTTGCATTCCAACCTAATGCGATTGATGAAACCGCAGTAACAGAATATTTACGCACATATACTCAGCCCGGAGCGCTACGTGCTGGCTTCTCCTATTATCGCACAATCCCTCAGGACATAGCTGACAACCGAGCTGCACTCGATCGCGAAGGAAAACTCACCATCCCAGTCCTTGGTCTCGGCGGAGATAGCGCCTGGGGACGAGGCACCGAAGTCGTCGAGTCCCTAAACAGAGTGGCAAAGGATGTGTCTGGCGGACAAATCCAAAACTGTGGACACTTCATCCCTGAAGAACAGCCGGAAGCAACAGCGGACGCGTTGCTACAATTTTTCTCAAATGAGAAAGGATAGTATTTATTGGGCTAAAATCCCTTGATCTTCCGCACCGCCTAAAGCCCGCAAATCTCACTTCCACAAAGAATTCGCGTTCCCCAACGATGCAGGGGACTCGCCTCAGTCGCGATACGGATGCGTGTGGAAGAGCTCCGGCCGAAAATCCATTCCGTGACCCGCGCGACTGGTGGGCACCATCATACCATTTTCGGGAATTATTGGCTCTACCCAAAGATGGTCGTACCAACCCATGTATTCCAACCAAGATGGGTTTGGAATGGAGGCAATGAGGTGCGAGCTCAGCTCCGGAAACAGGTGTGGCGCAATTTTTAAGCCGGCACGAGCCGCATGTTCAGCAATAACTTTTAGTTCCGTGTAGCCACCACGCATTAGGTCCGGTTGCAGGATGGGGACCTTGCCACTCGCAAAAAATGGCTTCATATCGTGGTGGGTGAAGTGATTTTCGCCACCCACAACCGGAGTACGGAATTCCTCCGCAACCTTGTCATAGCCATCAAAATCATCCGCAATAACTGGCTCCTCCAGCCATGTAAGGCCATATTCATCAAGTTGTCTCCCTACGACAATTGCATCTTCCGCTGTCCACCCTTGATTCACGTCGACCATGATCTCGACTTCATCGCCGAGCGTTGCCCGCATGTCGCGAACATTTGCAACATCTTCGTCATGAGTGAACATATGAGCAGCCTGCATCTTAATCGCCCGAAACCCCTGACTTACAAACCTCTCTGCCTTCTCAATCATGCCGTCATGGCCTAAACCCCGAAAACACCCTGAACCATAAATAGGAAGCGGGTCGGGTCGACCGCCCCAAAGTTGCCAAAGTGGCTTATTCTCTGCACGACCGACTGCATCCCATAACGCAATGTCGAGAGCAGACATAGCCATGACGGTAATTCCCATCCGCCCTTGGATAAATGTGGAGTGCCACATCCTGGACCATAAAGCCTCGACATCATGCGCCTCCTCGCCAATCAGCAGCGGTTTCAGCATTTCCTGAACGCACATTTCCAATGTTCGCATACCACCAGCCAGTGGATGGAGGTGGCCGGTGCCGACTATGCCCGAGGCGAGCTCCACCTCAACCACCAGTAAATCGATGTTTTCAAGCTGCAGAAACCCCACTTGCGGCGGGTCGACATACGGCACAGACAAAAGATATGTGCGGATATCTGAAATGGTCATATCGTCCCTCCCACGGGGATTGCCAAATACCATGTATTATATAGTGAAAATAGAGTTTTTAAGGACCTTACCCTCCCCTAAGAGGCAAGGCTCACTCTATGGAACGGAACGCCCAAAATACCTCCCCGGCACTCTCTTCGTACATATTTCTGAGCAACATACTGAGCTTAGAGTCGCTGACCGGACCTAATTGTTTTGGGCACCCAAAAGAAAACCGTGCCTTTCTATTGGTCGATCCCCCTCGTCGCCGGACTTGAACTAAAGGTCCTAACCCCACATCACAAAGCGTTT
>CAZSYW010000033.1:0-3898 GCA_964611315.1 uncultured Rhodospirillaceae bacterium
GCATTTAACAAAGAAGATCTGGCGCGCCTTGAATCAACCAAGCAATGTCCGGCGTGTGATTTACGCGGCGCAGATCTGTATCAAATGGATTTGGGTGAAGCTAATTTGATTAAGGCAGACCTAAGAGGTGCTCAATGTATTGCGACTAATTTCCGTGGCGCTAATTTGACTGGTGCCAATTTCAAGAACGCTAATTTGGTGGGAGCTAGCTTGGCAGGAGCAACCTTAAGCGGCGCAAATTTTGCCAAAACAAATTTTAGGGTCGCAGATCTCGCGAGACTAAATTTAAGTAGGATTAATTTTCGCGGAGCTAACCTATACGACACTAACTTGAAGGGTGCCGACCTGACCGATGCAGACTTACGAGACGTCTATTTGTATTCAGCAAATTTGAGTGGGGCAAATTTAACCCGGGCGGACCTATCAAACACTAAAGTATACTATCACCAGTTAAAAGCGGCCCATCTCTGCAATACCCTGACCCGTTTTTGGGGCGAACTTAGTCAAGGTTGTTCAGCGTATTGATTGTCTGGTTAGGCTTCGGCTTGACGTAACTACACTAGGAGCCTTGCACCTCCGGATCGCCTCCAAGTTCCTTAACCATGTCACGGATTTCATTGCAAGCTCGGCCGAGAAGTGCCTCATTGGTGCTCCGTAAAACCAAATTCGTGCCAAATCGTCCGTCCTGATAGAACGGATAACTTCCCATTTCGACATCCGGACATTGTTCCTGAAGAACCCTCAGAGGCTCAGCCACAATCCCCTCCGGGAGATAAGCAGTAACGGTGCGGCTTTGCACCACATCTCCACCCGCTAGCCTTGCCTTACAGCCATCGAACATATCCCGCATAATCCTTGGCACACCAGCCAAAACAAATACGTTGCCCATTTGGAATCCTGGTGCACCTGAAACTGAATTTTCGATCAAACTAGCTCCAACGGGCACATTAGCCATGCGTAATCGCGCCGCATTGAGTTCAACACCGTTACGGCGACACAACTCACCAATCAAATCACGCGCTACTGGATTTTGCTCGAGTTCAACGCCGAATGCCTTCGCAATACAGCCAGCTGTAATATCGTCATGGGTTGGGCCAATCCCACCCGTTGTAAATACGTAGTTATAGAGTTCCCGACACTCGTTTACGGCATGAATTATTGCAGCTTCCACATCCGCTATTACCCGAGCCTCCACGAGCTCAATGCCCAACTCTGTGAAATTCGTCGCCAGGAAATTAAGGTTCACATCTTGCGTGCGCCCAGACAATATTTCATTCCCAATAATGAGAACACAGGCAGTGGGACGTTTCTTTGAAGCCATCAAAAATCTCTGCGCAAAAGTTGACTTATTATACCTCACTCGGCGGTTTGACCCAATACTGCTGAAAACCCCAATGGACTGCACTTCTTAAACCGCTTAAATTGGGACCATGCAATTCCCAAACCCGTTGGTAAAGGCGCAATTAGTGCGTCGTTACAAACGCTTTCTAACCGACGCCAAGTTGGAAAGTGGTGAAATTGTCACTGCACATTGTGCGAATCCAGGCAGCATGTTTGGTCTGACAACGCCCGGGGCGGAAATTTGGCTTTCTCCAGCCCAAAATCCTCAGCGAAAACTCCGTTGGTCGTGGGAAATGATACGTGTTGGAAAAAGCTTAGTAGGAATAAATACTCTACACCCTAACAAGATTGTCTTCGATGCTATTGCCAAAAACCTGATCCCCGAAGTCGAGGGGTACCAAAACATGCGCCGGGAAGTAAAATATGGAAAATCCTCCCGCATCGACATTTTTCTTGAGGACCCAGACAAGGGAGCGTGTTTTGTTGAAGTGAAGAATGTTCACCTGAAACGAAATGCCGGGGCAGAATTCCCAGATTCGGTAACAGCTCGCGGCACCAAACATCTTTTCGAACTGAGCAACATGGTGAGCCAGGGCCACCGTGCCGTAATGTTGTATCTGGTGCAACGCGAAGACTGCAAAGACTTTCGTATAGCCAGTGACATTGATCCCAAATACCACAGCGCCTTTGAGACAGCTTTGGACAGCGGAGTAGAGGCACTGTGCTACTCTTGCCAACTACAACCATCTAGTATTGAGATTGACCGATCCTTGCGAATTGTCCGTTAGTTATTTAAATCATTCCCAAATGAACAAACCCAGCCACTATCACGCGGATGTATTTTTGATAATTTTAATTAACATCCCCATTGCCGTCTTGTGCTAAGAGAAACCCATGTCAGAAGATCAGCTACCCGTTTCAACAGGCGGACGAGAGATTAAGCTGCATAACCGCGAGAGTTTCGCTGCTATGCGCCATGCTGGCCTTTTAGCCGCACGGGTACTCGACTTCATCACGCCGCATGTTCAAGCTGACACGACTACAGATCAACTTGATAAACTATGCCACGATTACATAATTAGCCATGACGCGATCCCGGCACCGCTCAACTACCGGGGCTTTCCAAAATCAATATGCACCTCAGTCAATCACGTTGTATGCCACGGAATCCCGGGCAGGAAAAAACTGACAGAAGGTGACATCTTAAATATTGACGTAACAGTGATCGTTGACGGCTGGCATGGCGATTCGAGTCGGATGTTTTTCGTTGGCAAGGTCCCTAGAAAAGCCGCACGGTTGGTGGACGTGACTTATGAAGCAATGATGCTTGGGATCGATAGAGTGCGTCCAGGTGCAACACTTGGGGACATAGGGCACGCAATACAGAGTTTCGCAGAAAAACACCGATGCTCTGTGGTTCGGGACTTCTGCGGTCATGGGATAGGAAAAATATTTCACGATGCGCCGAGTATCCTCCATTATGGCAACCCCGGCACAGGTATGGTGCTGCAGGAAGGAATGTTCTTCACTGTCGAACCCATGATAAATCTGGGCCGCTTCGAGGTCAAAATCCTGAATGATGGCTGGACTGCCGTTACCAAGGACCGATCGCTTTCGGCACAATTCGAACATACGCTCGGTGTTACCTCGAATGGCTACGAGATTTTTACTCGCTCACCAAGCAGTTTGGATCGGCCTCCGTACGCGTGATACATAGATCACTGCAAAAGGCCAATGTCTCGGCACAGGAATGTTTTTAAACAAAGTGGGATGAAGCAGCTCAACTTTCTGAAAAGACCAAACGTTTTTCGCGACACCTATTACAATTGACAATGCTTAGCCCTACTCTGTTAAAGCTTCGGCCACAAATTCCAACCTATCCTGACCAAAAAACATGTCTTTACCGACGAAGAATGTCGGCGCTCCAAATGCGCCGCGCTGCGCCGCTTCCTCGGTGTTCGCTTTAAGTTCGTCTTTAACTGATTGATCACCAATTCGCGTAAGCAAATTTTCGGGGTCCAAGCCACCTTCTTTCAAGGTCTCGGTTACTACATCGAGCTCATCCATTTTCTTTGAGTGAACCCACATGGCAGGGAACACCGCTGCAAGGTACGGTTCAAGAATGTCTTCCTGCTTCGCCGCCACCGCACCCCGCATCAACGAAAGTGTATTGATTGGAAAGTAATCATTTTTTCTATATGGAACCCCATATCGGCTAGCAAATCGGGGGAGATCCGACGCCATCCAAGCCGATTTAGGTGCTAAGAAGGCTGGACTTTGATTACCAACTGCCTTGAACAATCCACCTAATAGAATAGGTTTCCAGGCAATTTCAGCACTTGCACGGGTCGCAATACCAGGTAACTGAGTGTAGGCGAGATACGCTGTCGGACTCCCAACATCAAAGAAAAATTCCACTTTTTTTTTCATCTACCTTCCTCTCCCACAATTGCCATCACCACGGCTCCACCCAAGGTCTCATCGCCACGGCGTCGCGTAACCACCACAACGTGTCCCGCCCGAGCAAACCGCTCTGAAATTGCAGCGCCGGTTCCCG
>CAZSYW010000033.1:3908-15310 GCA_964611315.1 uncultured Rhodospirillaceae bacterium
CCCACGGCTCCACCCAAGGTCTCAAGTCGATTTCGTGCGACCAAGAACTACGTGGCTGTCGATGCAACTGGTAATAGTTCTCAGCAATATCAGCCGGCTTCAATATCCCGTCAGGGGGCCGCGACTCAATGACATCTGAAAACCTCTCGCGAACGAGTTCCGTATCGATAACACCATCGATTACCACATGAGCAACATGTATTCCTTTCGGCCCTAACTCTCGAGCCATGCTTTGCGAAAGGGCTCGTTTTGCGTGCATAGCACCAGCAAAAGCAGCAAAACCACTACCACCTCTCACACTCGCTGTCGCTCCGGTAAATAAAATTGTTCCTTCCCCGCGAGGCACCATGGACTTTGCTACCTCACGGCCCACCAAAAAAGCGCTTAACGCAGCCATTTCCCACACTTTGTAATATTTTTGTACAGTCGTCTCTCGGATAAGGAACCGGATGTTCGGACCGATGTTATGGACTGCGACTTGAATTGGGCCGACATCCTTTTCAACTTTTTCTACAAGCTCCATCACTGCCTGTTCGTTTCGAGCGTCGCAGCCCAAACCGTATGCAACGCCCCCGGTTTGTTCAATTTTCTCGACCAGAGAAGCAGTCTCATCACCGCGGCGTCGAGTAACCACCACAACGTGCCCTGCCCGAGCAAACCGCTCTGAAATTGCCGCGCCGGTTCCCGGGCCCGCACCTACCACCAGGGTCACCTTTTTCCCCATCTCGCTCATCTGAACTCCGTCTTGTCAACGCAACGCAGCCGCAATATTGCCACCGTCCACGGTCAGCACCGCACCAGTGGTTTTATCTGCAAGAGCTAAACTGACGAAGGCGTCTGCAACATCCGCAGCATCAACTTCAGTCCCCAACAGATTCCCCGTCATGTACTGGCCCGTACTTTGTCCCCTTGCCTTAGCCCTAGAATCAATCATGTCCTCCGTCATAAGACCAGACCGAATTCTATCGGCATTAATTGCATTCGATCTTATGCCATCTACGCCATAATCCACTGCGTATTGTCGGGACAAAAACAGGGTCGAAGCCTTCGGCAGGCCATAAGGTCCAAAATTCACACCCGGATTGACGGCCTGCTTCGACGCATTGAACAAAAGAACACCCCCTTTTTGCTGCAAACGCATGATACTGACAGCGCATTGCGCGACATTTTGGTGTGCAAAAAAGTTGAGCTCGAAGCTTTCCCGTAAAATCTCATCCGTTACTTCTCCAATTCTGCCTTCCCAGGCCCTACCAGCGTTCGAAACCAAAATATCGACCCCACCGTATTTCTCACATATTTGCCCAAAGGCGGACTCCACCTGATCGCGGTTTGTTACATCGCAGGGAATACCAAACCCACCAATAAGGTTAGCCGCCTTCATCACCTCCTCGTGATCAACATCAAGTACAGCCACCTCCGCTCCTTTTTCTCTAAAAGCGTTCGCTGTAGCCAGGCCTATAGTCCCTGCCCCGCCAGTAACAGCGACTACACAGCCGCCAAACGCAGGTGTTTTAAGCTTTCCGAGCTTTGCCTGCTCGAGAGACCAGTACTCCACATCAAATACGTCGGATTCCAAAATGCTTTGAAACTTTCCCAATCTTTCAGATGCCGATACCACCGAAATTGTTGCTTCCGCGAGATCTGCCGCGATAGACGCAGCACCCATAGAATCCCCAAGACCAAACAGACCAAGGCCTCTCACCAAAATTACTCTGGGCATAGGGTCGAGCGGAATCTTGGCTTTTTCCAGACTATTATTCTGCCGATCGAAGTAGGCTCGATATTCAGCCTGATACGAAGCCAGCCTTTTATCGACCTCCGTAATCCACGCGCTAAGTTTCCCAACTTCTGGGGCTGGTACGATGAGTGGTTTAGGCTTTGTCCTAATGACGTGATCCGGCGTGACCGGACCAACCTGGCTATAACGAGTGAGCTCCTTTCCGTCGACATAGGCCTTGATAGAATTATCGGTACGATACGTTGCAATGATATGCCGATGCTCACCTTTGGCGCTCATTGGCGCGCACTTTCCACGCAAAATTGGCGCGATTTCACTTGGACTTGCTAACGCCTTAGGGAGGGTCATCCTCTCTATCTTACCAGTTCCAACTGTAAGTCGACCCTCAGCTAACGAAACTAGAGCAATCATCCGCTCATATGATTCACGTGCTGTTTCACCAAACGAAAAAATTCCATGCCTAAGTAGTATAAGTCCTTCGCAATTTGGATTTTCTCTGTAAACCTCTAAAGCTTTCTTAGCGAGGGCAAACCCAGGCATTATGTAAGGAACTACAGGGGCACGCTTGCCATATAACTCTGAGCAAATTGCATTCCCTTCAGCAAGGTCGGTTAACGCCAACACCGCATTCGCATGCGTGTGATCAACGAATTTTTCCGGCAGAAATGCGTGAAGCAGTGTCTCTACAGATGGATTCGGTGAACCACTATCTAGTAAATTAGACCTCTGAACATTGACCATATCCTCGTCACTCAGGGATTCTAAACCCGAAAGTTCCCGGATCGGATCGAGCCTAACTGCGGGCAGACCTGGTGGCTCAATATACTCCATATCCCAACCAGATCCCTTAACACAAATAACGTTTTCCTCTTTCCCTAGTACATCTGACATCTGGGTTTTGACGGAGACATTGCCCCCGCCGTGCAGCACGAGCTGGCGAACTCTACCCAGAAGGCGAGCACTGTAAACCCGCAAGGCTACGTCAGCAGCGACCCCCTGCTTTTCATATTCCTCAACGAGGTCGGCCTCCTCACCATGTGACCAGAGACTCTCCATCCTTGGTTCCTTCCTTTTAGAACCTTGACTCTGTCCTAAACATTACTTCCCCACTAAAACTTTACAACCGCGCTGGCTAGCAGGGTTAAGGGCCCCTATACTCCCACAATGCCATCAGTAGCAACTAGACATATACGAGACTGAAAATGATTCCCCGTTACAGTCGCCCTGAAATGACACTCGTTTGGGAACCAAAAACGCGTTTTCAGATTTGGCTCGATATTGAACGTTACGCCTGCGAGGCACAG
Organism: uncultured Rhodospirillaceae bacterium; assembly: GCA_964611315.1. Taxonomy (GTDB): domain Bacteria; phylum Pseudomonadota; class Alphaproteobacteria; order UBA7887; family UBA7887. Next base: position 6,951 of record CAZSYW010000033.1, read on the forward strand.
GAAGAACTAGGTGTCATACCGCGTGGTGTCGCCGAAGCCTTGGCAAAACGAGGAAAATTCGAAATTGAAAGGATAGAAGAGCTCGAACGCGAACTCAAACATGATGTAATCGCCTTTCTAACCAATCTCTCTGAACACGTTGGTCCGGAAGCAAAATTCATACATCAGGGCCTAACCTCCTCGGATGTTCTTGATACTGCCTTTGCTGTCCAACTCACACGTGCATCCGACGTCCTAATGGCTCAACTTGACACACTGTGTGCAGTTCTGGAACGTCGGTCCCACGAGTTCAGAGATACACTATGCGTTGGCAGAAGCCATGGCATTCACGCAGAAACAACAACATTTGGTTTAAAGCTTGCTTATGCATACGCGGAGTTTAACCGAGCCCGGTCGCGATTACGCGTCGCCCGCGAAGAGGTGGCCGTTTGCGCAATTTCTGGTGCTGTCGGCACTTTTTCCACTATTGACCCAGCGGTCGAACGCCATGTCGCAGACAAACTGGGGCTAAAACCAGAAGCAATCTCAACGCAGGTGATACCAAGAGATCGCCACGCAATGTTCTTCGCGATACTAGGCGTTATTGCAGGCTCCGTTGAACGGCTCGCTACAGAGATACGGCATCTTCAACGCACTGAGGTCCGAGAAGTAGAGGAGTTTTTTAAAGTAGGACAAAAAGGCTCTTCAGCTATGCCCCATAAACGAAACCCGGTTCTGACGGAAAATCTTACAGGTTTAGCGCGGTTGGTGAGAGCCGCAGTGCAACCAGCACTAGAAAATATTGCACTTTGGCACGAAAGGGACATCTCACATTCATCCGTCGAGAGGGTAATCGCACCAGATGCGACAATTACCCTGGATTTTGCCTTGTCCCGACTGACTGGAGTAATCGACAATCTCTTGGTCTACCCGGACGCCATGATGAAAAATTTGAATCAACTCGGCGGGCTAATCCACTCTCAACGCGTTCTTCTTGCCCTAACCCAGGCTGGCCACAGCCGCGAGGACGCCTACAAAATTGTCCAAAAACATGCAATGGATGTCTGGCAGAACGGCAGAACTTTCCTAGATCAGTTAAAATCTGATTCCACCATTTTATCGGCTTTGAGCGCAGATGAGCTAGACGAAATGTTTGAATCGAACAACAACGTTACGAAGCACGTCAAAGAAATTTTTGCTCGCGTGTTTGTGGCACAAAAAACCTAGATTGCCATCGGGTCCAGGCGTTTGTTCTTAACCGTCCATTATCTCTTGCTTAGCAAGCGGCATTAATCGCTCCATTTCGTGACGAAGCTTTGCGGCTCCTATGTTTATTCCTTTAGCTTCAAAGTCTGAAAGCACTTTCCGGAGCACATCATCGTCACCGGGCTCCTCAAAATCAGAAATCACTACTTCTTTGGCATACGCCTCAGACTCTGCGCCAGTTAAACCCAATTTTTCAGCAGCCCAAAGGCCAAGCATCTTATTCCGCCTGGCGTTCGCCTTAAAACGTAGTTCCTCATCGTGTTGGAAACGTTTCTCAAAATCACGTTGTCGATCCTCAAAAGCAGTCATTCTAGTCCTCTTAAGTAGCGCACACTTCAGGCGTTCAAAAATAGGTAGCCTCACACAACCGTTACTGAGATGATACCACTTTATGGTGTCAGTACGCATACTGTTTACTACGTTTTACCCCCGAAAATGGAAATCTTTCTCAATGTGCACACTGGTGACATTACGGCGACCGGGACACTCTTGGCCCCTACTGCTCGGAGCCAATCGAGACGAAATGCTTTCCCGTCCGTGGAAAGCGCCCGCGCGCCACTGGTCAGACCGCAAAACCACTATAGGCGGCCTTGACCAGGAAGCCGGAGGCAGCTGGCTTGGTTTAAACGACTACGGGGTAGTAGCCGGTATATTAAACCGCACAGGCGCTTTAGGACCCGAAAAAAATAAACGGAGCCGGGGAGAACTGGTTCTCGAGGCACTCGAGCATGCTGAGGCTAGCGTTGCAACTGAGGCCCTTTCGCAGATAGACGGACGGTCGTATCGTCCCTTCAATTTGGTGGTTGCAGACAACAGGGACGCCTTCTGGATCGCCCATCGCGACGAATTGAATACTGCCGCGGTCGAGATAAACAAAATCCCGCGAGGAATTTCTATGCTTACAGCCCATGATCTCAACGATCAGGCTTCTCCCCGTGTGCAAGCATATCTAAACCTCTTTTCGGAATCATCTCCCCCTGACCCGGACAATAGTGAGTGGTCCGGATGGCAAAGGCTTCTGGCCTCCCGGTCCAATGGAAAGACTGATGACCCTACGGAGGCCATGAATATCGTCACGGATTTCGGCTTTGGCACCTCGTCAAGCTCACTTATCGCCATACCATCCTCTCTGAACACCAAAAAGTCGGCAGTCTGGCTTTTTGCCGAAGTTTCCGGAGACCGCCCAAGATATTCCCGCATCTCCCTGGAAACAGGTCGTACAAAAACACAACGGCCAGATTATCAAGTAGAGAAGTAAGTTGCTCGAGTCCTAGACGAATAGCCCAAGACTCGTGATAATGTGGACGCAAAAAACGTTGCTCAATGGGAGAACAGCATGTTTACGAGGACACGGGCATTTGTTGCCGTTCTGGCAATCTGCGGACTTGGGGGACCAGCCGCACTAGCTGTAGACCGCACAGCTTCAAGTGAGGACGCCGAGGTGTATATTATTTCACCTGTTGACGGCGAGCGAGTTTCATCACCGGTGACGATCAAATTTGGTGTGCGAGGCATGGAAATCGCACCAGCTGGAACCGAAAAAACCCATAGCGGACACCATCACCTTGTCATAGATGCCCCTTTGCCGCCCTTTGACGAGCCGGTCCCGGCGGACCACAATTATAGGCACTTTGGTAAAGGTCAGACTGAGGTCACAATAGAGCTAGGCCCTGGAAACCACACTCTCCAGTTATTACTGGCTGACCACAACCACATACCTCATGAACCGGCAATCCATTCAGGGCGCATTATCATCAACGTCAAGTAATAAGTCGGCCAGACAATATTTCGAAACGGATGACCCCGGCATCTTTTCCTGAGAAAATTTGAAGGATGTCGGGAGCCCCCTTCCCCAGGGGCAAGACGGCCCTTTCTGTGACTTCCGACCCAACGGATTGGGCAAAGGATGACAGCATTGATATACGAGAACTTAAAATTAAATTACGCTTTTACTCCCGAGCTACTTGCCTGCCGTTGTTTAGACACTAAATATGAGGTAACAAAGGAATATCGTGGATGGTGATTTGGCTCACCACGGTAGCTGGTTGAAAGTGTTTACGAACACCCTCGCGAAAGAAGCACCTATGTCCCGGCGGAGACAAATATACGAGGGTAAGGCTAAGGTTCTCTTTGAAGGGCCTGAGCCCGGCACCTTGGTGCAATATTTCAAGGACGATGCCACTGCTTTTAACAACAAAAAGCAGGGAACCATAACCGGTAAAGGTGTCCTGAATAACCGTATTTCCGAATACTTAATGACCCGGTTAAAGGAAATCGGGATTCCCACCCATTTCGTCCGCCGGCTCAACATGCGTGAACAGTTGGTGAGAGAGGTAGACATCATCCCAATTGAGATTGTGGTCCGCAATGTTGCTGCCGGTTCTATCTCAAAAAGATTTGGCATTGAAGAAGGGACGGCTCTACCACGCTCTATTGTCGAGCATTATTACAAATCTGATGAATTGGGCGACCCGATGGTAATTGAAGAGCACATTACCGCCTTTGGTTGGGCCACGCCTCAAGAACTCGATGAAATGTTATCCATGTCACTACGAATTAACGATTTTCTCTCAGGCCTTTTCCTGGCTCTTGGAATTAAGCTTGTTGACTTTAAACTTGAATTTGGCCGCTTGTATGAAGGTGAAGAACTTCGCGTCGTTCTTGCAGATGAGATCAGTCCTGATAACTGTCGCCTTTGGGATATAAAGACAAACGAGAAGTTGGACAAAGACCGCTTCCGCCGTGACCTAGATCGAGTAGAAGAAGCATACCAAGAAGTGGCGCGAAGGCTCGGTATTCTCCCTGAAGGCGGCCCCCGTGACCTGCAGGGCCCGGACACGATGCAGTAGCGCACCATTGAAGGCAACGATCCACATCACTCTCAAAGCGGGCGTCCTTGACCCCCAGGGAAAAGCCACTGAGCAGGCTCTGTCTAGACTTGGATTTCATGGAGTGGAAGAAGTCAGACAGGGAAAAATTATAGAACTCACACTGACTGAAGCAAATCCGGAACGCGCCCGCGCTGAACTTGAAAATATGTGCAAGAAATTGTTGGCAAACACGGTGATCGAGGATTATTCGATCGAAACAGACGGATGACCCGTATTCCACCAACATACGTTTCTCTCGCCATATGAGAGCGGCAGTAATTGTATTTCCAGGTTCAAACTGCGATCGCGACGTCGCAGTTTCGCTCCGCAACTGCGATAACATGCAAGTAGAGATGGTTTGGCATGCTGAACGATCCCTACCGAAAGTTGATTTAGTAGCGGTACCGGGTGGATTTTCCTATGGAGATTATCTGCGTGCTGGTGCGATGGCAGCTCATTCTCCGGTGATGGATGCCGTTGTGACAGCTGCTTCATCCGGAATCGCAGTGCTGGGAATTTGCAATGGTTTCCAGGTTCTCACGGAAAGAGGATTACTACCCGGCGTCCTGATGCGGAACAGGAACCTTAAATTTCTTTGTCATCCAGCGACCCTCAAAGTCGAAACCACCGATTCACCGTTTACATCTCAATTCGGACCTAACAGCACCGTGACCATGCCAATTGCCCACAATGAGGGTAATTATTTTGCTGATCAGGAAACTTTGGCAGAACTCGAAGCAGAAGACAGGATTGCTTTCCGTTACTGCTCAAAAAAAGGAGAAGTCACACCGGAAAGCTCACCAAACGGATCTATTAGATCAATCGCCGGGGTTCTCAGTAAATCGCGTCGCATTCTCGGCATGATGCCACATCCTGAACGCGCAGACGATGTGGCCCACAATTGTACTGACGGTCGTTACTTGTTCAAATCCTTGGTCAAGAACTTATCATGACAGCCATCACCTTGGACATCGCGTTGGGGATGGGCCTGACGCCGGACGAATTTGAACGGGTACAAATATTACTTGGCCGCTCTCCAAATTTTACCGAACTCGGCGTATTCTCGGCAATGTGGAGTGAACATTGTTCATACAAATCATCGCGACGGTGGCTGAAGAACCTGCCAACTGAAGCTCCATGTGTAATCTGCGGGCCAGGAGAAAATGCTGGTGTAGTCGATATCGGTGATAACCAGGCCTTAGTGTTCAAAATGGAAAGTCATAATCATCCCTCATATATTGAACCGTACCAAGGCGCCGCTACCGGTGTGGGTGGAATTTTGAGGGATGTTTTTACAATGGGAGCACGCCCGTTCGCTTCACTTAACTCACTGCGGTTCGGCGATCCAAAACATCCTAAGACCCAACATCTGCTTGAAGGCGTCGTAGCTGGCATCGGTGGATATGGAAACTGCATGGGCGTACCGACCGTAGCTGGAGAGTGCACGTTTGATGCCCGGTACAACGACAATATTTTAGTAAATGCAATGACTGTTGGAATTGCCGATTCAAAACGGATCTTCTATGCCAAGGCGCGCGGCATTGATAGCCCGGTTGTCTATGTTGGTTCAAAGACTGGCCGAGATGGCATCCATGGGGCCACTATGGCGTCAGCATCATTTGATTCCGAGTCCGACGAAAAACGCCCCACGGTGCAAGTCGGTGATCCCTTTACTGAGAAATTATTGATGGAAGCCTGCCTGGAATTGATGTCAGATGACGTTATTACAGGAATCCAAGACATGGGTGCGGCAGGTCTAACCTCTTCGGCAGTTGAAATGGCTGCAAAAGGGGATGGCGGAATTGAGCTAGATCTAGACAAAATCCCTCGCAGAGAAACGGAAATGACACCGTATGAACTTATGCTCTCGGAAAGCCAAGAACGAATGCTGATGGTTTTGCGTCCTGGCGCAGAAACTCAAGCACAAAAAGTATTTGACAAATGGGAACTCGATTTTGCCGTCATCGGTCGCGTCACAGATACTGGCCGCATGGTTCTTAGGAACAAGGGAAGTATTGCCGCAGACATGCCAATTGAGCCACTAGCCGAGGGACTTAATTATGACCGTCCGTGGTCTGACACAAGGGCATCTCAAGATTTGCCCTGCCTGCCCGAAATAACACCCATGGACGCTTTGTGTTCTCTTATTTCCACCCCTGATCTTTGCTCTAAAAAATGGATCTGGGAACAATATGACCACACCGTCATGGCTGACACCGTGTTTGGCCCAGGAGGCGATGCAGCCGTCGTAAGAATACACGGCACCAACAAAGCAATTGCAGTTAGTACTGACTGCACGCCGCGTTATTGTGAAGCTGATCCCATGCGGGGTGGAATGCAGGCAGTTGCCGAATGCTGGCGCAACCTGACCTCAGTAGGCGCTACACCACTTGCTGTAACAGATTGCCTCAATTTTGGGAATCCTGAGAAGCCCAATGTAATGGCTCAGTTCGTGAGAGCAATTGAGGGAATCTCAGACGCTTGTCGCGCCCTCAATTTCCCTGTCGTCTCCGGGAACGTTTCTTTTTATAACGAAACAGAAGGGTCAAATATACCACCTACGCCCCAGATCGGCGGTGTAGGCTTGCTTGACGATTGGCGTAATGGAGTAAATTTGGCGCTGGGTCCGCAATGCGCGCGACTTGTTTTAATTGGCGACAGTCCTGGGCACCTTGGACAATCGCTTTACGCACGACACTTGCTCGACACCGATATGGGCAACCCGCCCCCAACTGATCTTGCGATCGAACGACGAAATGGCAATTTGGTGCGGAAGCTTATAAAGGACAGGCTCGCGACCGCCTGTCATGATATCTCAGATGGGGGACTTATGGTCGCAGTTGCGGAGATGTGTTTGGCAGGCCAACGAGGGGTGACACTTAATCTCAGCAATAAACCCGGGGAACTCTTTGGTGAAGACCAGAGCCGCTATCTAGTGTCAACCACCGCAGAATCCCTTGACCGAATCCTCGAACAATCCCGGGCTGCAAATGTGCCCGCACGTTGCGTTGGGAAGGTTGGTAGTGATACGTTGACTCTCGACTCCGCCAATGCAATATCGATATCTGATTTGACCAGTATACACGAAAGTTGGTTGCCATCCTACACAGCAACCGAATGACCCGTGTGGAAGCAAGGGAACAGCTAATGGCTATGGACGCCGCCGAGATCGAACGCTTAATTCGGAAAGCCATGCCCGATGCCGAAGTCCGGATAGAGGACCTCCGTGGTGACGGTGACCATTACGCCGCATACGTGAGCTCCCGGTCTTTTCAGGGGAAAAGCCGAGTGCAACAGCATCAATTGGTGTATCAAGCCCTAAGGGGCGCTATGGGCGGGCAATTGCACGCGTTGGCGCTTCAGACCACCGTCCCCGAGAACATTCAGCAAACGAGCGTAGAATAGGAGCGCGTCAAGTGACAACAACACAAGAGAATCCTGCCCTGGAGCGGATCGAGCAAGAAATTAACGATCACTCAGTAGTTCTATTCATGAAGGGGACACCTATTTTTCCACAATGCGGGTTTTCCGCAATGGTTGTTCAAGTGTTAACCCATATCGGAGTCAAGTTTAAGAGCGTCGATGTCTTGAACGAGCCCTCGGTACGCGATGGAATCAAGCAATACAGCGATTGGCCAACGATCCCACAACTCTACGTAAAGGGCGAATTCGTCGGCGGTTGCGACATCGTGCGCGAAATGCATGAAGCAGGTGAATTAGTCGAATTATTGGGTAACAAAGGCATCGAACTTGAAGATGCTTAACTAATATTTACAAAATCACGGTTCTGCATTACTCAAAAAAGCCGCCCTGGAAGGCGGCTTTTCAATTTCGTGCAAATACAGTGCCTTACCGGGAATAATACTCAATCACCAAATTGGGTTCCATTTGGACCGGGTACGGTACGTCGGCCAAGGCTGGAACCCGCACAAAGGTGCCCTTAAGCTTCTCAAAATCAATATCTATATAGTCAGGCACATCACGTTCTGGAGTTTGGATGGACTCAAGTACCACCGGATGTTGTTTCGACTTTTGGCGAATTTCAATCTCGTCGGCCTCTCGAACCCTGTAACTTGCTATATTCACCCGCTTTCCATTTACCATCACATGACCGTGATTGATTAATTGCCGTGCCGCGAAGACAGTCGGCACAAACAACATTCGGTACACGATGATATCTAAGCGACGTTCTAACAAACCAATTAACTGCTCACTGGTGTCGCCTTTAGCCTGCACCGCTTCCGC
>CAZSYW010000034.1:0-15218 GCA_964611315.1 uncultured Rhodospirillaceae bacterium
CGTCGTGTTTTTCGGGGGGATTTTCTCTCGGCGATTAACCTGGGATTAAACGTGATCCGACCGGTAAATGCAGGGAAAGACTGTGCAATTTTAAGGCTAACCCAGTGAAGCCCGCGCCACAGATTTAGTGCGATTGCTTGCACGTCCTGTTTTGGAACTCCAAGGACTAAGGGCATAGCGGCAAGGGTGATGAAGCCAAGAGCCAAGGTAATAGGCCACATCGGTAAGGCCAGCGAAGCACACATGGTGGTTTGATAGTGGAGCAACAACTCACCGACTACGCCACCATAAGTCACAGGCTGTATCCAGGCAGCTGGCAGGGTTAGAGACGTGAGCGTCGCAGTGCCGGTCAGCATGAGAAATGGTATTCCCGCGAGCCTTAACCAGCCAAGATCAAATGAGTGGCGTCGGATCAACCTCCATCCCCACCCCGCTAATGCCAGTGCTGGCAAAGTTGCAACTATCCCGAAGAAGCTCAGCAGAATTTCCGCCATATAACCGCCTGGCGTTCCTAGCCAGTTGGAGCTGGCGGCGTTTGTGGCGTTGTTGAAGGAGGGGTCCTGGGGGCTATAGCTAATAAGTGCGAGCAATATGGTTGTGGCAGATATAATGAGGCTTAATCCCAGCACCTCCAGCCCGCGCCTGCGCAGATAGTCAAGGGTGCCGGAAGGCAGAAGGGTGGGTTTGCGGCGTGTTCGCGAAACCATCTATTCTTTATCCTATATATACTCAGCCAGGCGTGTAAGTGCTTTGGTGGTCGTGGCGCGATTGTGTACCAATGCAAGTCGGATATAGGCCTTGCCGGGTGGATCGCTACCTTCGCGGCTTAAATAGGCGCCTGGCATAACCTTCACTCCTGCCGCGGTCCACAAGCGTTGAGCCGTCTCCTCTCCATCACCCACCTTGAGCCAAAGATAAAAGCCACCATCGGGTCGATAGAAATGAGGGTGACTTCCGATGTTTCTTTCCGCATCATCAAATTTATCCCGGTAAAGCGCGCGACTAATGTCCACGTGGGCTTCATCTTGCCAAAGCGCGGCGGCAGCGGCCAAAATTGGTCCAGGGCTTGCGCCTCCCGTATACTGGCGCAGGCGGGCGAAGTCCTCAATGAGGTCACTGTTACCGACAATAAAGCCAGAGCGTAACCCGGGTACGTTGGAGCGTTTAGACAATGAGTGAAATGCGATCACATTGCGAAGGTCCGGATTAACGGACACGCATGCCTCGACTATGCCAGCTGGAGGTGCTCCACAATAGATTTCGCAATAACACTCGTCAGCTGCGAGCATGAAGTCAAAATCGCGCGCTAGCGCGACATAGGCACCAAGTTGATCCAGTGATGCGACAGCGCCTTGCGGGTTTGAGGGGCTACAAAGGTATGCGAGGGCCGCGCGCTCAAGTTTTTCTGTCGGTAAAGCCTGAAAATCTGGCAGAAAGCCGTTATCCTCAACAGTTGGAACATAAACTGGTTCAGCACCGGCCATAATCGCTGCGCCGGAATAAATCTGGTAAAACGGATCTGGAATTAAGACAGTCGGCTGTGTTCCCCGTTTTTTGCTTGGCACGGCCAAAAGTGCAGCCGTGAATAACGCCTCTCTAGTCCCCGCGACGGGCAAAATATGCCTGTCCGGTTGAAGCATGCCGGCGGGTAAACTGTATCTTCTGTTAAGCCAATTTGCGACCGCGGTTCGGAATTCCGGTGTCCCATTTGTAGGTGGATATTTATTCCATAGCTCCGCGTGTTTCCCCAGAACCTCCGTAACAAAACTTGGATACGGGTGCTGCGGTTCCCCAATCGACATGATCGTTGGCTCTACGTTTGCGGGGGGCTCTAATTTTTCCAGCAAATCGCGTAATCGTCGGAAGGGATAGTCCCGCAACAAGGCGAGCCGGTCATTAGTCATCGACACCTGAAGCAAAGCGTCTAGCACATGTTGAAACGGGGACAGCTTCTAACCGTTCACATACTAACATGTCGTCACAGTCCGCGCAAAAGCGGCGACCTCGTGCGATCGCCGACCGAGTTATTCAAACTGGTTATCAGGCTACAGCTCGTACCCACGTTCTCCATGAGTGACGATATCTAGGCCCTCCATTTCCTCTTCATTACTTGCACGAAGACCAACGAGAGAGCTCACTATTTTTACAATGACAAATGTCAATGCTCCTGACCACACTAGAGTGGCAACTACGCCGATCAACTGGACGCGAAACTGACCGCCAATGGACAAATCCGAAAGACCCAAGCCCCCAAAGCTGACCGCGCCAAAAAATGCTGTAAGAAGGATGCCTAGCGCGCCTCCCACACCGTGGACAGCAAATACATCCAGAGAATCATCGATTTTGAGCATGTTTTTAACTATGCCGCACATATAGAAGCAAACTACTCCTGCCGAGATACCAATAAACAATGCTCCAACTGGTCCTACGAAGCCCGATGCTGGGGTGATGGTAGCCAATCCCGCAATGGCACCTGTTGCGATCCCGACCAATGTCGGTTTGCCGTGTCCCAGCCACTCAATCAGCATCCAAGTGAATGCTGCGGTGGCTGCCGATATGTGAGTAACTGTCATCGCCATACCGGCGTCGCCGTTAGCTGCAAGGGCGCTGCCAGCATTGAATCCGAACCACCCAACCCAGAGCATGGCGGCGCCGATCATTACTAAGACAGGGTTATGTGGTCTTTGTATTTCACTTGGGAAACCAGATCTTGGGCCAAGAACGGCGGCGAGTACTAAAGCCGAGATACCACAAGTCATATGTACGACGAGACCACCGGCATAATCCTGAACGCCCATTGCACCTAGCCAACCGCCACCCCACACCCAATGTGCGACTGGGGCATAAACCAGAATGGACCAAACAGCGCTGAAAAGAATCACAGCACTAAACTTTATCCGCTCAACATAAGCGCCAACGATCAGCGCTGGAGTAATGATTGCGAACGTCATCTGGAACATGAAAAAAACTGTTTCAGGGATGTCCCCCGACATCGAGTCAAGACCAACGCCGACTAGAAACACTTTGCCTAAACCGCCCACATATCCGTTCAGCGGGCCGCCGTCACTGAATGCAAGGCTATAAGTACAGATCAACCATAATATGGAAGCCATGCAGCATATGGCGAAGCAGTGCATCAGGACCGATACCACGTTCCGGGAACGAACTAATCCGCCGTAGAACAATGCCAGACCAGGCATCGTCATGAACAGGACTAACGCGGTGGATGTAAGGATCCACGAGGTGTTCGCGCCCGAAAGGGTGATCGCTTCTTGTGCAAAAGCCGGCGTTGCCGTGGTTGCCCACAGACCTAAAGGAAGTACCGCTGCAATACATTTCTTCAGTAAAGTCATTTCAGTGTTACTCCGATCGACGGTATTGTGTTTACCCTGCAACTTCCCCGGCCCTTGCTGCTTGCCTACAGTGGGACGGAAATCTCCGGGGAAGAGGACAAGGCCCCATATTCTCACCATTCAGTTCTTCGCTACCGCTGTTCCGGCGAGCAAAAGCGTTCTGGGACGATAGCACAGGGTTGACGGTCTTCAAACATAAGAGCACTCAGCGGTGATGTGCAAAAATCCCTGTTATTCTGGGGCCGGGCGTTTCCATCCGAGAGGCTATGGGCATCAGACCTGATTCTTAAGCTCACACCCCCTAATTAACTCGCATCATCCTGCGCGAGATAGGCGGCATTTTCTACAGCCTTGCCCACACGGAGCAAACGCTCATCTTCTCCGGCCGGCGCCATGATCATTAGCCCGACGGGCGTCTGGGAAGACCCCACGGGCAGGGTCAAGGCGCAGCATGCCAGAAGATTCCCAAGCTGGGTGTTGCGGAGAGCTCGGCCGTTTGCAATACGGTAGCTATCAATGTCCTCTTCAACATCTGCTAAGGGAGGCGGCATGATTGAGATGGTGGGTGCTACCAAGGCGTCATAGCCAGCCATTCGTCGATACAAATTGGGTGTGATATCTCGAATGGCTGCTCGCACTGTCTCCACATTACATGCGTTCATATCGCGTCCCTGGTGGAAGCGAGATCGAACATTTGGGTCAATCAGCTCACTCTGGGTATCTATCAAAGTTTTCCAGCAAGCGTAGGCTTCAGCAAGCACGATGCCACCGTGGTACTTAACCGCTGCGGTTATCTCCTCGAATTCCGGGATTGGGGAGTAGTTCACTTTGGCCCCAGCCTCCTGGAGCTGTGCAATAGCCGCGCGTGTTGCTTTTTCTACTGGGGCCTCAACATCATCCCAGACCAAAGTTTCGGCCACTAGCAGATTTAACCGACAGGCGCTCGTACCATCCAAGTCAACGGGTGGTCGGGCCCCCATGATTGCAAACAATGCCGCTGCATCATCGACACATCGAGTCAGAGGGCCAACTGTGTCGAAGCTCGGGGACAACGGGAGTACACCGCGAGTGGGCAGCGCATTAATGGAAGTTTTAAAGCCCACAAGCCCATTCCATGCGGCGGGAACCCGCACGGAACCACCTGTGTCAGATCCTATCGCGGCGGCTGCCATCCCAGCTGCCACTGACACAGCGGCTCCGCACGACGAGCCTCCTGGAACACGCGGCACATCTTTCATTACTGCGTTTGGTGGCGTCCCAGTATGTGGGTTAGTGCCAATCCCGCCTAGAGCGAACTGCACGGTGTTGGTTTTCCCTAGACAAACCAAACCGGCCCGTGCGGCCCGCGACAAGACTACAGCATCCCCTTCCGGGATCCGGTCAGCGAGGAGGGGTGTGCCACCTTCTGTAGCGATGCCCGACGTATCGTAGAGATCTTTCCAAGATATGGGTACGCCGTCGAGTGGGCTGCGTAATGTCCCTCGTTTTACACGAGCTTCTGATGCTTCTGCTTCTGCTAGGGCTCGTTCGTCGGTGGTACGCACATATACTTTACTGCTTGCATCGTGAGTTTTTATGCGAGTCAAAAAATAGTTTGTGAGGTCCACTGGGCCAATCTCACCACAAGCGACTTTCTTCCCAAGTTCTGTAGCCGACAGTTCGTGCCATGAAGGTTTCATTTTCTTAATCTCCGATTGCGACCTCAACCTAACGCATTTTCTCTCTTCCCCAATAGCGTAGATTCACGGGTGGTACCTTTACACCCGAAGCAGCGTATGTGGGGAGCGGAGAAAAAATTGATAAGAGGAGCGGCTCAAACTTAACAGTGCCTATGGACAACCAGCCAAACCTGGCCGATGGTGAACCTGTTATGGGAACTGCAAACGATCAAAGCAGCGACGTTCTTGTCGTAGGGGGCGGTCTTGTCGGCCTGTCCCTCGCGCGCGCCATTGCGAGTGCTGGTGTGGGGGTAATCATTGTCGATCGCGAGTCCCCTAAGGAGGCAGTGACCGATATTTTCGATGGACGTGTTTCATCGATCGCGAGAGGTTCTGTGAACATGCTGAAACGTCTCGGGATTTGGACCTCAATTCACGAGGATGCACAGCCGATCGAAGAGATCCGTGTGACTGATTCCGGAGCACCATTTTTTTTGCACTACGCTAGCCATGATGTCGGCTCTGAACCAATGGGCTACATCGTGGAAAACCAAATTTTACGCCGTGCTTTGCACAAGTCAGTCGAATGCGATTCCAGAATCGTTTGGCGCACTGGAGTGGAGGTTAAAGCAATTAAGCGCGGGGCCTATGGCGTCACCGCTGAGCTTTCAGACGGGACTAAAGCCGGTGCACTGCTGGTTGCTGCAGCCGATGGTCGTCGGTCGCAGTTAAGAGCAAACGCGGGGATTGATGTGGTGAAGCGTTCATACCGTCAGCTGGGTATCGTGTGCACGGTGGCGCATTCTTTCCCGCACGGGGCGATAGCTCATGAACGATTTTTAAGTGCGGGTCCATTTGCTATTTTACCGATGACAGGAAACCGTTCATCCTTGGTGTGGACGGAACGGCCTGAAGTTGCATCAGCAATACTGAAATTGAGTGCCAGCGATTTCTTGAGGGAATTGGCTTGGCGGTTTGGGGATTTTTTAGGAAAGTTGGAAGTTGTTAGTCCTCGTTGGCACTATCCATTAGAACTAACACTTGCAGGGCAGTTGGTCGCTCGGCGCCTAGCGTTGGTCGGTGATGCGGCCCACGCGATACACCCGATCGCTGGCCAAGGCTTAAACCTGGGTCTACGAGATGCGGCAGCCCTTACAGAGGTTATTGTTGGCGCTCAACAACTTGGAATGGATTTTGGTGAATCCGTGGTTCTTGAGAACTACGGTCGATGGCGAAGGTTCGATGGCTTAGCTATGGCTGCGGTTACTGACAACCTCAATCGGCTCTTTTCGAACGACATTACGCCCCTGCGGGAGATCCGAGCTTTGGGTCTTGCCACGGTTAATAAGTTACCTTCTTTGAAGGCTGTTTTCCAACGGCACGCGATGGGTGTGCTGGGCCGGTTGCCAGAGTTATTGCGGGATACTCCGCGGTAAGATCAAGAGTTATGGGTCGCGGCTAAGACCGGCCTGGGCCAAAGCCTTAAGATAGCTTTGCCAAATTTCACTCTGTTTTTCTCCGAGATGTCGTAGATACTCCCAAGTATAAATACCACTGTCATGCGTATCATCAAATCGGATACGAATGGCGTAATGACCGATAGGTTCAGTTCCTAAAAAACCGATGTGTTTACGTCCAGAAACCAGTGTTTTTTGACTCACTCCATGGCCCTGAACCTCGGCTGACGGGCTCTCAACGCGCAAAAATTCCGCTGGCAAGGAGAAGGTTTTGCCGTCCTCAAAATCTATTTCAAGAAGTTTTTCGGTGGTTTTAATTCGGATCTCTACGGGCCACGGCTTAGTGTCGATCACGACCCTGGCTCGTCGTCAAGCACGCGCGCTTCCTCCGAGAGCATAATGGGAATGCCCTCCCGGATCGGGTAGGCGAGGCCGGCCTGATCACTAATCAACTCTTGTGTTTCACGATCAAAACGAAGTGGCCCATGGGTTATTGGACAAACCAACATTTCCAGTAATTTGGGGTGTATCTCTGTGTCCCTTTCGTCTCCCTCCGCGTCAATCTTCGTAGATTTTTCATTGCGTTGGTCACTCATGAGTCCATCCTTGGCGTGGTAGCTTTATGTAAGTCCGATGCTGAATAAACAAGTTAGTGGCGGATAGAGTTAGTGCCTGTATCACTCGCAACTGCCATGGTTAAAAGTGATAGAATGAGCTCTGCCCGGTCCTTTATTCCCGGCGCTTCAAGTAGCGCTTGTTTTTCCTCAAATGTAAACGGGCATTGCACGGCCAGAGACGTCACTAACTCAGTATCCGCTATTTGTTCGATTTCTTTCCATTGGACGCTGATCTTACGAACCGCAAAATATTGTCGGAGAACTTCTTCAAAGCGTGGACGATCGATTACCGGCTCTTCTTTGGTATGCAAGTCTTTCCTGAACGGGCGCCAATCTACCTCTGTTCGTCGATACTCGCGCGTCTCGGTTAACTCACTCCGGATCTTGAAGCGGGCTATTCCTTCCAACGTAATCAAAATACGCCCGTCGTCAGTCTCTGAAAAAGCGATAATTTTGCCGGCGCATCCGATGTGATAGATGTCCGGTGTTCTGTCGCTTTGCGTCAACGCACGCGGTTGAACCATCCCAATAATCCAATCACTTTTGAGTGCATCACGGGTCATTTTTAAATACCGTGGCTCAAAAATGTTAAGTGGCAGCTTGGCAGATGGCAATAAGATTACGCCAGAAAGTGGGAAAATCGGGATGACTCGAGGCAGGTTATTGTGCGGGTGCGTAGGCATAGTTTCACGCGAATAGGAGTGACGATAAGCGGCCGCGTGCCTCCAGTGTCAACGGATCAGAGTGCCCTATTGCATCAAAATATTTAACTAATTGCTTCCGGGCGGCCTCCTCGTTCCAAGCTCGGTCCCGACGAACGATTTCGAGTAATTCGTCGATGGCTGGTTCGCGTTCCCCGTTTCCCCATAGAGCGCACGCGAAATCATACCGCACCTGATGATCGTTAGGATTGTCGGCAAGTTGTTTTCGTAGAGCGGCTACAGTCGCAGCGTCGCCCGTATCAACGGTTTCCTCAGCGAGTTCAAGTGCCGCTTTTGCGCCCCCTATAGCTGCACTGTCTGTCAGGCTTGGATCAATGGTATCAAACCTTGCGCGTGCTCCATCTAAATCACCGCTAGCTACCTGACAACGAATGGCACCGCCAATCGCTGGAACATTTGCAGGATCATGTTCCAGAACTTGATCAAATATTGCGGACGCTTGCAGGTGGTCACCGGCCTCCATTAAGGTGATTGCCTGCTCCATGGCTGTTTCGATTGGTGACGGGCCGGCCTCACCTGCGATTCGATCAATAAAAGCCTGGATCTGGCTCTCCGGTATTGCGCCTGCAAATCCGTCGACAGGCCGTCCTTGATTAAACGCATACACGGCAGGGATAGACTGAATCTGAAATTGAGCTGCTATCTCTTGATTTTCATCTACGTTAATTTTAACGAGCTTGACCTTGCCGGATCTTGCTGTAACAGCGCGTTCTATCTGTGGCCCAAGTTCCTTACATGGACCGCACCAAGGCGCCCAAAAATCTACTACTACCGGGACCTCCTTTGAAGCTTCGATAACATCTGCGACGAAGTTCTGGGTGTCGCTGTCTTTTATGAATTGGGTGGTTTTCGTCTCGCCGCCGATGATCGTATCCATTTGATTTTTGCTCCAAATTCACTACGCCAGGCTCCATTCTCGCACAGAGCTTGGTTGAGGAGGTGATGTAGGCGCACTTTTAGTCCTAGATATACGCATACTAAACTCAGCCTGCAATGAGACTGTCCTCGGAGGTGGGTGATTGCTTTGATAGGGAAAAACTAGTCTTCGGGCAATCTATGCGATTGTGGTGGCGTAGTGCAACGAACTATTGGTGTGGTGGCCAAGTTAGGGGGCCTTGAACATTCCTGTGGTTATTTCCTAGGGTGCGGTTGTCGAGGACGCAGGCTTCATCCGGGGTGCTGGTAACCCAATATTATACATATACACAAAAAGAAATATCCCCGAATTATTGTGGCTCAGGTTTATTCTGAAGCGGGGTCCGGGGCACCCTCGGCCTGGCCGCACTGGTATGGGAACACGAGTGTGCTTGCAATGCCGCCCCGCTATCCTATTATCGGGCCACACAAAGTCTCAGCATGCTGGGCGGGCGTAGCTCAGGGGTAGAGCGCAACCTTGCCAAGGTTGAAGTCGTGAGTTCGAATCTCATCGCCCGCTCCATTGTTTTGATAACTGCGTGCGACCACGTTCGTCGGTCTAGGTTAGTCCTGCACTTCTCTTGGCTAGTTCACAAGGTCGAACTCGTCGGCTGTTAGCAAAGCAATAAAACTAAGATGTTCTCGATCGAAGGCAGCCGCAGCACCTTCCAATCTATCCACAAGTGTTACAACGACCACGACTTCACAACCGGCGGCACGCAGCACTTGAGCGGCTCTCAATGCGGATGTGCCTGTAGTAGTCACATCCTCGACGATCGCAACACGAGTGCCTGGAAGTAGCGGTGGATCAATCCGCGCCTGGGTGCCATGTTCCTTGGCTTCTTTTCGGACGAAGAAGCCATGCAGCGGCCTACCGCGCACAAAACTTTTCATACTGACGCAGGTTGCGATGGGCACAGCTCCCATTTCCAAACCACCCACGCTCTGAACATCGAAATTGTCTAAGGCATCTAGGATCAAATCCGCGATCAGGTTAGCCCCCTCGGGGTCGAAGGTTGTGGCCTTCATGTTGAAGTAATAGTTGCTGGTCGCCCCGGAAGCGAGCGTAAACGGTTTTCCGTAAAGCAGGGATTTCTCAGAGACCAGCGTTCGGAAACGCATTGTTTTTTGGTCTTTACTCATTCTGGGTCAAACCTTGAAACTACTATTGGGTACCTGTCAGGCTACGAGTCCGCAGGCTAGAATTCAATGGCGGAAATGACGAACTCCTGTAAACACCATTGCAACATCATGCGAATTGGCAGCTTCAATAACCTCTTCATCGCGGACTGAACCTCCAGGCTGAATCACTGCTCGCGCCCCGGCCTCTATCGCCGTTAATAAGCCGTCGGCAAAAGGAAAGAAGGCATCAGAAGCAGCTACAAAGTCCGTTGTTCTCGGAGGCCCGCTTCTGCCAGTTGCAGACGCTGGTTCTTGAGCTTTCCAAGCAGCGATGCGAGATGAGTCAACACGGCTCATCTGCCCCGCTCCAATGCCGAGGCTGGCGCCGTTTTTGGCGAACACGATCGCATTGGATTTTACGTGCTTGCACACCTGAAAAGCGAAAATCAAATCCGATACTTCGGAGGCATTAGGTGCCCGCTCCGTTACGACTTTTAGCATTGAGGAATCTACGCGAACTTGGTCCCTGTCCTGCACAAGCAAACCGCCCGCTAAAGAACGGACAGTTAGTGTTTGTTGGTTGGATTGTGGCATAGATCCTGTAAGTAAGAGCCTTAGGTTTTTTTTCTTCGAAAAAATGTTTTTAGCAGAATCGTCAGCGTCCGGGGCAATTACCACCTCTGAGAACACTTCCACGACCGCTTTTGCTGTAGCCTCATCGACTCGCCGATTGAATGCGATAATGCCGCCGAAGGCGCTAACCGGATCACACGCGAGGGCCGATCGATATGCTTCAACGGGCGTCGTGCCGAGTGCGACCCCGCAAGGGTTGGCATGTTTGATGATGGCTACTGCGGGCCGATCAAACTCGGCCACCAGCTCGAATGCTGCGTCTGTGTCGTTAAGGTTATTGTAACTTAGAGATTTTCCCTGTACTTGACGGGCAGTACCTACCCCGGGTCGCGCGGCTCCAGTTACGTAGAACGCGGCATTTTGATGCGGGTTTTCACCGTATCTGAGGGTCTCTCTCAGCTGTCCTGAAAGGGTGAGTTGCTCGGGCGCTTGCTCACCGGCCTGGTCGTGAAACCAATTTGCGATTGCTGCGTCATAGGCCGCGGTTCGTGCAAACGCGATCCGTGCACACTTTCGTCGCAACTCTAAGGTGATCGCGCCTTGATTGGCAGCCATCTCATTCATGATGAGCTGGTAGTCGGAAGGATCGGTTGCCACACTGACCCAGTCATGATTTTTGGCCGCCGATCGGATCATGGCAGGCCCTCCCACATCAATGTTCTCTACACAAGTTTCGAAGTCGTGTCCGTCTATCACTGTTTGCTCGAAGGGGTACAAGGTGACGACTACTAAATCGATAGGAGCGATTCCGTGGGCATCCATGGTTGCTTGGTGGTCTGCTTCACCCCGTCTAGCGAGTATGCCGCCGTGTATAATGGGATGCAGGGTTTTTACCCTGCCACCAAGAATTTCGGGGCTTTGAGTGTGCTCGCTAACCTCCAATACCGGAATATTAGCTTTTCGCAGGGAACGAGCCGTACCGCCGGTTGACAATATTTCCACTCCACGATCGGACAGGAATCGGGCGAATTCGACCACACCGGTTTTATTGGATACCGATATCAGTGCTCGCTGAACCGGCAACCTGTCGGGGTTAACCATTTATCTCTCCTCGTTCACGGTCATGGCGCTTCGCGTGTCTTACAATTAATTATCAGGGAGAAGTGTTCCCCGCCGGTGTACGCTTATATTCAGGTACCAGCTCGCATAAAATTCCCAGAGTGGGTTGTAAGCGCCGGGCGTCAGCATGATTACCTAGTTCACTTAGGCGTTGGGTTAACAGAGGCAATTCAATAGCGCGCGTGTTGGCGAGACGAATTGCTTCATGGGCGGTGGGCTCTAATGTTTCATATTCGTGGAACAATTCTTCAGATAGTTTTTCGCCGGCCCTCAGCCCAATATATTCGATCCCAACATCGATATCAGGCCGTAGTCCGGATAACCTGATAATTTGACGGGCAAGGTGTTGGATCAGAATTGGTTCCCCCATGTCGAGTACATAAAGTTGTCCCGTGTTAGCTGTTGCAGTATTGGTCACTGTTCCGTTTGACTGGATCGCTAGTGTGCTCGCTTGGAGTATTAACTCGACCGCTTCACGGACCGTCATAAAGTAGCGGGCAACCTCCGGATGTGTAACGGTGAGTGGGCCGCCTTGGGCCAGTTGACGTTGAAAGAGTGGCACGACTGATCCAGTAGATCCCAGTACGTTACCAAACCGCACCGTCACGTAGCGAGTTTTCGCCCCGGTAGTTTTGCGATCCAGTGCTTGGCAGTAACTTTCGGCAAGGCGTTTGGTTGCCCCCATCAGACTTGAAGGGTTAACAGCCTTATCCGTTGATATTTGTACCATTGCGGTGGCGCCAAAGGCCTCGCTTGCGTCCGCAACATGTCGCGTTCCGATGACGTTGGTGAGGACTGCTTCGCAGAGATTAGATTCAGCTAACGGGACATGTTTTAGCGCGGCAGCGTGGAACACTAGTTCCGGCTGTTCCGCGCAAAATACCTGATCCAAAAACACCTGGTCCCGGACGTCTCCCAAGACGGCTCGTCGGCTCACAGTCGGAGCGTGTTCAGCGATTTCTCGATCGATGCTATAAAGATTGTACTCACTGTGGTCTAACAGTATAAGCTTCGCCGGTTCTGTTGCCGCGATTTGCCGAGCGAGCTCGCTACCGATAGACCCCCCAGAGCCTGTGATCAGTATTGTCCGGCCTTTGATGAGCCTAGACATTGCTACACGGTCAAGCCGGGTCTGAGGACGTCCTAGAAGATCTTCGATTGCAATTGGGCGTGGCTCGGCCATCGCTGCTTCGCCCGTTTTGAAATCAGTTAGATGCGGCAATCGAGCGACAGTCATGCCGTAGTGATCAGCCGTTTCAAGAAAGCCCCCAATTTCTGTCCCCGTCACAGGTGCATCAGCTATTAAAATTCGTTGTGGTCGGACAGCATTCTTCTGCAATTTTTTGAGTATGTGGTTAATTTTACTTGGAGCGCCGATAACGGGGACTCCGTGAATATAGCGGCCTACGTTTCGAGGGTTGCTATCCATCAAGCCCACCACCCGGTAGTGCTCCCCCGGCTTCCGTTGTTGTCGCAAAAAAGCGTCGGCGATGTCTCCTGCCCCGACCAAAAGAACTGGGATACGTCCATCTGAACCCTGTTCTACAATACCAAAAAAACCGCGGTCCTTTGCAATACGGTACAGGAGGCGCGGACCCCCTAGCATACTCATAAGAAGCAACCAATTGATGGCTAACGCCGATCGCGGCATCAACTCCAGTCGAGTGACGGCAAATAGCGCAACAGCGAAAATGAGAATGGCCAATGAAACAGCTTTGGCTATCGCCAGGAGGTCATCTAACGATGCGTAGCGCCAAATACCGCGATAGAGTCGAAAGCTTGCGAATACAGATGCACAAATTGCAGTGAACAACAACGTTCCCTCGAGCAGAAAATCTCTGGTCTGCGACCAAAAGTCATCTCCTAAACGTAGATATAGAGACAGTATAAATGCTGCAGCGGCCATAGTGATGTCGTGGATTGCTGCGACGTAGGGGCGGTCAAATCTGAGCCGGGGCTTAGTCATGTGATTTAAGATTTAGGCGGTGGGTGGGATAGGGGGTGCTGCTCTTTGAAAGTACCACAGTAACCCCGCAACCCCGATCGCTGCCGCCAACAAAGAAAACAGCAATAATGGGGGAAAAATCGCGCCCAGCAGAGCGCAACCAAGGAGCCATATACCAGTTATCGCGACGGCTTTGCTTGCCTGCGCATGGCTGAGGCGCCCAGCCACGGCGCGCTGATAGAAATGTGTCCTATGCGCTTGCCAAATCAATTCTCCCCGGGTAGCGCGACCAAGTAGTGTTGAAGTGGCATCAGCAATGTAATAACTAGGTAATACCAATGCCGCCCCCCAATGCCCGTTGCCGGCAAGCCCGAGCAGTAGCCACCCCAGTATAAAGCCAACCGGCACACTCCCGACGTCGCCGAGAAATAGCTTGGCCGGATGCCAGTTCCAGGGCAAAAAGCCTGCCATTGCTGCCCCCACGATGATGGCCGGCAAAACTAGATCTTCGCCCGAGCCAGCGATACTAGAAACACCAATTATGCCAAAGCAAATACATAATGTTTGGACGCCAGTAATACCGTCAATACCATCCATGAAATTGAAGAGATTTATAAACCATAGCCACAGAAGGCCGCACAATATCCGATCCAGAGGCATTGGTAACAAACCGTCTGTTAAGGGTTCCATTGGCGCCAGAAGCATAACGGTGGTTACAGTTGCAACTTGAGACGTAATCCTAGGCATGACCGGTAGTTGTCCGACATCATCGAACCAAGAGACAATAGCAAGAGCCAATGTGGCAGCTAAAACCACCCCCAGAGACGGCCAGTCACCGATACCGATTGCACCAATACCAATCCAACCCAGCGTTGTTGCGCCAATTACTGCAATGCCACCACCCTGAGGAGTGGGCAGGATATGGCTGGAGCGTTTTTCGGGCTGCGCAAGGATATTGTGTCGTGTCAATGCGCGGTGCGCCACGCTGCTCGTTATCCACGCTACTAGGATCGTCATAACAACTAATGCCACTATGGTAAGCTCGGTCACGTTGTCACCGGCATATAGAGGCTATGGTGTGAGGGGGATAGGGTGCCACAGCGTAGCTCGATCTAATCAAGGGGGTCTTTATTTGTCTGCTGGATGGTCATCACTAGCTGGAAAGGGTCCTACGATGTTTTGTTAGTTATATGTTGTGCTAACAGGCCGGTTCAGCGGTTGTTGGGCATAGGGCATTGTTTTTCGCTACGTAGGGCGGTCATAGCCCTAAATCAAAAACACTCAACGCCCCCGAGCAATAAAATGCGGATTTTCAAAGTTGGGCTTACCGTAACGCAATGGGGCACCGTCTATGGTTTCCACCCGTCCACCCGCTCCCACGAGTATAGCGTGTCCAGCCGCTATGTCCCATTCCATTGTCCGCCCAAGCCGAGGGTAAAGGTCTGCTGCTCCCTCTGCGATCCGGCAAAACTTTAGGGAAGAGCCAGCAACTACCGTTTCCGCAATTCGCTGACCGGAGAGCCAATGTTTGGTCTGGGTCGTAAAGTGAGATCGACTGATGATCACCGTTGCACCTTTCTCGGGGGTTTTACGGGCCTGGATAGGGAATGGGTCCGACTGTTTTTCCTGGCGAAATGCGCCAATCTCAGGGCCGCCCCAGTAGAGGGTATCTATCGCCGGAAGATAGACCACTCCGAGCTCTGGCGTGTTTTCGACAATCAGCGCAATGTTTACCGT
>CAZSYW010000035.1:0-15218 GCA_964611315.1 uncultured Rhodospirillaceae bacterium
CAGCATCAACAAATCTCTTAAACCCCCATCTAGTGTATTCATGCTCAGCTCCTGATAAGGGGATATTGATCTTATCTTTGATCCGCCGATAACTATCAATCCGATCCGGCATAACACACTCTTCAAGCCAGTAGGGACGATATTCGGAAATACGTTGAGCTAGCTCCAAGACGTACGGAACGTCCATGCTTTGCCAACAATCAAGCATGATGTTATCTGCCTCCCCCAACGTTTCCCGCAAAGTTTTTACAAGCTCAACGTTGCGGGCCAGTCCTTCCGTCCCGCTCATCGGGCCGTGCCGGAAAAACCATTTCTGGGCTTTATACCCTTCAGACTGAACCCCTTTAGCGCGCTCCCGAACTAACCCAAAATCCTCCACGGAATATCCAAGCATGCTCGCATACAGGGGAACCGTGTCTCGGGTTGGTCCACCTATGAGCTGGTAGACCGGCACGTTGAATACTTTGCCTTTTATATCCCAAAGGGCACAGTCCACAACGCTGACAGCCCACATAGCCTCGCCCTGCCGGCCATGCACCAACTCTCGATGCATTTGGTCCCAAAGCAGCTCCGTCGCCAAAGGATTTTTCCCCAACACGATTGGTTGAAGCTGAGAGGCTATGATGTAGGCGACGGCCTCGGTAGTCGGCCCAGCTACACCAACAACTCCGTCATCTGTGACAATCTCTAAAAAGACGCCCGAAATTTCGAATCTGTCATCTCCAATTTGATGCCCGCCCCATACTGGCATCACTTCACGGTATTCCGGATAAATATCGATTGGCCGGGAGAGCCTTGACTCCCAGAATTGACCTTGGGTCTCCATGGTTCCGTTAAGTTTCCTAAGTCGAAATTTCGAAATTTTCACTCTGTTTTCCCCCTATCAAGCTGAGCCGCTTCGCAATAATCGGCCGGGAAACCGCATACCATTTCTTATTTCTCCTCCGCCTTCCCGGATTGGCGTACCATTCACGATGACTACGTCAATTCCTTTTGCATCCGAAACCAAACGATCAGCACCTCCTGGTAAATCATTCACACGCCTTAAAGGACCTGGACCCACTGTGTCTGGATCAAAAATAACGATGTCCGCTGGGCGGCCAATTTTCAAAACTCCCCGGTCTTTAATTCCAAAGACCTCAGCTGGGCGCGAAGTTAGCATTTGGACGGCCCGTTCCAGTCCAAGCGCACCTCTTTCACGGACCCAATGCCCTAGCAAATGCGTCGAGTAACAAGCGTCACATAACTGACTTGCATGTGCTCCGGCATCCGATAGGGCCACCAGCATATTTGGATCTTGTAAAAGTTCTTCTACTTCTTCCTCAACAAAGTTTACGACAGGAAAACGAAACCGAATCCCGAAATTTGTTTCGAGACTTAGATCCAGCGCGAGGTCGACAGGGTCTACGCCCTCATCCACCGCCACATCTGAAAGCAGCCTCTCCTCCATATCCTCATGAGCAGGAGCTACGGAAATAACCGCCCTTTGGGCCCACCCCGCCAAAGCATTCCGCGCATTAATATTTGAGTCGGTTTTAAATGCGGACCGAAACTCCGGATCAGCATATATCCGACGCCTCCCCGCTCGATCAGTCTTCATCGTAGATGCAAATAACGGCCGCATTTCGAAGACAAAGGGATCGTTAAAATCAAAATCGAAATTCAGAGGACGACAAGAAATCTGCGGGACGACGTTTAGCCCTTCTTGGACCAGTTCCAAGGCTTGTGACTGGTGACGCCGGTGTGACCCAGGTCCCGACATTCCAGCCAGCAATGCCGTCCAGGTAATCGGTATATCGTGCTTGCGCGCTAGCAAACGAAACTCATCATGAAACAACTTTTTCCCCACGGTAGCCTGCAGCAAGCCACCGCCTGAATCTGTCATGGCGTTCATGAGCTCGTCCAACTCTTTCATTGACGCCAAACGACTGGGCACCGGATGGCCATCAAAGCCATGGTGTGTCGGTGCCTGCGAAGTAGCAAAACCAAGCGCCCCAACTTCCATACCCTCCCGCACGATCTTTTTCATCATCTTCATTTCCTCGGGACTGGACTCTCGTCTGACAGCGTCCTCTCCCATTGCCTCAAAGCGAATGGGGGTATGACCGAGCAAAACACCCACATTTATTGCGGTGCCTTTACCCTCAATGAGATCCAAATATTCGGGAAAAGTTTCGTAGCCCCATTCCTCACCCAGACCTTTCTGGAGGGCAGCAAGACTCATCCCCTCTACCCTCTCCAGAGTTCGAAGGATTAACTCTCTGTTGACCCGACGGGTGGGTGCAATACCAAACCCACAGTTCCCGATGACAACTGTGGTCACCCCATGCCATGGCGAAATCGACATGGCTTGATCCCATAACAACTGGGCGTCGTAATGCGTGTGAATATCGACAAACCCAGGACTTACGATCTTTCCTTTGGCGTCAATTGTCTGTTTGGCCTCCCCGACATCACCACCTAACGAAACAATGCGACCATCCCGGATACCAATGTTTCCCTCCCACCTTGGATCACCGGTACCATCGACAATGAAACCATTCACGATACTTATGTCGCATACTGTCATACTGTCCCCTGTCTCCCATTTCTAGCACACGCATCAAGATGTAGTGTTAATCCCGTAGCACATCCCCAAATTTAGCGCTGAAACAGACATATAAAACGATAACGGGTCCGCCCCGTCACTTTTGAAGGTCTTATTATTTCTCTCAATGTCCTCACGACTGATAACATAGAAAAGGTCGAAGCTGGAATGATTACCGATTTTCCCCCCGGTCAACCCACCGCCAGGAAAAACAAACGGGTCCAAAAAACTCGGTACTGATTGACCTAGCAGCATTTTTTGGCAATGATACGCCCCTATTGATTGCCCGCACATGGGAGATCCTAGTTAATTGTGGGGATATCTCTGAGATGGGCAATACTAGCGCGCGGGAAGTTCGCAAAGAGATTTCTAACGGGATTGATTTGTTCAGGATTCTACGTCGCACCGTTTGTGGGGTATTTTCTGGATCGCGTGATTTTTGACAAGCTTGTCTCTTTAATGAAAGGGAGGACGAAATATGGAAAGACAGCGCAAAGTAGATTTGCCACGGTCGCTGCAGCGGTCCTGGCAGGTTGCGGCGTGTGTCGCCATGATGGGTGCTGTCGGCGCGCCAGCGGCGTTGGCCGATTCATCCATAGAAAACATCCGGAACTGTCCGGAACATAACTGGTGCTATTATGACCGCGATCAGTCTCGCGGTTGGCGCTACAGCCCACTGGGTCAAATTGACACAGAAAATGTACAGGACCTAAGGCCGGCTTGGATATTCCAGCCAGGTGAAGTCCGTCAGGGCATGCATGTTACACCGATAGTGGTAGATGGCCATATGTACGTAGCCACCAATCCATCAACGGTTTGGTCACTTAACGCCGCTACCGGTGATAGGGAGTGGGTGTATGTGCCAGAAATGGATCCTGCGATCATTTCACGCTCGTTCTTTTCGCATACGCGCGGATTAGCGATCGGTGGCGGTCGTGTCTACATGGGTCGGGCTGATGGCCACCTCGTCGCGTTGGACGAACGTACAGGCGAAGTAATCTGGGACGAGGAAATTGTTGATTCCACCAAAGAAACTGCTGGAATTTCGGGTGCTGGCGTTTATGTCAGTGATGACCTGTTGGTCATAGGACAAAACGGCGGCGAGTATCCCGTAGAAGGCAAAATTTTTGGTATTAACCCGAACGACGGAAGCATCGTATGGACTTTCCACACCACGGGACGTGGTGACGACGCTGCCTTAGCTACATGGGGTGGTGATAGTTGGAAGTATGGTGGTGGCGGATCCTGGCAACCAGGCACCGTTGACTACGCCAACAATCAGATCATTCTGGGTACCGGAAATCCAAATCCGGACTACGACTATTGCGGCGCGGACTGTCGCGATCCGAATGTCGATGCCCATCGCCCTGGCGACAACCTCTACACTTCGTCGACCGTGGCACTAGACCTCGATACGGGGAAACTGAACTGGCATTTCCAGGAAGCACCGAGTGATCCGTATGATTATGACGCTGCCCCTGGTGAATATATGATGTTTGAGGACAATGGCCGCGGTGTGGTCATGCATGTGGGCAAAAATGGTTTCATTCATGTCCACGACGCAAAGAGTGGGCAACCATTGAACATCTATTCAGCTCAGAGAACGCAGAACTGGACCACTGGTTTCAATCTTGAAACCGGTCAGTGGGAAAATATGCTTTGGCCAAAAGCCGGAGAAAAAACCCTTGTCTGCCCCGCAATTGACGGTGGCCATAGCTGGAATCACGGCACTTACAGCCCAGAAACTGGTTTGTTCTATCGGACAAACGCCGAATGGTGCATGTGGTTGACGATCGCTCCGAAGGGCGGCGCCGATTATATCTCTGCCGGTAGTGAGGAACGTACAACCGAGCCATTTGCTCAAGCCTTCATGGCCGCAGAATGGATTGGAACGGACCCGCCGGGCGAGTCCAGTCATTCGATGTTGACTGCGAAAAACCCGATCACTGGTGATATCAGTTGGTCGCGCCGTTATGACATCATTCCCCATTCGGCCTTGTTGTCGACGGGTGGTGGATTGCTGTTCAATGGAACTTATGATGGATATCTTGAAGCAATTGATGCAGAAGATGGATCCTTGCTTTGGAAATTCAACAACGGCTCCTCGCATAATGGCGGTATTATTTCCTACGATGTTGCAGGGACGCAGTACATTGGTGTCGTGACTGGCCAAGGTTCATACTTTGGTTATTCGGTCACGAACCTTAACAAAGATAGAGGTAATTTGCTGAACCTTAAAGATTCCGCAGCTATCGTTGCGTTCTCTATCAAATAGATACTAACTAGTGTGTGGGACGAGGGAACTTTCCCTCGTCCCACTTTTTTTTATTTCTCTTTTCCCTTATTCTCACCCAAGTATCCTCATAAAAATGCCTCGGAGAGATCAGCCGTGACATACAAGTTTTACCCGCGCACACTATTATTTATCCTGCCACTTTTGTTTATTTTTGGCTCATCGCAGACAAATGACTGGATGACCGTACAGGCCGCAGAAGATATCTACCCCCGATCAAACCCCCTCGCCGGAGACGAAACGGCCATAAAAAGTGGGGGGAAACTTTACTTCAAATGGTGCGTAGCATGCCATGGGAAACATGCCGATGGAGTGGGAGTTAGATTTACAAAAGGGGCTGACTTAACGATATTTTGGCGGGGTTACTGTGATTTCCTTGTGATCGTTCTGAATGGTCGAACTGACAAAAATATGCCGCCCTGGGGCGGGGTTTTAGATGAAGAAGAAATATCTTCTATAGGCGCATATCTTGAATCATTGGGTAAAGAAAATGCAAACTGGAAGGGTAGATGCACCCTTATCTAGTGTATGTGCTTTTTTTGCTAATCTAAACGGAGTTCTGAGATGAGGCTACTTACTGCTGCGTTGTTTTTCTTCGTCGGATTAATACCCCTGGCATGGGCTTGGGATGACGACGACCAGCCGATGATGCTCTGGGACGGATCCTGGGTCTGCAGCACCCCTGACGCGTACGAAGAAGCCATCGTCCTTGAGCGGGACAAGGAAAGAAGTTTAACCGAAATTAAAGGGTATTTGCTTGAAAATAAACTTTGCATCTACATCGATGGAGATGATGTCGAGGATATGATGGCCCCCTACGTAGTGATCGTCGAAGAGAAAGCCAGCAAGATAAAAGTCGAATTCTGGATTGAGTTCTATAAGAAAATCACCCACCTGCAACGCCGTCAGACCCAGGTTCTGTTTACAGGGTGGACGGAAAGAGAGCGGCTACGGGACTACTACGACTGGCTCAATAGGTACACGCGCGGCTAAATTCGAGTGCTCTTGTCGGCCGGAACCCGTACTCTGTCATGGCTACCCTCTCTGCCGTCTTTAAATTCCGAGTACTCTGTCTTTTCTTTTTATCGGCTGTGATCGGAATAGACACGGCCACAGCCCAAAATAAATCGGAAACGGACCCCCTAGTCTTTGAAGGTGAGGTCGATATCGCGCCGGAACTCATGGGAGAGATATCAAAGGGAGACCGGCTTATCCTGAAACTTTTCCATCCAGCGGACGGAATTGAGATGGACACTAAATATAGTATCGTTTCCGATTTCACACTTCCTCTGAAGTTTCGTATCTCTCCTTCTATTGTCATGGATGGAGGCGCACGCCATGAAAGATATATGATCGAAGCATTTACTGATAAAGACCAAGACGTGCTCCGTGTCGCGCCAGGTGAAGTATATGGTGCAACCCCGGACACGGTGCAGGTTGGGACGCAAAGGATACGGATTGTACTCCGACACATTCGTGAATCTAAACACTAGACCCCGCCTTAGAAAATGAGATGCTGTTTTAGCCTACCACAGACTTTTCTAGGCCACTGGCCTTTCCGCTTTGTTTACAGGCGCCTTCTTCAGAAAATCTTGTTTCGGGAAGCAAACCTACTCTGACCAAGCGACCTCCTCGAATAGACCTAGCCTTCGCAAACAAACTGTTTCTTAGCTCCCACGGGCTCATGTCCGGCTTTGTACTCAGCAAACATGCCGCTAAACCACTTACTCGAGCCGCCGCATAGCTGGAACCACCTACCCATTTTGACCGACCGTCAAAATCGGTCACCTGCAATCTTTTTGCCGGTGCGATTAAATCTACGCTTTTTCTTCCCCAATTAGCGTATGAAACAAGATCTCCGGTTTTGTTCGAAGCAGTCACAACAAGGAGGTTATCTAAGTTAAAAGCAGCTGGATATACGGGCTTTTTATCGATGTCCCGAGCATCATTTCCCGCGGCCACAACAAACAGTAAATCTGGGTATTTTGCCACAGCATCTCGAAACTCTTTCCATACCGAGAATTCCGCACTTGCCAAAGATACATTGACAATCCTGGCGCCATTCTCATAGGCATGGGAGACCAAGTCTCCCATGCGAGACATTTCGGCACGAGGGAAACGATACGGCATAATTGTTGCCGCCGAAGCTAGCTGGGTGATAACACTCGCAATTTCCGTGCCGTGGTGAGATGGGAAAAACGGAGACGGAATAGGGTTTATGTCAAAAGGTCTCTGATCCAGATCCCAAAAATCATATCCTCGGACCCTACCTTCTTCATCACGGGACAAACGAGAGTTAATTTCTGGAAGTAAATAATTGACTCCTGTATCGACTACTGCCACCGCAATACCATTGTGGGACGAATGCGGTGGAATTGGGGGATTTAAGTCAATGCTTACCCGTACTTCGCGAAATTGAGCGTCTAAATAATGTAATGCTGAAGGAGTATCATCCTCGTCGTAGTCAAGGCGGCGAACGGTCTTTACGAGACAATTAGTGCTCGCAATCACCATCCACAAAGGACGCCGATCGCCCCCCTGATCGTAACGCACAACTGTCTCCCCAGCGGCCATATGAGGCCTTACCCTCTCGATGAATAGCATATCGGGGCCTATATTAATTTCAGCCCGCCAACCCGTTTTATCAAGGTTTATCAAAGAATGAATGCTCTTCTCCGAGCCTGGTAAATGAGACACTATTTGCTCAAAGTGCGCGGAGGTAGGAGATTGACACGCCACCTGTAAACCGGCCTGCACCATTTCATCAGGTCTAATTTGTTGTGTTGCTTCCGCGCTTGCTGAAAAGGAGAGAAACAGGACAAACAGAAGGTCTAGATTCACAGGCCTTCTCAAGGATTTCACCACGTCTTTGCCTCACCGGTCTCTCGCATTCGTGCACGCTTCCATTGCTGTCTCCGACTTTCGGCAGCAAGAGCTTTATCCCGAACCAGCTCCGCCATTTCCGCTGCCTCCTCAGCGCTAATGTCCTTTGGCGTCCCCGTCGGCTGACTCTGCGATTGCGTCTTCTTGGAGGGGCTTCCTTGAGGGGCTTTCTCACCTACCTGCCCCGCCATCTCATCAGTCTCTTCGTCAATCCCTTGATCATCTCCATCGGACGGAGTGGGAGTGTCTATATCCATCGGCCGACCTCGACCAACGGAGGTTTGTTCGTCACTAATTTCGGGATTTCTCTGCACGACAAGACCCTGTTGTTGAAACTCACCATATAGGCGATGCGCCAGTTCCAAATTGTAACGGGCGTCAGCAAAATCTGGATTTAGCGCCAGACTTTCACGGTAGTATCGAATCGCTATTTTAATATGACGCATAGCATCTTTAAATGTACGCATGGCATTAAGAGATTGCTGATAACGGACATTTCCTAAATTGTAAGCGGCCAAAGACTGGAGTCGCGCGTCTTTGACTAACAAGACTCGTTTATAGGACTCAGTCGCGCGCCCAAATTCGAACTGCCTAAAATACGTATTCCCCAAATTGTACTGCACTGCCATAGATTCCGGATTGGCCTTCTCGGCTCGCTCATACGCCTTTAGTGCAGCGTCGAAATTTCCGTCCAGGTAGAATACGTTCCCTTCTTCGATTGCTCGATACACCTGGTCCCCTGAAATAAATCCCGACAAAACAAACAACATGGCTATGGGGGCAAAAATTCTTACCATAGCTACTCCAGTTCCTCCGCGGGTTGCCGACGATCACCAATCACCATCTCCAGGGACAAGAATATTAAAGCAATCAGTACAAACCACTGGAAGTACTGAATGGGCCGCTCGGTGCTCGTCGCATCAATAATACGGCGATCTTTGGGTGCAATTTCTGAACTATAGAACGTCCTTAAATCAAATTCGCCCAGCCCCACCGGGGTTGCTTTTCCACCTCCAATCAGGGCAATTTCCCTCAATAATTCGGGATTCATGCGTGAAACCACTATTTCACCGCGATAAAGAAGATCTTCCCCGATTTTATCGGGGTCAGGAACCACTGCACCATCGACTGAATCTCCCAAGCCGAAAGCGTGCAAAGTCGCCCCCGCTCCAGCCGCTATTTGAGCCGCCTCACGCGGAAAACTATCGTGATCTTCCCCGTCTGTAAGGAGGATTATGTCTGTATAGGACGATTCTATGCCTCCGAAACCTTCCACCACCTGCCTAAGAGCATCACCAATCTGTGTCCCCTTTCTAGCAGCACTGTCGATGGTGGACTCCTTTAACTTTCGCAGAAAAAAATCGTAGTCGTGGGTTAATGGGCATTGAAGGTTAGCTCTTCCCGCAAAAGTGATCAGCCCTAGACGATGACCCCCCTCCTCGCGCAACTCCTCCACCAAAGGCACAATCGCTTGCTTGGCCACAGAAAGCCTATTCGGAATCATATCCTGCGCCAGCATACTCGTTGAGACATCTAACAGAAGCACGATATCTCTTCCACGACGCGGAACATCCTCTATTTGGCTACCCCACTGTGGTTGGGAAACCGCTATCGCAAGCATGAGAAATGCAGATGTCACCGAAATAGCTTTTATCCACCGGAGATTTACACTTAACAGATAGGCCTCCAGCACTCGGCGACCAAAATACGCCTGAACATCCCGATGTTGAGCCTTAAAGCACCTCCAATAAAGCAAAAATACGAGTGGAACTAAGAGAATAGCAATACTCAGAAGGATTGGTTCGAAATCGAATGTCACTGGCTTATGGTATCCTGCGAAGTCGGGTTGTAGCCAGGGTAATCTCAGAAAGTAGCGCCATCAGAGCTAAGGCCAAAAACCAAGGGAAACCTTCCGTGTACCTTTGGTATTGTTCACCTACGTTCTGCGATTTCTCAAGTCGATCAATTTCACCGTAAATCTCCTGTAGTCCTTTCCGATCCGTAGCACGAAAGTATTTTCCCCCGGTAAGCTCTGCGACCTCCGTAAGCATGTACTCGTCAATGTATACTTGGGTCGGATGGTATGAAACGCTGCCATCACGTTCAACCTGAGGCATCATGGTTTGGCCCTGACTACCCGCACCTATGGTATAGACTTTTATGCCAAAAGCCTCTGCAACACGGGCCGCATCAGCTGGACTAACCTCACCCGCATTGTTGCTTCCGTCGGTCAACAGAATCATCACACGACTCGTTGTTACCACCTTGCGTAACTCTTCTGCCGCTAGTACCAGCGCCTCGCCAATCGCGGTTCCATCTTCTTCCGGCAGCCCCACAATTTTTACTTCGTCGAGCACGCGAACAAGAGCCTCATGATCGAGAGTAAGTGGGCTCAAGGCATCTGCATAACGGGCAAATGTAAACATGCCGATCAAATCTCCCGTCCGTCCCCCTACTTCTCTACTTTCTCCCTCTACAAACTCACGAAACGCACTTTTTACGACTTCCAGTCTGTTAACGTTCTTATCATCCAGTTCAAGATCAGTGGCACCCATACTAGTAGAGATATCCACCACCATAGCGATCGCTATACCTTCACCGGATATGGAAGTCGTCTCGAGACCCCACTGGGGTCGACCAAGGGCTAGTACGCATGCAACCAAGGCAAGAAAACGAAGCGCCGGTAATAGGATTTGCAAGTAAATCACCCAGGTCTTTGGTGTATCAAACACTTCCTCTAGACTCGCAAACCCTATCGATGATCGTCTCCTTCTCCAACTTTCAACCAAGAAGAGCAGAGGCACCACAATTAAGAGAATCAACATATGGGGATCCGCAAACCTCATTATTTGCCCCCATCTTCAGACAAAACTAAAACATTGTTATCCCCTGTGGTGGCGACAAATCTGATAGCATCTTCCAGGCACTCATTTTGAGTAGACTCTTCTGGGCGGTGTCGCGCGAACTTAACAACGTCACAATGTCCAAAAAATTCTCTTACAAAAGTCAAATGTTCAATCAAGACGCCATCGGAAAGCTCTGCATTAGCGATCAATTCTTCAGTGGTTTTATATTTAGCACTAATCCCAAACCTCCAAAACGCGTAACGGCGCAATATATCACTCAGCCGAACATAAAATGCATCCACCGATTCACAACCAGGGAGGGCCTCTTCCTGCATCTTCCGCAACATTTCCAGAATGACAACGTGTGCCGGCCTCCCCGAAGCCGCCACCCCAACACTTTCCCGCCTTTTTCTACGAACCAACCAATAAAAAACCGCTCCTGTCGCTGCGGCCACCGCAATACACATGGCCCAGAATGCTAGTCGTACAGGCGGTTTTGTTACGGACACCGGCGGCGCAATGTCAAGCGGCGCTGCAAGGTCTGCATCATCTGCAAGAACCGTCGTTACCAAAAGCGTTAAAGGTGGCGTTTTGATCATCAAGGTTTGCGGGGGGGGCGCCTCCGTGGTGCGATCACACTTACCTTCAACATCTCTATCCTGTATATCCAGATAACGACAGGCAACCGACATGGAACGTTCCCACGCCCCAACAGTGATCGCCATCGGTGGGATCTTTTCCTCACCGACCGCATTCGGCTCCAATATATACTCTTGGCGCCATTCCTCACGATCCAATCCTGAGTCTTTTTGTGGGCGGACTGAGCTGTGGCTAACAACGCGAAAAGGGCCTAATTGTTCCCCTATTCGGGGAAATGCGACGACCCGGTTGGGAGGTGTGAACACCGTGAAACTAAGTGTTAATTGATCCGCAACTCCTATTTCTTTGCGGTCCGCTCTAACAACCAGCTCCACATCTCCTTTTTGTGTTTGCACTTCAAGTTCAAACCTGTCTTCAACCGCAACCACACTCTCAGTTAAAGCAAATACCACAACAAAGGCGAGCCCACAAAAAACCCAGGCTCGAGCCACACTCCAAATTTTTCCGCACATCTGTCAACGACCCTGTGTTAATCGACGTTCTCGTCGTCGAAAAAAACCAAGCAAGGCAGGAAAATGTGGCTGTTCCGTATTTAATTCGACACTATCAAGGCCTAATTTATAAAAAAGGGCACGACGACGTGTGACGAACCGACTCCGTTGGCTCGCGTACAAGTCTCGAACTGATGCACTACCTGTATCGATAACCCCGTACCGACCCGTCTCCAAATCTCGCACATTTAGCAAACCGACATTCGGTAAAGCCGTTTCGCGAGGATCGTCAATACAAATCGGAATGACATCGTGGCGTTTTTGAGCCAAACGCAATGGACGTTCGTAATCTGGAGATAAGAAATCGGAAATCACGAAACTTACTGACCGTCGGTACGTCGTTTGATGCAGAAATTCTATCGCCTTATTAACGTCTGTACCGGCTCTCTTCGGCTTGAACGAAAGTAGTTCATGTATCAGAAACAAAGCACGACTGCGACCCTTTTTGGGTGGAATGTATTTCTCTACTTCGTCAGTAAAAAGAATAAGACCCACTTTGTCATTATTATGGATAGCACTTATAGCGAGAACTGCTGCAACTTCATGAGCAATATCTATCTTTTTCTGATCCGCACTTGTAAAATATGTTGAACCACTACAGTCCACCGCCAACATCACAGTGAGCTCACGTTCCTCAACATATTGTTTAACAAATGGTCGCCCGACGCGTGCCGTTACGTTCCAGTCAATTGCGCGAACATCGTCACCTGGAGAATACTCGCGGACTTCAGCAAATTCCATGCCCCGCCCCTTGAAAAAACTCTGATATTCACCAGCGAAGGCACCATCAACCAACCTGCGCGTTCGGATATGGGTTCGGCGCGCCTGTTCTAATGTTTCAGTAGGTAGCATGGGTTGTTAGGGGACTGGAATGGTTTCAAATATTTTATCTATCAAATCCTCTGATACGACGCTCGAGGCTTCTGCTTCATATGTAGTAATAATCCGGTGTCGCAATATATCATGCCCAATGGTTTTTATATCTTGTGGGACAACATGGTTGCGGCCCTGCATGAATGCGTACGCTTTTCCCGCGAGAGCTAAATAGATACTCGCTCGCGGAGAGGCACCATATTCTATGAATTTTTTGATATCTAAATCATATGCTTCTGGGTCCCTCGAACAATGGACCACATCGATAATGTATCGTTTCAGTTTTTCATCGACATACACTTTGTCCACAGTGGCCCGCGCAGACATTATCTCCTCTGTAGATAGGACTGCATCTATAGAGGCAGTTCCTTTTGTCCTAGCCACGCGGTCCATAATTTCAAGCTCCTCCTCCTTGTTTGGATAAGTTATTCGGAGTTTAAGCATGAACCGATCCATCTGTGCCTCAGGGAGCGGATAAGTCCCATCTTGCTCCAACGGATTCTGTGTGGCTAAAACCAAAAAAGGTTGCGGGAGAGGAAAACTCTCCTCTCCAATGGTCGTTTGGTTTTCCTGCATTGCTTCTAGTAGTGCACTTTGCACCTTTGCAGGTGCGCGATTAATTTCATCCGCTAGAACAAGATTGGAAAATATTGGACCCTTTCGGACACGAAAATCTCCCGATTTTGGCTCGTAAATCAGCGTCCCAACTAAATCAGCTGGTAAAAGATCCGGGGTAAATTGGATCCTCTGAAACTCAGCACGCAACGCTTGTGCCAAAGTAGTAACAGCGAGCGTTTTCGCCAAGCCCGGAGCCCCTTCAACCAAAACATGACCATTAGCGAGCAAACCCACGAGCAAACGCTCGATCATATATTCTTGACCTACAATCACCTTGCCTATGGCACTCTTAAGCTCATCTACAAAGGCGCTTTTAACTTCGATATCAGCATCACGCTGCCCGGCATCATCAAGCATCTTCTTATGGTTCCTTATTAGTAGGGGAGCCGTTTTCTACAAGGAGGCGACGGCAAACAGACACACTAACTCACTTTTTGAAAAGAATGTTCCCGAAATCAACCCTCTGGAGGGGGTCCTTTTAACTCTATCCGGTTCCCCTCTGGGTCATTGAAATATATTGATGGGCCCAGCCCTTCTGCCCCAAAGCGCTGTTCTACCGGGCTAGGTTTTATGCCATGATCTCGGAGATGATCCAACAAAACTTTTTCATCAAATGGCTCAATTCGTATGCAAAAATGATCCATATTGTGACCTTTCACGTCCAAATCTCCGAGATTTTCTGCCTCGATTGGCCTAGGAATACTGACCAAATCGATCAAATTCGCACCGGCCCTTAGTTGGTTCATCGGGGCAACGTCGATACTACGCTCAATGGAGCAACCCAACACCTCACAAAAAAACCTTGTCATCAATTCTTGATCACGGACCCGTATCACAACATGATCTAGATTTTGAATCTGGAAAGGTACCATTTTAACATCAAAGCAGAATGATTTTAGCAAGTCCAAGAAAAGCAAAAAACCCAACTACGTCAGTCACCGTAGTAAGCAATATGGCGGCACTAATTGCAGGGTCCATTCCGGTCCGCCACATGGCCACTGGTATTAGCAAACCCGATATGCCCGCCACAATCAGATTCACAATCATAGCAAGTCCAATCACAATACCCAACATTGGCTCCTCAAACCAAAAATATGATAACGCACCGGCCAGAATCGCAAAGAAAATACCATTGTACCCACCTACCACAGTTTCCTTCCAAAAAATACGCCACGCGTTTGCTGTGGTTAGCTCCTTAGTAGCGAGAGCGCGGACCGCTACGGTCAGGGTTTGGGTTCCAGCGTTCCCGCCCATCGACGCAACAATTGGCATCAAAATCGCCAAAGCAATGATTTGCTCAATAGTATCTGCGAATAACGCAATCGTGATAGAGGCGAGCAGAGCTGTAAACAAATTAACCAATAACCAGCCAGAACGCCGACGAGCCGTTTCACCAGCGCTACGAAATAGATCACCATCCGCATTAACACCGCCGAGACGATGCAAATCCTCTTCGTGCTCTTCTTCAATCACATCAACCACATCGTCAATCGTAATTTGACCAACCAAGCGTCCACTGGAGTCAATTACGGCAGCAGAAGTTAAATCATACTGCTCAAATTGGAAGGCAACTTCCTCTTGATCCATCTCCACTGGGAAGAGTTTTTGCACCCCACTCACGATATCCGCCACAGGAGTGGGACGCTTCGTCCGCATTGCCCGACTCAAGGGCACAGCACCGACAGGTTTATGTCCAGGGTCTACAACAAACAGTTCATAAAACTCCTCTGGTAAATCGTCGCTGTTCCGAAGCCAATCGATAATTTGACCAACGGTCCAATACTCGGGTACTGCAACATAATTGCGTTGCATCATTCTCCCCGCACTACTCTCTGGAAACGAGAGTGCTTCGACTACCAATTCGCGATCAGCAGGAGGTAGTGCTTCTAAAACTCTTTTTTGTTCGACGGCATCGAGCTCCTCAAGCACCTCTGCCGCATCATCTGTGTCTAATTCAGCAAGATGAG
>CAZSYW010000036.1:0-8922 GCA_964611315.1 uncultured Rhodospirillaceae bacterium
TCGATCGTCTTGGCATCGATATCTCGCATATGAGCTATGCAGTCGACCATCCAGTCGACATGTTGCTCTATTGCTGGGATCATATTCGCGAGTACGGATGGACTTCCCGGACCAGTGATTAAAAAGAGGTTTGGAAAACCCACCGATGACAGGCCCAGATAGGTTCTTGGTCCAGCTTTCCATTTTTCCGTTAGCATAAGCCCATGCCTTCCGGTGATTTGGATTTTGTCGAAAGACCCCGTCATGGCAGCAAATCCGGTGGCGCAGATAACTGCGTCAAAGGCATACTCTGTCCCACCCGTTACAACACCTTTTTTCGTGAAACCATCAATCGGATTTTGAGAAATGTCTATTAATTGCACATGGGGTAAGTTGTAAGTCTCATAGTATCCGCTATCCACACACAAACGTTTGCATCCAAAAACGTTGTCCGGACACAATAATTCGGCGGTGTCAGGGTCATTCACGCAGGCGTGAATTTTTTCACGTGCAAATTCGGCAATCGTATCGTTTGCTTCCTTTTCAAACAGAAGGTCGCCGTACGACCCAAGGAATGGTAGACCGCCGTGTTTCCAATGTTTTTCGAACTGATTTCTCCGATCTTCGGGACTTGCGTCTAGTGCCGACTCAATATTGACGGGAAAATAAAATCCAGCCGGACGAGCACGGGCTTTTGCGCGAAATTCAGGATAACTCGCTTTTATCTTCTGTTCATACGCCGCGTCCATCTTAGTATTCCATGCGGGTACCGAGTAGTTGGGTGTGCGTTGGAATACGGTTAGTGACGCGGCCTCCTGCGCAATGATCGGAATAGATTGAATAGCGGAAGAACCCGTGCCAATTACTCCAACATGGAGGTCACTAAAGTTGACTTTTTCATGTGGCCATTCGCCGGTGTGATAAATGGACCCCTCGAATTCATCTATTCCCTTGAACGGTGGAAAATTAGCAGCTGACAAACATCCGACTGCCATGATGCAGAACTGAGCGGTAACGCGATCTCCCTGGTCGGTCTCAACGACCCACCTTTCTTTGTTCTCGTCGAAGGTCGCGGCGATCACTCGTGTGTCAAAAAGAATATCTTTTCGTAAATCAAAATGATCGGCCACGTGGTTTGCGTAGTTCAAAATGTCCGGTTGTGCTGAGTATTTCTCTGGCCAGCTCCAGTCTTGATCCAATTCTTCGGAGAAAGTGTAGGAGTATTGCATGCTCTCCACATCGCAGCGGGCACCCGGATAACGGTTCCAGTACCAAGTTCCGCCAACGTTGCCGCCCACTTCATAGACTCGGGTGGAGAGACCAAGTTCTCGGAGTCGATAGAGCATATACATGCCGGCAAACCCGGCGCCCACAATGACGGCGTCGCATGTTCCATCGGTTTCAGGGGGGCGTTCGCTTTTATTTCTCGATCCTGGAGACACAATCAATATTTCAATCCTTGTTTAACAGATAGCGCCTACAACGGGATATTTAAGTCGGTTGGGCGTATCTTGTACATTGACCCAACTGTTCGCAAGTGTTTCATGAGCGTAATTCATGCGCGGTTATATTGTGTGAAACGACAAGATGAGCAAGAATTTGGTCTTGGTAAGCTTTTGTTGCTAGAGATTGGTGACAGACTCCTTGCGCACGTTGATATAGAATTGACGACTGATCAGGATTTATAAAGAAGTTGCCATGGATTTCCAGGATGCGGTTTCTGAGCTCGCGCCGCGCGGGGTTTTGCGCGCCGGTATCAACCTATCGAATTTTCTGTTGGTGACAGGAAAAGACTCTGCCGGCGGGCCGATTGGGTTGGCGCCCGATATGGCGCGGGCCATCGCCTCTCGGCTAGACCTGGAGGTTGAGTTAGTGTCTTTCTCCTCTCCTGGAGAGTTGGCCGATGCGGCAGTAGCAGATATCTGGGATATTGGCCTAATAGCCGCCGAGCCCGCCCGGGCTGAAAGCATCGCCTTCACTCCGGCCTACGTGGAGATAGAGGCTACTTATTTAGTGCCGGGAGATTCCAGAGTGCAGGCCATTGGCGATATTGACAGGCCTGGCGTCCGTATCGCGGTTTCCGAGAGAAGTGCCTACGATCTTTATTTAACTCGGAATCTGCAGCATGCGTCTTTGGTCAGGGCAAAAGGGCTTCCAGCGGCAGTGGATCTATTCGAAAATGAGAAACTAGATGCTTTGGCTGGGCTGAGGCCTGGCTTGACGTCTGATGTGGAAAGATTTCCTGGATCTCGGATCCTGGATGGGCGTTTTACGGCTGTCCAGCAGGCAGTTGGTACCGGAGTTGAGAAACGGTTTGCTTTAGCTTTTCTGGAAGACTTTGTCGGACATGCAAAGTCGAGTGGGCTTATTGAGCGTCTCATAGATCGACATGGGATGAAGGGTCGTCTTTTGCCGGCGTCATGAGTGAGAAAGCCACACAAGTTGACTGGGTTGAACGTGCCCGGGCAGTCTTGCCGGCGGGTGGGTACGGCAATTTTGATCCAAGCATTGTAATACGTGAAGGCCGCGGCGCCCGCGTTTGGGGCGAGAACGGTGTTGAATATATTGACTACCTTATTGGGTCCGGCCCTCTAATTCTCGGTCATGCCCACCCCGAGGTCGTAGAGGTGGTCGAAGAACAACTCAGAAGAGGTACGACGTTTTTTGCTAACAACTCAAGGGGGATAGAGTTAGCAGAGAAAATTTGCAGTGCTGTCACCTGTGCGCAGCAGGTTCGTTATGTTAGCACAGGAAGTGAAGCCAATATGTACGCGATACGTCTGGCACGGGCGCGCACCGGCCGGGACAAAATTTTGAAATTTGAAGGGGGATTTCATGGAATGTCTGCAGAGGGGCTTATGAGTCTGGCTCCAACGAGACTCCAAAACTTTCCGCTTGCCCACCCAGATTCCGCTGGAATACCGGACAGCGTGCGCGATCAGGTGCTGGTAGCGCCATTCAATGACTCTAGTGCTGTAAGGGAGATCGTTGCTGAGTATAGCGAAGATATTGCAGCCGTGATTGTTGAGCCTCTTCAAAGACTGCTTCCCCCGAAGCCTGGATTTCTTGAGACGCTACGCGAGTTGACGAACAGATATGGGATCGTTTTAATTTTTGACGAGGTAGTAACAGGGTTCCGTCTTGCATACGGCGGAGCTCAGGAACGGTATGGTGTAATTCCTGACCTTTGTACTCTTGGCAAGATTATTGGTGGGGGTTTTGCGCTCGCAGCAATCGCCGGGAAAACTGAAATTATGGGCCACTTTGACAAAGAAAAGTCCGGGGACGATGGATTTACTTTCCAAAACGGAACTTTGAGTGGGAATCCCGTTGCCGCAGTTGCGGGATTAAAAACGCTAGAAATTTTACGTCGTCCGGGCAGTTATGAACGCATTCGGAAGAATGGTAAGACGGTCATCGAGGGAATTAATAAACACCTACGGACCACGGGAGTCCCGCATCGTATTTTGGGTGACCCTGTGATGTTCGATGTCGTATTTACGAGAGACGACGTGCACGATTACCGGGGCGTGCTCGGGTGCGATGCTAAGCGGTCAAAGCAATTCAACTCTTACCTTCGCAAGAATAGCGTTCTTAAGTCCGACACCAAATTTTATGTCTCAATGGTGTTAACCGAAGAGGACCTAGATTGTACCCTAAACGCCGTCTCCCAAGCGGCAAGCCATGTTGTTGACGCGTAGGGAAATGTGGGGCCGGTCAGTCGGGATGTAAGACCATTCAGGTGTATTGCCAATAATCAATGAAACTCATTTTTGGGACAGAATCTAAATCTAAAATTGTCGCTGTTATGCACAATACTTGGTGTGTTACCGTTTCGGTTGGCAAACGGCTCAGAGGCTAGGCCATTACCTATTGAAAAAACTGCAGTCGAAAGAGTGCGACATCAGTTTGTTTGTTTACGGCGGAGACGACGCGATGCTGATTTTTAGATTCTCAAAAACTAGTTGAATTCAATTGGGCTGAGTCTGGCTCCGGACGGTTTGAGCTCGACGGTTTGAAGTCCTTAGCACGGTCATCACGTCCTGTCTCGACGAGCTCTGTTCTCGGGTCGCCGGCAACC
The DNA here is from genome assembly GCA_964611315.1 of uncultured Rhodospirillaceae bacterium. Lineage (GTDB taxonomy): Bacteria > Pseudomonadota > Alphaproteobacteria > UBA7887 > UBA7887. The sequence continues at coordinate 4,061 of CAZSYW010000036.1, forward strand.
CGGGTGTGCCGGAGGATGCGAACTTTTGAGAAATCATATGGTCGTGCTCTGTGCAGGACGCATCGGTTGTCCCACATAAGAACGTCTCCTGGCTGCCAGTGGTGCGTATATATGCGCGGTGGTTGACAGGCAAAGGTCGCAAGTTCATTTAAGAGTTTCTGTCCTTCTTCCTTTGTCATGCCCGGGATTTCATAAGCATGACGACCAACAAACAAAGATTTTCTTCCCGTAACAGGGTGGGTCTTAACAAGCGGCCGGAGAGGGGCGCCTTTGGTGTGATAGCCATAGCCTGCATCAGTCTCAATTTCATATCCAATTTTTGCCTGTGACTGGTACAAAGAATGGTATGCCTTGAGGTCACTGATGCGATCTTTCATGCCTTCATCAAGTTCGTCATAGGCAGCTCTCATGTCGGCCACCTCTGTTTCACCACCCGTTGGGGGTACTACTTGCGCAGACAAAATCGAGGCCTTGGCTGCGAGTGGCATGTATGAGCTGTCTGTGTGCCATCCTTCATTACCGCGCAGAGTTTTGTACCGAAAGTCTTCAGATCCGTAGACAGAACCGTCGTCTTTCTGATTGCTTATGGAAACGGCTTCTATTTTATCGTCCGGATACAAAAGTTCTAAATCACCAAACCGTTTTGCAAAAATGACCTGTGCTTCTTCCTCGAGGTGTTGCTTTGGAAAAATGAGACTCCCAAACTCGTGAAATGCATTCTCTACAACCTGCCATGTCGATTCGTCCATGTTTGCGAGATCGACATTGGTGATGGTAGCCCCTAGCGTTGCTTTTGTTGGGGTAATGGTTGGGTGCATAGTTATATCACTCCTACTTCACAACTGTTGTGGCAGAGAGGCGCTGAGTATTGGCAGTTAGTCATTAGCGGTGTGGTGCCATGTCGCCGATTTTTGAATTTGTCAAAGTGTGGGCCGGTATTCCTGCTCTGCGTCCTTGTACACAATTTTCCGAAGCGTGTCGCTGGCGCGTTTGTGAAAGGCCACTGCTTCTGGATCAAAGTCGCAAGTGGGTATAGGGGTATGGACGAAATTGTTGTACAGATCCTGCCCGCGCACAAGAGCTGCGCTATCCCACCTTGAGAGCATCTGTTTGGTGTGAGTGGGCATGTAATGCATGGATATACCTATGCGTCGATCATCTGAGACGTTAGGGCCTGATCCATGTGCACATTTGACGTTGTGGAAGGATGCTTGCCCAGGTTTTAACGGCATTGATTCAGTTTTCGTTTCATCATCGACCACGGTAATTTCCTGTCCCCGGGTTAACATATTATCGTCATGATAGGTCTCAGCATGTGGCAGCAATTGCTTGTGACTGCCCGGCATCACCCTCATGCATCCGCTCTCTACGGTCGCAGGGGACAATGCCACCCACACACTTACCAATTTGTCGTTGTCCAGGCCCCAGTACTGCAAATCTTGATGCCAGCCAACATAGGTCGGTGTTTGTGCTTCTTTAATCCAAAACGCCGTGTTCCAACAAAGGATATCAGGGCCAATTAAATCTTCAACCGCATCGGCCAGGACGGGGTGACGCATGAGGTCGTCAATCCACTTAAACAAAAGATGTGTCTTGGTTCGTTGTGAGCCCTCGATGGGATAACCTTGCTTGCTTTCAAAGGCTTCAAGTTGGGTTCTCAAGTTTTCCGTCTGCGCAACTGATATAATTTCGACTGGGGAAAAGTATCCATCGTTTTTGTACTGTTTAATGGCGGCTTCGTTCAGAACCTTTGGCATAACGTATACTCCTTGGACCCGAACCGTTTACAATAGCAATGGAGCGGCAGTTTGAGAAGGGACTGGGTTTGTTTTTTTAAAGTCTCTACAGCCCCTATTGCGCAAATAAAAATGGCGTCGTGCGGTGCAGGTCGTTGTCAATACGTAGTGCTTGATGAAGTGGCGGGTGGGCACGCTGGTTGCAATCTAGGCGCTCACAGACACGGCAGCTAACTCCTACCGGAGTCCCAGTGGTGGGACGTTTCAGGTCTAACCCCGTCGCATAGACGATTTGCTTCGCCTCGTGAATTTCGCAACCGAGTGCAATTGCAGAAAGCGTTGTTCCGTCGCTTGCCCAGCCTGCAATCGGATCGACCGTGCGTGCGATGGTGAAAAAGGAAGTGTTATCCGGCATGGTTGCTATTTGGGTCAGTATTCGTCCCTGTGTCGAAAACGCATCATGCACAATCAGACGAGGGCAGGGGCCACCAAATCTAGCAAATTTAAAACCTCCTCCGCTAAGTCGCTTAGAGACATTCCCTGCTTTGTCTACACGAATAAAGAAAAATGGAATGCCCTTCCGGCCAGGCCTTTGAAGAGTGGTTAGACGGTGGCAAATCTGTTCGAAGCTCGCTCCAAAACGCTGTTGCAAAAGTTCAAGATCATGGTTTAGTTCAGCAGCTGCCGCATGAAAGGCTTCGTACGGCATCATTACGGCACCGGCAAAATAGTTGGCAAGACTAGTTCGTAAGATCCCATTGGCATCCGATGCTTTTAGATCCGCATTCTCCACGATACGGTTGAGGAGATCTCCATTCTCGAACAACACTGTTTGCACGGCAAGCTGGAATATTCTGCCAGATGCAGGTACCGATTCAGACAAAAGCACACGGCGTTCGTGTCGTCTATAATGCCTGAGGGTATTCCCCATGACTTCTGAAGGCATGATCTTGGTTATAACTGAATGGTGTTGCTCTAAGTGCTCGGTCAAACGAATGCAGAGCGTGTCTGGAGTCGCGTTGAGTTCTCCACGAAGGACTTCCGCAGCACTCTCCAGTGATGGGAAATGGTTTAGTTGTGTCTCCTGATATTCTCTGACTTCTTCTATCGCGGCGGCTGCGCTGTGTGTCGGAATGGTCTTTTCCTGTTCACTTAGGTGATGGTTTAAAGTCTCGGCATCTTCGCGCAGATTACTGTAAGCCTTGTATAGATCCAGGAATCCCCTGGCCGCCGTCGGACTCGCATTAACGAGGTCTTTTATGTCCCGTTGAGAGACAGGTTGAGTCTGAAACAGGGGGTCGGCAAAAACTTCTGTGAGATCGGAGGCAAGGTGAGCATCATCGTCCTCGGCAAATTCTCGAATATCTACTTCGAATGTTTGGCTGAGACGAAATAAAAGAGGGACTGTCACCGGACGTTGATTGTGTTCGATGAGGTTTAAATAACTCGGTGATATGCTGAGTTGTTCAGCCATCTCGGTTTGGTTGAGATCCTGATCTAGCCGAAAGCGGCGGATTTTATGGCCGATCATCGCTTTCTTTTCCATCACACTCATATCCCGTCCTTTATTTGGGTGTTATCAGCCATCGTGGGTGACATTAGGATAAAGAAAATTTACAAACTTTACAATATCAAAATTGTAACAAATGAAATATTAACAAAATAACCTTATTACTATCAATTAGTTATAGACAATTAGGCTTAAATTTATAAGTTGTCATTTGTTAATGGCGTACCCATTATCAAACCAGGACCGAATGCTAATTATTTAAGGAATAATTGTTATGAGCGGTGAATTCGAGCGCCTGACTCAGGCCACAAAAGGACGTTTCGTAGGTATTGAACGGGATTACAGCCTAGATCAAGTAAAGGCTCTGGCAGGGTCCGTGCGATTGGAGCACAGCTTGGCGTGTCTCGGAGCCAACCGCCTATGGGAACTGCTTGGCCGTGAACCTTATGTGAACGCCTTGGGAGCCGTAACTGGTAACCAGGCAATGCAGATGGTTCGTGCAGGCCTTAAAGCGATATATGTTTCCGGTTGGCAGGTCGCGGCTGACGCAAATTCAGCGGGCGCGATGTACCCTGATCAAAGCCTGTACCCAGTAAACAGCGGTCCAGACTTAGTGCGACGTATCAATAATTGTTTTCAACGCGCTGATCAAATCACCCATATGAGCGGAGAAAGTGAGATTAATTGGTTTGCGCCGATTATTGCTGATGCCGAAGCTGGGTTTGGTGGCAGTCTCAACGCGTTTGAACTTACAAAGGCCTACATTGAGGCTGGAGCGGCGGCGGTTCATTTTGAGGATCAACTAGCCTCCGAAAAAAAATGTGGCCATATGGGCGGGAAGGTATTGATTCCCACCAAGCAACATGTCCGTACTCTGACAGCGGCACGTCTTGCTGCGGACGTAATGGGTGTCCCTACCTTGGTAGTTGCCCGCACGGATGCTGAAAGTGCGAAATTGATTACAAGCGATGTTGACGAACAGGACGCCGATTTTATTACTGGTGAGCGAACGGCAGAAGGATTTTATCGCCTGAAAAGTGGGCTTGCCTTTGAGCGTTGCTTGTCCCGTGGTCTAGCGTACGCAAGCCATGCAGATCTTATCTGGATGGAAACCTCAACCCCCAATCTTGAACAGGCACGTCTTTTCGCGGAGGCAATCCGAGATCGCTATCCGCAAAAGATGCTGGCTTACAATTGCTCTCCTTCATTCAATTGGTCAGCCAATTTGAGCCAAGAAGAGATAGCAAAGTTTCAACGCGAACTAGGCGCGATGGGCTACAAGTTCCAATTCGTAACATTGGCCGGATTTCATAGTCTTAACCACGGTATGTTTGAACTTGCCCGGGGGTATGGGGAGCGTGGTATGGCGGCATATGCTGAGTTGCAGAATGACGAGTTCGCTTCAACGGAACGAGGGTATTCTGCGACGCGTCACCAACAGGAAGTCGGGACAGGTTATTTCGACGCTGTTGCGACGGTGATTTCTGGAGGCGAGTCATCCACAACTGCCCTTCATGAGTCGACTGAAGCGGCGCAATTTCAACCCCGTGCTGCCTAAGTGTGCCGACTTTAATAGGGAAATCCCCGTGTTTCTATGGAGCCTAAATGACTGTTTG